>NZ_CP135916.1:663571-995357 GCF_032391395.1 Sphingomonas sp. Y38-1Y
GCCGGCGATCCGATACGAAGCCGGCACGCCGTCTTTCATCCCGGCGGCGCGGCGCCGCTGACCGCGCTCGGCATCAGCATGGTGCTGGAACGTCTGGCCGGGCTGGACGGCAATCCCCCAACGCCGGCTGGGCTGTTCTTCCCCTATCAGATCATCGACCATGGCGATTATCTGGACCGTTTGGCGCAGGAGGGCGGGCAACTGATGACGCTGCCGCTCGCATGACGCAGCTGGTGCAGGAGCGTGCGCGCCAGAAGGCGCTCGTGGTCATGGCCCACCCCGCCAAATCGTCGCTGACGCGCGAGGTGACGACGGCGATCGTCGCGGCGTGGCAAGCCGCTGGACACGATGCCGAGCTGGCGGACCTGGCGGCGGAAGGGTTCGATCCGGTGTTCGGGCCGGCGGACCATGCCGCCTTCAACCAGGCCGGCGACCTGCCCGACGACGTGCGCGCGGAGCAGCGTCGCATCGACTGCGCGGACCATCTGATCCTCGTCCATCCGGTCTATTGGTGGTCGATGCCCGCGCTCCTGAAAGGATGGATCGACCGCGTGTTCGTCGCCGGCTGGGCGTTCGACGAGGATGCCGACGGGCACATCGACAAGCGTCTGGGAAGGCTGAAGGTCACCCTCGTCGCGATCGCCGGTGCCAACGAGCGGACCTACGCCAAGCGCGGCTATCGCGACGCGATGCGGGTGCAGATCGAAGACGGCATCTTCGACTTCTGCGGCGCGTCGGTGATCGCATCCCGCCTGTTGACGCCGGACCGGTTGGCGCAGCCGTCCGCCCCGCAGGTGATCGCGAACGAGGTCGTCGCGCTGACAGCCGGAATCTGATGATGGCGCACCCGACAGGATTCGAACCTGTGACCTCTGCCTTCGGAGGGCAGCGCTCTATCCAGCTGAGCTACGGGTGCCAGGCGGCGGTGCCTAGCAAAGCGGGGCGGGGGGCGCCAGTGGTTTCGCGATGCGCTCAGCGCGCGTCGAAGGCGCCGATGGCGGCATCGCCGGTGGCGCGGCGAAGCGCGGCGATGCCGCTGTCTGAGTGGCGGCTCGGGTGGACACGGTTGGTGAGGAGCGTCCAGGCAAACCCGCGCTCGAAGTCGAGCCACAGGCCGGTGCCGGTGAAGCCGGTATGCCCGATCGTCGTGTCGTCGCATGCGTCGCCGCCGGGCCAACCGGGCACGCGGCGCTCCCACCCGCAGGTACGCGTGGGCGAGGCACGCTCGCGCATCGCGGTCAACGCCGCCGCCGACGCGCCGCTGCCGCCCAGCAACCCCAGCGCGAAGTCGAGCACGCCGTCGACGGTCCCGAACAGCCCGGCATGGCCGGCCGCGCCGCCGAGCGCGGCGGCATTCTCGTCATGCACCTCGCCCTTCAGCACGCGCTCGCGCCACATGCACCGCTCGGTCGCGACGCTCATCGCGGGATCGGGGCGCCAGGCGAGCCCCTCGGCCATCGGCAGGTGATCGAGCGGGCGGCCGGTCAGCCGCTCGATCGCGATGCCGAGCAGGATGAAGTTGATGTCCGAATAAACCGGCGGCCCCGCGCGCCACTCGCGCTGGAGCACGAAGGCGCGGAGGCGGCGCGGATCGTCGCCATAGGTATAGATGGGCTCGACCGCGGGCAGATGGGTCTGATGCGACAGCGCCTCTCGAAAGGTGATGCGCCGCTCGCGCGCGTGCGCGACGTCGTACTGGCGCAGGTCCGGGATCGCGTCGGCGATCGGCCGGTCGAGGTCGAGCCTGCCCTGATCGGCGAGGCGCAGGATCGCGGGGGTCGTGGCAATGACCTTGGTCAGCGAGGCGAGGTCGAACCAGTGGCCGAGCGTCAGCGGCTCACGCAGCGGCTCGATCTGGGCATGCCCGGTCGAGACGAGCGCGCGCTCGCCATCGGCGGTGACGAGGCCGAGCGTTGCGCCGGGGATGCGCCGCGCGGCGACGGCGCGCGCGGCGGGCGCAAAGGCGGCGTCGGCGACGGCGGACAGCCGGCTCATGCCAGCGCCTCGCGCGGGCGGGCGCTGACGACCAGGGGGAGCAGCAGGAGCGCAGCGAGGCTGAGCGCGCCCGACAGCGCGAAGAAACCGGGATAGCCGATCGCCTCCGCGATGGCGCCTGCGCCGCCGCCGATCAGCCGCGGCAAGAGGAAGGCGAAGCCCGACAGCAGCGCATATTGCGAGGCGGCGAAGGCCGGGTTCACGAGCAGCGAGAGATAGACGACGAACACCGCGCCGGCCAAGCCGTTGCCGAACTGGTCGGCGGCGGTCGCCGCCCAGAGCGCGCCGACATCGGCGTTGCGGCTGCCCAGCCAGACGAAGGCGAAGTTGCCGAACGCGGCGAGCAGCGCGCCGAGGCCGAGCGTCCACGAGGCCGGCCAGCGTGCGGCAAGCCATCCGCCAAGCGCCACGCCCGCCATGCTCGCGGCCAGCGCGACGACGCCGTCGGCGATGCCGATGCTGCGAAGCGAGTAGCCGAGCGTGTTGACGAACGGCTTAGACAGCGTGAGCGCGAGCACGTCGCCCATGCGATAGAGCGCGACGAAGCCCAGGATCGCGAGCGCCGCGAAGCCATAGCGCCAGACGAAGTCGAGATAGGGCCTCACCGCCCCCGAACGCGCGGCGAACGCTTGCGGGGGCAGGCGGCGGATCGCGGGGATCGCCGCGGCGAGCAGCACGAAGGGGAGGAGGGCGACGATCGCGACCCAGGTCGCGACATTGGCGCCGGCATCGATCCCCGCGGCATCGGCGATCGCGAGCAGCGCCCTGCCGATCGCCGCGAAGACGACGAGGATGGCTGCGAACAGCGCGGCGCTGGCGGCAATGCCGACCCCGATCGCCGGCCAGCGCGCGCCGCGACCGTCGGCTTCGCGCGGCGTCGCGGCGATGGCGGGAAGCGCGAGCGCGGCGATCGCGGCGACGACCAGATAGCCCGCCTGCCACCCCGCCGCGTCGGCGACGAGCAGCACGCCCGACCCCGCCGCGACCATCGCGCTGCGATAGCCCCAGATATTGGCGGCGACGAGCGGACCCTGTGTAGCGGCATCGGGCGCGAGGCCGATGCGCCAACCGTCGACCGCGATCTCCAGCATTGTCGTCCAGAAGGCGAGGACGAGCGCCCACAGCGCCGTCGCGGCAAGGCTGCGTGCGGGGTCGGTCAGCGCGAGGCCTACGATCGCCGCGACGATGCCGATCTGGGAGGCGAGAACCCAGCTTCGCCGCCGACCGTAGAAGCGCGCGAAGCCCGGAACGCCGACGCGATCGACGATCGGCGCCCACAGGAACTTGAACGTCGGCAGCAGCGCGACCCAGGCGAAGAAGCCGATCAGCGTCAGCGGCACGCCGCTCTGCGCCAGCCGCAGCGAGAGGATCGTCGAGAAGAGATAGAAGGGCAGCCCCGCGCAGACGCCCAGCAGCGCGAACAGCGCCAGCGAGCGGGCGGGCGCTTGGGTCGGCGCTGATCTCGGCTCGGCCGCCGTCATTCTGTTTACCCCTCCAGCCGTGACTAGGAGGCGCATGCAAATGTTAAGTCAATGATGAAGGTTAGCCGGGGTTCATGGTCAATGCGCCGCGTTCGGCCGCGCCACGCCCCCGCCGCCTGCAATCGCTTACTGGAGGATATGCATCCACATCGGTTGGCCGACGAGGCTGGGCGAGCCGCGCAGCTTGTCGAGCGCCTGCGCAACGCAGCGCTCCGGGCCCTCATGAGTGACGATCGTGACGATCACGCCGCTGTCGGCGACGGCGCCGCGCTGGATCAGGCTTTCGATCGAGACGCCGGCATCGCGCATCGCCGCGGCGATCTCTGCCAGGACGCCGACCTTGTCGACGACGGCGAAGCGAAGATAGGCGCGGCCGCGGCGCTCGCCCGGATCGGCGGCGGGCTGGGCGGCGAGGCTGGCGGACGGCATCGCGTAGGCCGGACCGAACTCGCCGCGGGCGATGTCGATCAGGTCGGCGACGACCGCGCTCGCGGTCGGGCCGTCGCCCGCGCCTGCGCCCTGGAACAGCAAGCGGCCGACGAAATTGCCCTCCGCCACCACGGCGTTCGTAGCGCCGGTGACGTGCGCGAGCGGATGGTCGACGGGGACGAGGTGCGGGTGGACGCGCTGGAACAGTCCCTGCGCGCCGGCCTCCGCCAGCCCGAGCAGCCGCACGCGATAACCGAGCGCCGCCGCTTCGGCGATGTCGGCGGCGATGACGTGGCGGATGCCGGTCACGCGCACGTCGCCGAACGACGGGCTGGTGCCGAAGGCAAGGCTGGCGAGGATCGACAGCTTGTGCGCGGCATCGACGCCGTCGATGTCGAACGAGGGATCGGCCTCGGCGAACCCCTTTGCCTGCGCTTCGGCCAGCACGTCGGCGAAGTCGCGGCCTTCCGCCTCCATCCGGCTGAGGATGAAATTGCAGGTGCCGTTGAGGATGCCATAGACGCGCGCGATCTCGTTCGCGGCGGCGCCCTCGCGAAGGCCCTTGATGACGGGCACGCCGCCCGCGACCGCGGCCTCGAACTTGAGCGCGACATCCGCATCCTCGGCAGCGCGCGCGAGCTCCAGGCCGTGATGCGCGATCATCGCCTTGTTGGCGGTGACGAAGCTCTTGCCCGCGCCGAAGCTGGTGCGCGCGAGCGCGAGCGCCGGACCGTCGGAGCCGCCGATCAGCTCGACGACCACATCGGCGCCGTCATGACGGCCGAGCGCGACGGGATCGTCGATCCAGTCGAAGCGGCCGATGTCGACGCCGCGATCCTTGGCGCGATCGCGGGCGGACACGGCGACGATCTCGATCGGGCGCCCTGCGCGCCGCTCGATCAGCGCGGTATTGGCGTCGATCAGCCGAATGACGCCCGCTCCGACGGTGCCGAGGCCGGCGATCGCGACGCGGAGCGGTTGGGTCATCGAACTATCCTTATCGTCATGCCGGACTCGTTCCGGCATCCACCGTGCCGCGCGAGCAGCCAGCGCGGCTCATGCGGGACGGTGGACCCCGGAACAAGTCCGGGGTGACGAAGAATAGCTGAAGAGAGGCCTAGAACGCCTACTTCTTGATGAGGCCGATCTCCACCAGCCGCTCGTGCAGATAGTCGTGTGCGGTGATCGGCTCGGGATAGCGGTTGGGGCGATCCTCCGTGACGCAGCCGGACAGCGTCTTGATGACGAAGTCGGGCGCGGGATGGAGGAAGAAGGGCATCGAATAGCGCGAATGGCCGCGCCGCTCGACCGGCGGATTGACGACGCGGTGCGTGGTCGAGGGCAGGACGTGGTTGGTCAGCCGCTGGAGCATGTCGCCGACATTGACGACCATCGCCCCCTCAGGCGGCTTGACCGGCAGCCAGCGGCCGTCGCGGTCGAGCAGTTCCAGCCCCGCTTCCTCGGCGCCGAGCAGCAGCGTGATGAGGTTGATGTCCTCATGCGCGCCGGCGCGGACATTGGGCGCATCCTCCGTCACCGGCGGATAGTGGAGGAGGCGGAGGACCGAGTTGCCGTCCCGGACCGCCGGCTCGAACCAATCGGGCGCGAGATCGAGATAGCGCGCGATCGCCGACAGCAGCCGGTCGCCCGCCCGATCAAACGCGGCGAAGAGCTCGATGAAGGTGTCGCGGAATCCTTCCGGCACGTCGGGCCAGATGTTGGGCGACATCACCGCGGCGAAGCGATGCCCCTCGGGCAGCTCGCGGCCGACATGCCAGAACTCCTTGAGGTCGACATGGCTCGCGCCCTTGGCGATCTCCGTCTTGAACGGCGTATAGCCGCGCGCGCCGCCACCGCCGGGGACGTGCCAGCCGCGCTTCTGGTCCTCGGGCAGCGCGAACAGCGCCTCCGTCATCGCCCAGGCGCGGGCGATCAGCGCTTCATCGATGCCGTGGTCGCGCACGATCGCAAAGCCATATCGCCGGAACGCCTCGCCGAAGTCGCGCGCGAAGGCGTCGGGGTCTTGCGCCTGGTCGGCGAGCGAGACGGGCCGGATATCGGCGAGCGGCGTGTCGAGCATGGAACGACCTTGTCCTGATGGCAGTTGCTGCCGGCCAAGATAGGGCGGCGCTCGGGTCTCCTGCAACCCGCGGCGCGGTTCGTTTGGCCGGACAACATTCGGCGTGACCCCATCATTTTGCGCGCTAAAGGAGCCCGATGGACCAGCCGACCACCTCCGCGTCGATCGACCGCGCGCCGATCCCGTTCGGCGAGTTCGTGGCGCTGGCGGCCGCGCTGATGGCGCTGACCGCGCTCGGCATCGATTCGATGCTGCCCGCGCTGCCTGCGATCGGCGACAGTCTGGGCGTTGCCAATCCCAACGATCGACAGTTCGTCATCACCAGCTTCCTGATCGGTTTCGCGGTCGCGCAGCTGGCGCACGGGCCGCTGTCCGACCGGTTCGGGCGGCGGCCGATCCTGGGCGTGTCGCTCTTGATCGCGGTCGCGACCAACCTGGCGGCGGCGGCGGCGGGCAGCTTCACGCTGTTGCTGGTCGCGCGCTTCGTCGCCGGGATGGCGGTCGCTGGCGCGCGCGTCGTCACGGTGGCGATGGTGCGCGACTGCTTCTCGGGCCGACCGATGGCGCGGGTGATGAGCCTGGTCTTCGTCGTCTTCATGGCGGCGCCGGTGCTCGCGCCCGCCTTTGGACAGATCGTGCTGCTGTTCGCGCCGTGGCGCTGGATCTTCGTCGGCATCGCGACGGTCGCCGGCCTCGTCCTCGCCTGGTTCTGGCTGCGGATGCCGGAGACGCTCGACCCGTCACAGCGCAATCCGCTGCGCCCCGGCCATGTCCTGGCGGGCTTCGCCAAGGTGTGCCGCGACCGGATGGCGGTGGGTTACACGCTGGGCGCAACGCTGCTGTCCGGCGGGCTGTTCGGGTTCATCAACTCGATCCAGCAGATCATGGCCGACATCTTCGGCGCGGCCGAGTGGCTGACGGTGGTGTTCGCGTGCGTCGCGGGGACGATGGCGCTCGCCAACTTCATGAACTCGCGCATCGTCATGCGCTTCGGGACGCGGCTCATCTCGCACAGTGCGCTGGCCGGGCTGATCGTCGTTGCGGCGGTGCATCTGGGCGTGGGGCTGCTCGATCTGGAGAGCCTGCCGGTGTTCATCGTCCTTCAGGCGTTGCTGATGGCGTGCTTCGGGCTGGCCGCGTCGAACTTCTCGGCGATGGCGATGGAGAATATGGGCGGGATCGCGGGCCTCGCTTCCAGCTTCCAGGGCTTCGTCTCGACGCTGGGCGGCGCGCTGATCGGCGCGGCGATCGGACAGGCGTTCGATGGCACGACGGTGCCGCTCTATAGCGGCTTCCTGCTGATGGGGCTGATCGCGTTCGGCGTCGTCGCGATCGCCGAGCGCGGGCGCATGTTCCGGCCGCACTGAGCCTTGGCGCGGCACCGGCCCGCTCCCCAACCCCGCCTCCCATCGGCATCATGAATGGGGGGCGGGGTGGGGAGCGGGCCGGTGCCGAAACCGACGCAAGCCGAAAACCACCACGGAACGCGCCGGGCAGATCGCCCGTTTGTGACCCGCTTCAATCAAGGAGGGTCAGATGGGCGGACACCGTGTGGGCGAACAGGGCCCCAATGACGACGGTTTCGACGAGGACGGCTATGACGAGAGCCAGCGCGCCGAGATCCTGGAGGCGACGCGCGACGGCCCCAGCGACGGCACGATCCTGACCGACGTCGCGCCCGATCTGGGCGACGACGACGAGGAGGACGAGGCGATCGACGAGCTCGCGCTCGGCGGCGATGAGGTCGGCGAGGAGGACGAGGACGTCGACCTCGACGAGGAGGATCAGGCCGAGGACGAGGCTCAGGCCGATTTCGACGAGGACTCGCTGGAGAGCGAGGACGGCGACGACGACCTCGACGACGGCGATCGCGCGGCGATCGAGCCATAGGGTCTGTCCTCCGGCACAACAGGGATCGTGATCGCCCGTGGAAGACCATCGACGAGGAGCGCAGCGCAGCCGGGTAGCTGCGCTACCCGCAAGCAAGCGACGACGCTCGATGGTCTTCCACGGGCGACCGCTTCGCGGCGGGCGGATTTTGGCGCAGGGCGGCGTCGCGCGTCGGTCACGATGCTTTGGCATCGCTCCCTCCTTGCTCCTGGCCCTGCGCCAAAATTCGCTCCGTCACGACCCTGTTGTGCCGGAGGGCAGACCCTCAGGCTTGACGGCGACGCCCGCGCTTCGGCACCTTCGTCCGCGATGAAACGACTGGGCGGATGGATGGCGCTGGCGATGCTGGCGGGATGTGGCGGCGGCGGCGATCCAGCGGGCAACGATACGGCCGCGTCGGACGCCCCCGCGGTCGTGCCGATGAACGAGGAAGCGGCGCTGGCCGAGAATGCGGCACTTGCGCCCATCCCCGAGCCGGCGACGAACCTCGCCGCCTCAGACGCCGCGCTTCCCGGCATCGACGCGCCGCCCAACCCGCCCGCCGGCCGCCCCGTCGCCACGCCCTCGCCAGAGGTCGGGCGCGACGAGGCCGCGCGGATCGTCCGCGGCTATTATGCGCGCATCGCCAGGGGCGACTTCGCCGCCGCGCGGGCGATGTGGGACGACAATGGCGAGGCTTCGGGGCTGTCCGCGGCCGACTATGCCAAGCGCTTCGACCGCTTTGCCGAGTTCCGAGCCGAGGTGGGCACCGCCGGTCGCATCGATGCGGGCGCGGGTCAGCGCTATGTCGAGGTGCCCGTCCGCGTCTTCGGCAAGATGAAGGAGGACGGCGCGGCATTCGAGCGGAGCGGCATCGTCACGCTCCACCGCACCGGCGATATCGAGGGCACGACGCCCGCGCAGCGCCGCTGGCGCATCGCCAGTGCCGAGATCCTGCCCAAGCCCGCGCCGACACCCGCCGCGCCGCTGCCGGGTTCCGATCCCGTGCCCTCGCCGACGCCGACGCCGGCGGAGGGCGAGATCGTCACCGCGCGCTATAGCTGCACCAACGGTGCGCGGCTGATCGCGCGGTTCGACAATCAGGCGGGGACGATGCTGCTGCGCCGCGGCTATCGCCGGCTCGGCACGCTGGAACAGCAGCGGTCGGGATCGGGCATCGCCTATAGTGGCGACGGGATCGAGCTTCGCGGCAAGGGCAAGGCGGCGACGATCACGCTGCCGGGCGAGCCGCCGCTTTCCTGCGAGTCGGATTGATGCCCGCTTACACCGCGACGATCGTCGCGGCGCCGGAGGACATCGACGAGCTCGGCCACGTCAACAATGCGGTCTGGGTCCGGTGGATCCAGGACGTCGCCGTCGCGCACTGGTATGCGGTGGCCGATGCGGCCGACGCCGACGCCTATTTCTGGGTCGTGACGCGGCACGAGATCGATTACCGCGGCAACGTCCGCGCGGGCGAGCGCGTGACCGCGGAGACCTGGGTGCCGAGCCCGCCGCGGGGCGCCCGCTTCAACCGCCACATGCGCTTTACTGGCGAGGATGGCCGCGTGAAGGTGGAGGCGGTGACCACCTGGGCGCTGATCGAGCGCGCGAGCGGGCGGCTGATGCGCGTGCCGGCCGAGATGGCGGCGCCGTTTCTGGGGTGAGTTCCTAGAGCTGTGCTTTCGCGGAGGCGGGAGCCTAGGGCGATCAAGCGGGGCATTTGTGGCTCTTGGCTGCCGCCTTCGCGGGAGCACGGGTGGCGTGAGCAACCCTTCGCCTCCCGCCACCACCCCGGCAAGGCCGGGGTCCACTTACGGGTGTGACACGCCACTCACCGTCGTTCCGGAGCTGGACCCCGGCCTTCGCCGGGGTGGTTGCGTGAGGGGCGGGGCGCTTCTTGCCTCGCCAGTCACATGCGCTTTGTCGCTCCGGCCTTGAGCCGGGGTTCCGCGTTCGTCGGTGCCGCGAAGGCGGAATTGTCAGTTCGACGGGGTGACGAGCGGCCGGCCGACACGAAAGAGGCCGGACTTTCGTCCGGCCTCTCGTTCGATCAGGTGTTGCCGAAGGTTCGCTGCCACCAACCGCGGCGCGGCGGGCTCGCGGCTTCTTCACCGTCCGCTGCCTCGGCGACGGTCTCGACGTCCTGGCTGACCTCGTCGGCGGCCGGTGCCTCGACCGCAGCGTCGGCGACGACCGGCGTCTCAGCTTCCGCAGGCGCATCCGCCTTCTTGCGGCGCGTGCGCTTGGGCTTGGCGGGCGCTTCCTCGGCGGCGGCCTCGACCGGCTCGGCCGCAGCTTCGGCAGGGGCCTCGACCGCGTCGGCCTTCTTGCGGCGGGTGCGCTTGGGCTTGGCGGGCGCCTCCTCGGCAGCGGCTTCGACCGGCTCGGCTACGGCGTCGGCAGGCGCCTCGACCGCATCGGCCTTCTTGCGGCGCGTGCGCTTGGGCTTGGCGGGCGCTTCCTCCGCGGGTGCGGTGTCGGCGACGAGCACCGCGGTCTCGGCCTCGACCGGTGCGGCTTCCTCGATCTCGGCGGCGGGCTCGGCCTCGGCGCCGTCGTCGGCGCGCTCGGTCGAGCCGACTTCGTCGCGGCGACCGCCACGGCGGCGGCGGCGGCGCTTGCGGCGCTCGCCGGACTCGGGGGCGTCGGCGGAGACCGCCTCGGTGCCGGTGTCCTCGCTCTCGGCGACCTCGGTTTCGGCCTCATCGGCGTCGGTCTCGCCCTCGGTCTCACCCGTCCCGGTGTCGTTGCCACCTTCCTCGCGCGAGCGGCCGCGGCGGCCGCGCCGGCGGCGGCGCTTGCGGCCACGGCCCTCGTCGCCTTCGGCGCGCTCACCACGCTCGCCGCGATCGCCACGCGGCTCGCGCGGTGCCTCGGCGGTCTCGACCGCTTCTTCCTCGTCCTCGTACTCTTCCTCGATCTCGTCGATCTCGGGTTCGTCGGGCTCGACCAGGATCGGATCGATGCGCGGCGCATGCGCGGGCGGCGGGCCGCCGGCCTCGACCGACATGCGCGCGCCTTCCATCTCGCCGTCCGCGGCGACCTCGACCATCACGCCGTAGCGATCCTCGATCTCGGCGATGTCGGCGCGCTTCTTGTTGAGCACGTAGAAGGCGGCTTCCTGGCTGGCGCGCAGCAGGAGCTGCGATCCGCGGCCACGCGCGGCCTCCTCCTCGATCAGGCGGAGCGCCGACAGACCCGCCGACGAAGCGGTGCGGACCAGGCCTGTGCCCTCGCAATGCGGGCAGGTGCGCGTCGATGCCTCCAGCACGCCGGTGCGCAGGCGCTGGCGGCTCATCTCCATCAGGCCGAACGCGCTGATGCGGCCGACCTGGATGC
This sequence comes from Sphingomonas sp. Y38-1Y, assembly GCF_032391395.1. NCBI lineage: Bacteria > Pseudomonadati > Pseudomonadota > Alphaproteobacteria > Sphingomonadales > Sphingomonadaceae > Sphingomonas > Sphingomonas sp. Y38-1Y. The sequence goes on from NZ_CP135916.1 coordinate 674,768, forward strand.
GGGCGCGATCGTTCTTCAGCGCCTCCTTCATCGCCTTCTCGACCTTACGGACGTTGGACGAATGATCCATGTCGATGAAATCGATGACGACGAGGCCGGCCATGTCGCGCAGGCGAAGCTGGCGCGCAATCTCCTGCGCCGCCTCGAGGTTGGTGGCGGTCGCGGTCTGCTCGATATTGTGCTCGCGCGTCGAGCGGCCAGAGTTGATGTCGATCGAGACGAGCGCCTCGGTCGGGTTGATGACGAGGTAGCCGCCCGACTTCAGCTGGACGACGGGGTGGTACATCGCCGCCAGCTGATCCTCGACGCTGAACCGCTGGAACAGCGGCACCGCGTCGGCATATTGCTTCACGCGCCGGGCGTGGCTCGGCATCAGGAGCTTCATGAACTCCTTGGCCTGGCGATAGCCGTCCTCACCCTCGACGATCACCTCGTCGATATCGCGATTGTAGATATCGCGGATCGCGCGCTTGATGAGGTCGCTGTCGCCATAGACGAGCGCGGGCGCCGCCGACTTCAGCGTGTTCTCGCGGATGCCGTCCCATAGGCGCGCGAGATAGTCGAAGTCGCGCTTGATCTCGGTCTTGGTGCGCTGAAGCCCCGCGGTGCGGACGATGCAGCCCATCGTCGGCGGCAGCTTCATGTCCGCCATGATCGCCTTCAGGCGCTTGCGGTCGGCGGCCGAGCTGATCTTGCGGCTGATGCCGCCGCCATGCGCGGTGTTGGGCATGAGCACGCAATAGCGGCCTGCGAGCGACAGATAGGTGGTGAGCGCCGCACCCTTGTTGCCGCGCTCTTCCTTGACGACCTGGACCAGCAGCACCTGACGGCGGCGGATCACGTCCTGGATCTTGTAGCGGCGGCGCAGGTTCATGCGGCGCTGGCGCAGCGCCTCGGCCGGGTCGTCGCCATTGCCCTTCTTGCGGCGCGGGGCGGCACCGCCCTCTTCGCCGCCCTCATGCTCGGCCTCTTCCTCGTCGTCGCTGGGACGCTCGACGACCTCGACGTCGCCGTCCTCGTCGTCGTCATGATCCTCGGCGGCGCGCAGCGCGGCTTCCTCGGCGGCATGCTCGGCCTCTTCGGCGAGCAGCGCGTCGCGATCCTCCTTGGGGATCTGGTAATAGTCCGGGTGGATTTCCGAGAAGGCGAGGAAGCCGTGGCGATTGCCACCATAATCGACGAACGCCGCCTGAAGCGACGGTTCGACGCGAGTCACCTTGGCGAGATAGATATTGCCCTTGAGCTGCTTGCGCTCGGCCGATTCGAAATCGAACTCCTCGATCCGGTTACCCTGGACGACGGCGACGCGGGTTTCCTCCCGGTGCCGTGCGTCGATCAACATGCGTGTTGCCATTCAAAACTCTCCGCGGCGCGGGCGGCGGCGCAAGGCCGGCGGGGCGCCGATGCGATGGATTGATCGGCGCGCGAGAGCCGGCGCCGACCATTCGATGTGGATAAAATGCCTCTGCCGCAGTGGCTTGGCCGGGGCGTTCGCCCGGCAGCGTCGTCCCGGCCACGCGCCCGCCCGTGGGGGCGGCGATGTGGCGATGGACGAAAACAAGCCTCATTGCAGCGTCAACCTGTAGGCGCCCGGGGCCTGTCGATCACGCCGGCCCCATGCGAATGTCCCGGTGCGGCAAAGCGTCAAACATCGACGCGCCGGGACCGGTCGCGTTGACCTAGCATCAGCGCCCGTCCGCTTCAACCGGCGCTTTCCTGCCGCCCGGCCGGCAAATTCGTGCCGAACGACGCGTTAACCGCAGCCTTTCACCGCGTTCAAAGTGGTGCGGTCCTAGTCGGTCGACATACGCTTTGGGGCAAACAGGGCTTATGCGTTTTGACTTTACCGCCGCGCGGGGTGCGCGGCATAGCGGCCGGGTGTCGTGGATCCTCGCGCTTCTCGCCGCCTGGCTGGGCGGCGTTCCCGCTTTCGCGGGCGACGTGGCGGAGGTTCGCGTGGCCGACGATGCGATCACCGTGACGCTGGACGGCGCGGTCGCCGGCGCCTCGACCTTCATCCTCGACGAGCCGCGCCGGATCGCGCTGGACATCGCCGGCGCCAAGCCCGGCGCGCGCGTCGAGCCCGGCGGGCCGGTGGCGCGCGTGCGCCAGGGCGCGACCGGTGGCGGCGCGCGGCTGGTGTTCGACCTCGACCGCCCGGCGATCGTGCGCGAGGGGCGCTTCGATGCGGCGACGGGCAAGCTGACGCTCGTCCTCACCCGCGTCGACGATGCGCGGTTCGCGCGCGCGGCGGGGGCGGGGCGGCTGAGCCTGACCGGCTTCGACATGGCGCGCCGGCCGAGCGTGCCGGGCGGCAGCCGCGTCAGCCTGCCGGTGCCGACCGCGCGCCGTGCCCCGGCGCTGCCGCGCGTCTATGGCGACGACGACAGCCGTCCGCTGGTGGTGATAGACGCAGGCCATGGCGGCAAGGATCCCGGCGCGCTCAACGGCGAGGCGGGGCTGCGCGAGAAGGACGTGACGCTCAAGACCGCGCTGGCGATCAAGGAGCGGCTGCTGGAAAGCGGCCGGGTCCGGGTCGCGCTGACGCGCGAGGACGACCGGTTCCTGATCCTTCAGGAACGCTATGGCATCGCCCGGCGGCTGAAGGCGGACCTGTTCATCTCGATCCATTGCGACAGTGCGGGCAATCCGGAGGCGACCGGCGCCACCGCCTATACGCTGTCCGAAGTCGCGTCCGACAAGGAAGCCGCGCGACTGGCGGCGCGCGAGAACAAGGCGGACATCATCGCCGGCATCAACCTGGGCGACCAGACCACCGACATCTCCTCGCTGCTGATCGACCTTGCCCAGCGCGAGACGATGAACCGCTCGGCGAGCTTCGCGCGGCTGCTCGGCCGGGAGGCCAAGCCGCTGATGCCGACCAAGGACAATTTTCACCGGATGGCGAGCCTGGTGGTGCTGAAGGCGCCCGACATGCCGTCGATCCTGTTCGAGACGGGCTATATCTCGAACAAGGACGATGCCGAGTTCCTGGGCTCACGCGACGGGCGCAAGAAGGTGGCGGAGAGCGTCGCGCGGGCGACCGAGGTGTATTTCGCGCGGCGGATGGCGTCCCGGTAAGGGGCCGGCCTTCCCCAATCGTCACCCCGGACCTGTTCCGGGGTCCACCGTGCCGCAAGCCAAGCCGCCGCTGAGTACGCGGTGAGGTGGACCCCGGAACAAGTCCGAGGTGACGAAGTGGGTGGGGCATGGTCCGGCTGAGAAGAAGCGGGATCCCGGATCAAGTCCGGGATGACGTCGGTGGGATCTACCCGTCGCGGCGGCATTTCCAAGCGGCGCCCCTTCGTCTAAACCGCGCGTCCGATGGCGGATGCAGACGCGAACAATGTCAATTTCACGCTCCAGCGCGGAGAGGGCGAGGGCTTTGGCGCGCGCTTCGCGCGGGTGCGGCGGCGCTGGTGGTTCCGGCTGCCGGCGATCCTGGCGCTGCTGAGCGGGCTGGGCGTCGTCGTCGGCTGGCTGGTGTTTGCGCGCGACCTGCCCAGCGTCGATGCGCTCAAGGCCTATGAGCCGCCGCTGCCCACCAGCGTGCGCTCCGCCGACGGCACCCCGATCCACAGCTATGCGCGCGAGCGCCGCGTCGAGCTCGACTATGCCGAGTTCCCCCCGCTCCTCGTCCGCGCGTTCCTCGCGGCCGAAGATCGCACCTTCTTCGAGCATCACGGCGTCGACTTTCCGGGCTTTGCCGGCGCGGTGGTCGATTATGTCAGCAAGATGGGGTCGGGCGAGCGTGCGCGCGGCGGCTCCACGATCACCCAGCAGGTCGCCAAGAACCTGCTGATCGGCAACGAATATTCGCCGACGCGCAAGATCCGCGAGATGATCCTGGCGTGGCGGATCGAGGATGCGCTGACCAAGCAGCAGATCCTCGAGCTCTATCTCAACGGCATTCCGATGGGCCGGCGCAGCTTCGGCGTGCAGGCCGCGGCGCGCGCCTATTTCGACAAGGATGTCGACCGGCTCTCGCTGCCCGAGATGGCGTTCCTTGCGACGCTGCCCAAGGCGCCCGAAAGCTATGGCCGCGCGGCCAATGCCGATCGCGCGCTGGAGCGGCGCAACTGGGTGCTGTCGGGGATGCTGCGCAACGGCTTCATCAACCAGCGCCAGTACCAGTCGGCGATCGGCGAGCCGCTGGGCCTGGTCGACCAGCGGTCGGTGACGCTCCAGTCGAACGCAGGCTATTTCGTTGAAGAAGTGCGCCGCCAGCTGATCGACCGCTATGGCGAGAAGGCGGCGGAAGGGCCGTTCAGCGTCTATGACGGCGGTCTGTGGGTGCGCACGTCGCTCGATCCCAAGGTGCAGGAATATGCGACCGATGCGCTCCGCCGCGGCCTGCTCCGCTTCGATTCGGGGCGCGGCTGGTCGGGGCCGCTCAAGACGCTCGACATCGCCGATGGCTGGCGCGGGCCGCTGGCGGCGAGCAACATGGCGCTCGATTTCGAGAATTGGCGCGTCGGCGTCGTCGTGTCGAAGGGCAGCGACAGTGCCGAGATCGGCTTTGCCGACGGCACGACCGGCGAGATGCCACGCTGGGGCGCGCAGATGCCGGTGCGCAGCAAGGGCGGCACCGCGTTCGCCGCGCTGAAGGCCGGCGACGTCGTCGCGGTCGCGCCCGACAATGGCCGCTGGGTTTTGCGCAGTATCCCCCGGGTGTCGGGCGGCATGGTGGTCGAGGATCCGCGCACGGGCCGCATCCTTGCCATGCAGGGCGGCTTCGACGCGCGCATCGACAGCTTCAATCGCGCGACGCAGGCGATGCGCCAGCCCGGTTCGACCATCAAGCCGGTCGTCTATACCGCCGCGTTCGAGAACGGGATGAGCCCCTCGACCATCATCGTCGACGGGCCGTTCTGCGTCTATCAGGGTGCGCGGCTGGGCAACAAATGCTTCCGCAACTTCGGCAATTCGCGCGGCGCGGGGCCGCACACGATCCGCTGGGGCCTGGAGCAGTCGCGCAACCTGATGACCGTGCAGGCGGCGAACCGTACCGGCATGGACAAGGTGGTCGGGCTGATGCAGCGCATCGGCGTCAGCGACACGAAGTACGCCCCCTATCTCTCCTTCGCGCTCGGCGCGGGCGAGACGACGGTGCAGCGGATGGTCAACGCTTATTCGATCCTCGCCAACAACGGCCGTGCGCTGACGCCCAGCGTCATCGACTTCGTCCAGAACCGGAAGGGCGACGTGATCTGGCCCGAGCGCTGGCGCGCGTGCGAGCGGTGCAACATGCCCGATTGGGACGGCAAGCCGATGCCGCGCCCGCGCGTCCGCGCGCGCCAGATCGTCGATCCGGTCAGCGCCTATCAGATGACGCACGTCATGGAGGGCGTCATCCAGCGCGGCACCGCGACGATCCTGCGCGATCTCGGCCGGCCGATCATGGGCAAGACGGGCACTTCATCCGGGCCGACCGACGTGTGGTTCGTCGGCGGCACGCCGCAGATGATCGCGGGTCTCTATCTCGGCTATGACAAGCCCGCGAACCTGGGCGGCTATGCGCAGGGCGGCACGATCGCCGCGCCGATCTTCAAGGCGTTCGCGACCAAGGCGTGGGAGGGGATGGAAGTGCTTCCGTTCCGCGCGCCCCCGGGCACGCGGATGGTGCGCGTCGATCGCGGGTCGGGCCGGCCGGTCACCGGCGCCTGGCCGACCGACGATCCCAAGGCGTCGGTGATCTGGGAAGCCTTCAAGCCCGAGAGCGAACCCACCCGCCAGCGCCGCAACCGCGAGGCGGAGGCCGCCGCCAAGGCCGAAGCCGCCGCCAAGGCAAAGGCCGCCGCCGCCCAGCGCCGTCAGCAACAACAGCGCCCGTCGGACAGCGATTTCTTGCAAAGAGAGGGCGGGATTTACTAACGCGCCCTCATTCGATTTCTCGTCATCCGGCGAAGGCCGGGATCGCCCGCTTTAGGGGAGTGCCCTGACCTCGAGCGGTTCCAGCCTTCGCTGGAACGACGACCTGTTTTTTGGAGTTTCCCGATGCGCGCCGAAGCGCAGGCCTATGCCGATCAGATCAACGCCGCGCTCGCGCTGCTCCGCCGCTTTCTCGATTGGGATCGCGCGCTGCGGCGGCTGGACGAGCTCAATGCGCGTGTCGAGGACCCGACGCTGTGGGACAATCCCAAGGCGGCGCAGGACGTAATGCGCGAGCGGCAGCGGCTGGAAACCGCGATCAACGCGACGCGCGCGATCGAGCAGGAACTGTCCGACACCGCCGAGCTGATCGACATGGCCGATGCCGAGGGCGATGCCGAGATGGCCGACGAAGGCGTGGCGGGGCTCAAGGCGCTCGCCGCCCGTGCCGAGGGCGACAAGATCAAGGCGCTGCTGGCGGGCGAGGCGGACGCCAACGACGCCTATCTCGAGGTCCATGCCGGCGCCGGCGGGACCGAGAGCCAGGACTGGGCCGAGATGCTCCAGCGCATGTACGCGCGCTGGGCCGAACGCCACGGCATGAAGGTCGAGATCGTCGACTATCACGCCGGCGAACAGGCGGGCATCAAGTCGGCGACGCTCCTCCTCAAGGGCGAGAACGCCTATGGCTATGCCAAGACCGAGAGCGGCGTCCACCGCCTGGTCCGCATCAGCCCCTATGACAGCTCGGCGCGGCGGCACACCAGCTTCTCGTCGGTCTGGGTCTATCCGGTGATCGACGACTCGATCGAGATCGAGGTCAACGAAAGCGATCTCAAGATCGATACCTATCGCGCGTCGGGCGCGGGCGGGCAGCACGTCAACACGACCGATTCCGCGGTGCGTATCACCCACGTCCCGTCGGGCATCATCGTCGCCAGCCAGAACGACCGATCGCAGCACAAGAACCGCGCCACCGCGATGGGAATGCTGCGCGCGCGCCTGTACGAAGCCGAGCTCCAGAAGCGCGAGGCGGCGGCGCTCAGCGACTATTCGGCCAAGACCGAGATCGGCTGGGGCCACCAGATCCGCTCCTATGTCCTTCAGCCCTATCAGTTGGTGAAGGATCTGCGCACCGGCGTGACTTCGACCGCGCCGTCGGACGTGCTAGACGGCGACCTCGACCCGTTCATGGCGGCGGCGCTGTCGCAGCGCGTGACCGGCGAAAAGGTCGAGGTGGAGGACGTCGATTGACAAGGCGAGGGGCGCCGATGCTGACGATGATCGCACCGGCGCTCGCGCTGGCCGCCGCGGCGTGCGAGGCGCCGGTCAAGGCGCCGCAGGTCAACAAGACGGAGGAAAAGGTCGAGGGCCGCTTCCCCGCCGCCGATCGCCCCGTCGCCACCATCGTTTCCAACCGCTGGTCGACCGAGGAAGCGCGCGATCGCGTGAAGGAGGCCGAGACGGTGATGGACCGCGCCGGCATCAGGCCCGGCATGACCGTCGCCGATATCGGTGCGGGCGAGGGCTATTACACGATCCGCCTGGCGGCGCGTGTGGGCGAGGATGGGCGGGTGCTGGCCGAGGACATCGTGCCGGGCGTCCGCGACGACCTGGCGCAGCGCGTGGCGCGCGAGCGGCTGGACAATGTCAGCGTTCGGCTCGGCCTCCCTGAAGATCCGCGGCTGCCGGAGAACAGCTTCGACCGCATCCTGATGGTGCACATGTACCACGAGATCGCCGCGCCCTATGAGTTCCTGTGGCGGATGCGGCCGTCGCTGCGCCCGCAGGGCGAGGTGATCGTCGTCGACGCCGATCGCGCGACCGAGAACCATGGCACGCCGCCGGCGCTGCTCGAATGCGAGTTCGCGGCGGTGGGCTACAAGCTCGTGCGGCGCGAGGAGATGCCGTCCGCGGGCGGCTATATCGCCGCCTTCCGCGCCGAGGGCGCGCGGCCTGAGCCGGGTGCGATCAAGGCGTGCCGCATCGACCGCTCGCCCGGCGAGGATGCGCCGAAGCCGCGGGCGACGGGCGACATGCCGGCCTGACGGCCAGGCCAGCGTTATCCCAACGAAGGCTGGGATCGCTCTGCGTCATCGTTGCGCGTTCCACGAGGAGATCCCAGCTTGCGCTGGGATGACGGAGACGGCGGAGAGGCTTCTCCTGCTTGCTCCTGCCATCCCCCCGCGTCATGGTCCCGCGCTCGGACGGGGGGACGGATATGCGGTACAGCAACTTGGCGGCCATAGCGGCGATCCTGATCGCGGCGCCTGTGGCGGCGCAGACCCGCGAAACCCCGATGCTCGCGATCAAGAGCGATCCCGCAGACGCGCGCGTGCTCGTCACCCTGCCTGCGCCCGATGCGCAGGGGATCGCCGGGCGTTTCATCCATGTCGCGGCGCTGCGCAGCGGCCTGGGTTCGGCGGAGATCGCGCTGGATCGCGGCCAGCTCGGGCCCGAACAGATCCTTGCCTTTCGCCGATACGGCAAGAAGGTCGCCGTCACCTTCGAGAACACTCGATTCCGCGCCACCGGCGATGCCGGTACCGAGCGCGGCGCGCGGGAGAGCTTTGCCTTTAGCATCGTGGCGATGCTCGACATCGTCTCGACCGCGTCCGACGGGGCGCTGACCGTCGACCTGGCGCCGTTCCTGACGCGCGACATCCTGGGTGTCGCCGACGCGCTCAACGGGACCGGCTCTGGCGCCGACCTCGCGATCGGGGGCCGCGCGGGCAAGGGATTCAAGCTGGCGGGTGACCTCAGCACCGTCGACCCGACCTCGATCAAGGCGTTCCCGGACAATATCGAGATCGACGCGGTCCAGACCTATGCCTCCGACACGCCGGGCCGCGAGGTGTCGTCGATCGCGCCCGAGGCGCGCCAGGTCAGCTTCGTCGTCCATCACAGCTTCATCCGCCTGCCGGCGCCCGGCTTCGTCACGCGCCGGCTCGACATCCGATCGGGCGCGTTCGGCACCGGCCATTACGACTATGGCAGCCCGCTTGGCACGCCGGTGCTCCAGGAAGTCGCCAACCGCTTCCGACTGGAAAAGGTTGATCCGGCGGCGGCGCGGTCGCGGGTGAAGAAGGCGATCGTCTTCTATATCGATCCTGCCGCGCCCGAGCCGATCCGCACCGCGCTTCGCGAGGGTGTCGATTTTTGGAAGGCGGCATTCGAGGCGGCCGGCCTCATCGACGCGTTCCGCGCCGAGATCCTGCCCGCGGGCGCCGATCCGATGGACGTGCGCTACAACATGGTCAACTGGTCGAACCGGCTGACGCGCGGCTGGTCCTATGGCGGCGGCATCACCGATCCGCGGACGGGCGAGATCATCAAGGGCAATGTCGTGATCGGCGCGCTGCGCGTCCGGCAGGACATGATCATCTTCGAGGGGCTCGTCGGCACCGCCGGCAACGGCAGCGGCGGGCCGCAGGACCCGGTCAGGGCCTCGCTCGACCGCATCCGCCAGCTGGGCGCGCACGAGGTCGGCCATGCGCTGGGCTTCGCGCATAATTTCGCGGCGAGCACGCAGGACCGCGGGTCGGTCATGGATTACCCCGGGCCCCGGGTGAAGCTGACCGGCGGGCAGATCGATCTTTCGGACGCCTATGCGCCCGGCATCGGCGCGTGGGACCGCTATGCCGTCGACTGGCTCTACGCCGACCCGGCGCCGAGCAGCGACCCCGACGCGGCCGCCGCGGCCAAGGCGCGGGCGGCGGCGGGCTTGCGCTATGCCAGCGACGGCGACGGGCGATCGGTCGATGCGGCCAATCCCTATGGCAGCATGTGGGACGATGGCGACGATCCGTTCGCGCATCTCGGCCACATGCTGGCCGTGCGGCGCGTGGCGCTAGGCCGGTTCGGGCCGCAGGTGCTGCGGGCGGGCGAGCCGCTGTCCGACCTTCGCCGCAAGTTCGTGCCGGTGTGGCTGTTCCACCGCTATGCCGTGGATGCCGCGGCCAAGCTGATCGGCGGGATCGATTATCGTTATGCGGTGGCGGGCGACGCCACCCCTCCGCCCGCGCCGGTGCCGGCCGCGACGCAGCTCGCCGCGCTCGACGCGCTGGTCGGGACGCTGTCCCCGGAGGCGCTGACGGTGCCCGCCGGGCTGGTGCCGATGCTCTCGTCGGCGAGCAACGCGCGATCGGACCCGCAGTACAATCAGGAGGTGCTGCGCACGGCGGCGGGGCCGGCGTTCGATCCGCTGGTCGCCGCCGATGTCGCAGCGCAGCTGCCGCTCGATGCGCTGCTGGCGCCCGCGCGCGCCGCGCGGCTGGTCGAGCAGCATCGCCGCGACGCCGCGCTGCCGGGGCTGGAGACGGTGCTCGACCGGCTGGAAACGCGGGTGTTGGCGCGGACCGCCGATCCGGTCGCGCGGCGGATCGCATGGCGCGCGGCAATGACGATGGCGGCGACGGCGCGCGATCCGGCGGCCTCGCCCGAGGTCGCGGCGGCGGTTGGCGACCGGCTGACGCGGCTTGGCACGCAGTTCCGCGCCGCGGGCGGGACGGGCGAGGAGGCGGCGTGGCGCCGCCATCTCGGCACGATCCTGGGCGATCCCGAGCGGCTGAAGGCCGAACTCGACAAGCGCCAGGCCAAGCCGACGATCCCGCCCGGCATGCCGATCGAAAGCGACTGGTTCGGTTTGTAAATCCTCCCCCGGCGGGGGAGGTGGCAGCCGAAGGCTGACGGAGGGGTAATCGCCGCGAACGCTCCGCTTGTGGCCATTCCCCCTCTACCCCCGCTTCGCGGCGGCCCCCTCCCCGTTCCGGGGGGAGGATCAGGTTGCCGCACCGGCTCTGCCCCCCTAAAGCGCGCGGGACATGGACCCGCGGCTTTCGCACATCGACACCTGGATCTTCGATCTCGACAACACGCTCTATCCGGCGGGTGCGGCGCTGTTCGCGCAGATCGAGGCGCGGATGACCGACTATGTGTGCCGGCTGGAAGGCTGCGACCGCGAGACCGGGTTCGCGATCCAGAAGCGGCATTTCCAGGCGCATGGCACCACGCTGTCGGGACTGATGGCGGAGCGGGCGATCGATCCTTACGAGTTCCTCGCCTTCGTCCACGACGTCGACATGGAGGCGCTGCTGCCCAACGACCGGCTGGTCGAGGCGATCGCGCGGCTGCCGGGGCGCAAGCTGGTCTTCACCAATGGCGACGCACCCTATGCGACGCGCGTGCTCGGCCGGCTTGGGCTGGGCGAGAGCTTCGAGGCGATCCACGACATCCACGCGACCGGCTATCGCCCCAAGCCGCATCCCCACGCCTATGACGGCTTGTGCGCGGCGTGGGACATCGACCCGACGCGTGCGCTGTTCGTCGAGGACATGGCGCGCAACCTGGCGCCGGCCAAGGCGATCGGAATGACCACCGTCTGGATCGACAACGGCTCCGAACAGGTCGGCGTCGATCGCACGCATATCGATTTCGTCACGCCCGACCTGACGGCGTGGCTGACCGGCATCTGGGAGGAAGCATGCACGACGAACTGAAGGCCGTGATCGAGGCGGCGTGGGAAGATCGCGCCGCGCTGTCGACCGCGACCACGGGCGAGGTCCGCGATGCGGTGGGCGCCGCGCTGGCGCTGCTGGACGCCGGCACCGCGCGCGTCGCCGAGCCGGGCGAGGGCGGCCAGTGGACCGTCAACCAGTGGCTCAAGAAGGCGGTGCTGCTCTCCTTCCGCCTCAACGACAATGAGGTGATGGAGGGGCCGGGCGGCGCCAACTGGTTCGACAAGGTGCCGTCGAAGTTCCAGGGCTGGGACGCGGGCGCGTTCCGCTCGGCGGGCTTTCGCGCGGTACCGGGCAGCGTCGTTCGCCGCGGCAGCTTCATCGGCAAGGGCGCGGTGCTGATGCCGAGCTTCGTCAACATCGGCGCCTATGTCGGCGAGGGGACGATGGTCGACACCTGGGCCACGGTCGGCAGCTGCGCGCAGATCGGCCGCGACGTCCACCTGTCGGGCGGTGCGGGCATCGGCGGCGTGCTGGAGCCGCTCCAGGCCAATCCCGTCATCATCGAGGACGGTGCGTTCATCGGCGCGCGCGCGGAGGTCGCCGAGGGCGTGATCGTCCGGCGCGGTGCGGTGCTGTCGATGGGCGTCTATCTGGGCGCATCGACCAAGATCGTCGACCGCGCGACGGGCGAGGTCACGACGGGCGAGGTGCCGGAATATGCGGTGGTCGTGCCCGGCTCGCTGGGCGGCGGAGAGGGCAAGCCGGCACTCTATTGCGCGGTGATCGTCAAGCGCGTCGACGAACAGACGCGCGCGAAAACGAGCATCAACGAGCTGCTGCGCGCGTAACCGAGTCTTCGCGGGAGCGCCCGTAAGGCCGTCACCCCGGACTTGTTCCGGGGTCAACCGGGCCGCGAACCCAGCGGCGGCTTGGCTGGCGGTGAGGTGGACCCCGGAACAGGTCCGGGGTGACGAAGAAGGTCGTCCCGCTCTTTTCCCTCAGACGAAGAAAGCGCGCGATCCCGGCTCGATGTCGGGATGGGTGTTGTATTCGACTGAGACACTCGATAGCCTCCCCGCATAACCGTCTCGGGGGAGTCATCGAATGCCGTACCACCCAACCCTTCGTGCCGCGCTGATCGGCGCGGGTGCCGCTTGCCTCGTCGCCGCGGCGCTGCCGGCGCAGACGCCGCCCGCGCCCGCCGGCGACCTCATCCCGCGCGCGCTGATCTTCGGCAATCCCAGCCGATCGGGCGCGCAGGTGAGCCCCGATGGCCGCAACGTTTCCTGGCTGGCGCCGGTCGAGGGCGTGATGAACATCTGGGTCGCGCCCACCGGCAACCTCGCCGCCGCCAAGCCGGTCACGACGGAGCGCAAGCGCGGGCTGTCGAGCTATCAATGGGCGCCCGACGGGCAGCACATCCTGTTCCTCAACGACGAGGGCGGCAACGAGAACGACCATGTCTTCGTCGTGTCGGCAGCGGGCGGCGCGACGCGCGACCTGACGCCCGTCGACGGCAAGGTGCGGGCGCAGATCCAGGGCATCAGCCCGCTCAAGCCCGGCGTCGTGCTGATCGGCCTGAACGATCGCGACCCGCAATTCTTCGACCTGTATGAAGTCGACTACAAAACCGGCGCCAGGACCAAGGTGTTCGAGAATCCGGGTTATGGCGACCTCGTCACCGACAACCAGCTTCGCGTGCGGTTCGCGTCCAAGACGACGCCGGGCGGCGGCCAGGCCTATTACCGGCGCGAGGCGGACGGCAGCTGGAAGGAGGCGGTCGCCTTCGGCAACGAGGATGCGTTCACGACCGGCCCGCGCGGCTTCGACCGCGACGGCAAGACGATGTACTGGACCGACAGCCGCGGCCGCGACAAGGCGGCGCTGGTGGCGATGGACGTCGCCACGCTCAAGACGACGCCGATCGCGTCCAGCGACCAGGCCGACGTCCAGAACCTGCTGCTCGACCCGGTGACGTTCAAGCCGCTCGCCTATTCGGTCAACTACCTGCGCACCGAATGGACGCCGCTCGACCCCGCGGCCAAAGCCGATCTCGACTTCCTGAAGGGCAAGCTGAAGGGCGAGCTGTCGATCACCTCGCTGAGCGACGATGGCCGCTATGCGACGGTGACCGCCAACGCCGCCGAGCAGCCTTCGGTCGCCTATCTCTACGATCGCAAGGCCAAGACGCTGGCCAAGCTGTTCGAGAGCCGGCCCGACCTGGCCCGCTACAAGCTGCGCGCGATGCAGCCGGTGGAGGTCAGGGCGAAGGACGGGCTGACTTTGGTCAGCTATCTGACGCTCCCCGCCGATGCCGATCCCGACGGCGACGGCAAGCCGAACCGGCCGGTGCCGATGGTGCTCTATGTCCATGGCGGGCCGTGGGCGCGTGACGGCTATGGCTACAACTCGATGCACCAGTTCCTGGCGAACCGCGGCTATGCGGTGATGAGCGTCAATTACCGCAGCTCGACCGGCTTCGGTAAGGGCTTCGTCAATGCCGGCGTCGGCGAATGGTCGGGCAAGATGCACCAGGACCTGCTCGACGCGGTCGACTATGCGGTGAAGGCGGGTGCGACGACGCCCGACAAGGTCGCGATCATGGGCGGCAGCTATGGCGGCTATGCGACCCTGGTCGGCGTGACGTTCACGCCGGACAAGTTCGCGTGCGGTGTCGACATCGTCGGGCCGTCGAACCTCAAGACGCTGATGGAAAGCTTCCCCGCTTACTGGCGCCCGAGCCTGGAGGGCAATTTCTACAAGCATATCGGCGATCCGGCGAAGCCTGCCGACGTGCCGCGGATGATGGCGCAGTCGCCGATCAGCCGCGTCGACGCGATCAAGGTGCCGCTGTTGATCGGTCAGGGCCAGAACGACCCGCGCGTGGTCAAGGCCGAGAGCGACCAGATCGTCGAGGCGATGCGCAAGCGGAAGCTGCCGGTGACCTACGTCAACTTCACCGACGAAGGGCACGGCTTTCTGCGACCGGAGAACCGCCTCGCCTTCTTCTCGATCACCGAGGGCTTCCTGGCGCAATGCCTGAAGGGCCGCGCCGAGCCGATCGGCGACGCGTTCAAGGGCTCGTCGATCCAGGTGCTGGAGGGGGCGGACCATGTGCCGGGCCTGACCGCCGCGCTGCCGAAGGGCGGGGCTGCGGGGCAGTAGGGGGAGTTCGACCGCTCCTTCTCTTACTCGTCACCCCGGACTTGTTCCGGGGTCCACCTCACCGCTTGCTCAGCGGCCGCTAGGTGTGCGGAACCGTGGACCCCGGAACAAGTCCGGGGTGACGGGGAGGGTAGGACCGCGCATCCACCGCCCCTAACGTCATCCCAGCGCAGGCTGGGATCGCCCCGTTGGTTCGCGCTATCGGGAGACCCCAGCCTTCGCTGGGGTGACGAATAAAGGGAGGGCGGTGCCGCCCCTAGTCCCGCAGGAACAGCCCGATCTGCGCCATCATCAGCGCGATCTGCCCGTCGGCCTCGCCGACCGGATCGCCGCCCGCGGCCGAGTTGATCGCCACGCCGATCGGCGTCGGCCAGCCGCGCAGCGCATGGGTGACGCCGCGCAGCGCCTGGAGCGTCGTCACCGCCGCCTGCCACCCCGCCGCGGTCGCGACGAGGCCGACGGGCACGCCGTCCAGATAGACGCGGTCATCGCCGCGGGTTAGCTCGACATGATCGAGCGCGTTCTTGACCAGGCCCGACAAGGTGCCGTGATAGCCGGGCGAGCCGATCAGCAGCGCGTCGGCCGAGCGGACGGTGTCGACGAAGTGCGCGACCTTGTCGGTCGCCTCCGCCGCGTCGGGGTCGTAGTTGGGGAAGTCGATCGCCTCGCCGGTCAACAGCGTCGTGCGCGCGCCCGCCGCCTCGGCATGGGCGAGCGCCGCGGCCAGCGCGCGCGACGTGGTGGAGGTCGGGCGCAGCGTGCCGCCCAGCGCAACGATATGCTTTCCCTGCATGATCCGTCCGCTAGCCGATCCGGAACGCCGGCTCCAGCGCATTGATCGCGGCGTGGATACGCGCCTCCGCCTCGTCGCGCGGCAGCCCGGGCGGTAGCGCCTCACCGATCGCGAAGGTGACGGTGCCCGGATGCTTGGGCCCGCGTCGCGGCCAGACGCGCGCGCTGTCGAGCGCGACCGGCACTGTCGGCATCCGCAGCGCCTTGTAGAGGCCGGCGAAGCCGGGTCGCAGCGGCGGCGTCTCGCCCGGCAGCACGCGCGTCCCCTCGGCAAAGATCAGCACCGACCGGCCGGCCTCCCGCGCCGCCGCCGCCTCGCGCAGCATGCGGCGCAGCGCCGCGCCGGATCCCGACCGATCGACGACGATCATGCCGTACTTGCGGGCGGCCCAGCCCCACATCGGGATCTCCATCAACTCCGCCTTCATGACGATCAGCGGCGCGTCGAGGATCAGCCCGAGCTCGAACGTCTCGTAAAAGGACTGGTGCTTGGCGACGTAAAGCGCCGGTTCGGCGGGTGCCACGCCCTCGACGCGCGATCGCATGCCCATGATCGTGCGCGCGCACAGCCGGTGCCAGCGCAGCCAGCCCATCACATGCGCCTTGAGCGCGGCCTGGCCGAACAATGCCGACACGGGCGCGAGCACCACGAACGGGATCGAGCCGCCATAAAAGGCCGCATCGAACAGCCAGGAGCGAAGCCGGTTCATCATCCCCGATAGCCGACGATCAGCGCGATCCGGCGGATCAGCAGCTTGTTGTATTCGCTTGCCAGCACGCCGAAGCGCGCATTGGTGCGGACGGGATCGCCGACGATCTCGACCTCGTCGCCCAGTGCGTTCTGAAGCTCCAGCCGCGCGCGCGCCATGTGCCAGTCGGACGTGACCAGGCGGATGGTGCGGAACCGCTGGCTGCGGACCCAGGCGGCGGTCTCGTCGGCGTTCGACCGCGTGTCGATCGCCTCCTGACCCAGGTCCACGCAGCAGTCGAACAGCCGCCGCGGCGTCGATTTATAGACGGCGGCGAGTTCCTGCGGACGGACGCTGGGGTCGACGCCGGTCACGAGCATCCGCTTCGCCTCGCCCGCCTGAAGCAGCGCAAGGCCGCGGTCGATCCGCCCCGCGCCGCCAGTCGGCACGACGATGCCGTCGGTCTTCTGCCCCTCGAGCGGGTGGCCGAGCCCGAGCAGGAACAGCGCAAAGCCGAGCATATAGGCAAGCGCGGCAAAGGCGGTGATGCGAAGCAGCACGCTCACATCCGCTTGCCCAGCGTGCGCAGCACCGCCGCGCGGGCCGCCAGCGCCGCCAGCAACGCGAACAGGAGCGGCAGCACCGCCAGCACCGCCCAGTCGCCCGCGCGAAGACCGATGCCGGCGACGATCTCCGCTCCCAGCGCGCCCAGCCGCGTGCCGAAAAAAGCCAGGAACGCCAGCGCCGCCGCCGTCCCGATCGCGCCGCCCGCCAGCGTGTCGATGGCGATGCGCCGCTGGAACAGCCGCGCGACCTGGACATCGGTCGAGCCCAGCATGTGAAGGACGGCGATCGTCTCGGCATGGGTGTCGAGCCCTGCGCGCGCCGCGAGCAGCACCACCGCCGTCGTCGCCGCCGCGACCAGCAGCACCAGCCCCGCCGCCAGCCCAGCCAGCGTCGCGATGAAGCCGCGGATCGGTGCCAGCCAAGTCGCGTGCCGGTCGATCCGCGCATTCGGCGCCGCCGCCCGCACCGCGCGCTCGACCGCGGGCAGGGCGCTCTGGTCGGCAAGATCGACGTCGATCATCACCGGCATCGGCAGGTCGGCGTCGAGCCCAGCCTCGCCCAGCCACGGTTCGAGCAGCGCCGCCAGTTGCTCGCGGTTCACTGCCTCGGCGCGCTCGACACCGGGTGTGCCCTTCAACCGCGCGACCAGCGTCGGCGCGGCCGGCGCGTCCTCGGTCAGCTGCACCGTCAGCCGTCCGGCAAGCTCGGCATCCAGCGCGCGCGTCGCCGTCCAGGTAGCGAGCCCCAGCGCCGCGGCGAGCACGGTCAGGAACAGCATGATCGCCATGATCGCGCGCATCGCCCGCATCGTGCGCGCATCGTCCAGCCAGCGCCGCTCGGGCGGGTGGCGGCTCATCGCCCTTCCTCACGCGGCGGGTGGCGCAGCGCACCGGTGGGATCGACCAGCCGGCCCTTCTCGATCCGCATCATCGACGCATCGGGCACGCGGCCGAGCAGGTGGAGGTCGTGCGTCGCGACGACGACGGTAGTGCCGAGCTTGTTGAGGCTGTCGAACAGATGAAGCAGGCGATCGGCCATGTCGGGATCGACATTGCCCGTCGGCTCGTCGGCGACCAGCATCTCCGGCCGGTTGATGACGGCGCGCGCGATCGCGATCCGCTGCTGCTCGCCGCCCGACAGCGTCGCGGGGCGCGCATCGGCCCGGCTGGACAGCCCGACCCAGGCGAGCATCTCGCGAACCGCCTCGTCCAATTCCCCCTCGTCATGACCCGCGAGGCGAAGGGGCAGGGCGATGTTGTCATAGGCGGTGAGGTGCGGAAGCAGTCGGAAATCCTGGAACACCACGCCGATACGCCGTCGAAACCCCGGCAGCCGCCCGCGCGGCAGCGTCACCGCATCCTCCCCGAACAGCCGGATCACGCCGCGGCTGGGCCGCTGGGCGAGATAGAGGAGGCGCAGGAGCGAGGTCTTGCCCGCCCCAGACGCGCCGGTCACGAAATAGAAGGCGCCCGCCCGAAGCGCGAACGACAGGTCGGACAGCGTCTCGGGTCCGGTGCCATAGCGAAGGCCGACATTCTCGAACTGGACGATGTTGGCCATGGCTGACGATTGCGACCCTCAAGGGCGCGAGCCATCGCACGCCCCAAGCGGCGGCTCAAGTCGAGAAGCGGGTCGAACTCAGAAGGGCAGCCACTTCGACTTCTCGGTGAAGCGCATATAGCCGACATTTGCGCCCAGCCGCCACCCGACGCCCAGCCGGATCGGGATCAGCACCACGTCGCCGCGGCGAAGATACGTCGCGGCGAACCCGCCGACGAAATAGACGCGCCCCTCGGCTGCCGGAAAGCGGCGATAGAGCTCCTGCGAATCATAGAGGTTGTAGACGAGCACGAACACCTTGTTCGCATCGCCGCCGACGTCGAAGCCGAGCGACGGGCCGGTCCAATAAACCGGGCGCTGCCCCTCGATCTTGTGCGTCATCACGCCCGAGCCATAGCGCACGCCGACGACGAACGCGCCCGCGGCCTCTCGCCCGGCGATATAGGCGTTGGGGCGACCCTGCTCCGACAGCAGCTTTTCCAGCATGCCGGCCAAGCCCTGCGCGCCCTTGCCGAACACGCCCTCGGCCGCGGTCATCAGGTCGTCGCGGGCAAAGGTCTCCTCGGCAGCGGCGGTGCGCGCGGCGGTGGCGGCGCCGTTCGGGGCGGTCGCCGCCGCCGGCGGCGGCGCGTTCCGCGGCGCGGGCTCGGCGGGGGGCAGGTCGGGCGCGGCGGAGTCCTGGCCGCCGGGATCGACGGTCATCTCGTCTTGGCTGAGCTCGCTTTGCGGCGGCGGCGGCGTCGACGCGCGGCCATTGAGGTCGGCATCGATCGCGCTGTTGGGATCGATCGTGCGCACCTGAGCCGACAGCGGCGCGGCACCCGCCATCGCCAGCGCACCCAGCGCGAACAGCCACTTGCCCGACATCGTCATTCCCCCGGTCCCTAAAGCACACCACCCTGTCGCGGAACGATACAAATATCACGGCTGAAGCAGCAATGAACGGGCGACGGGCCGAGTCGATCGCGCGCCGGATCGAGTCCACGCGATTGCGCGACGGAAGCTGTTGATTGGACCCGGGCCCCTCGCTATAGCGCCGCCTTCAGCGCCGATCGGACCCGGAGACGTGGGTGAGTGGCTGAAACCAGCGGTTTGCTAAACCGCCGTATGGGTAAATCCCGTACCGAGGGTTCGAATCCCTCCGTCTCCGCCAATCAGTCTCAAGTCCCTCGAAACAATAGAGAATGTCGCGCGGAGGCGCCCATTTTCGCGCGATCTCAGTTCGGTTCGGTACCGCAGAGAAGCTGATGCAAACGGTCAGTCGAGGATTCGCTCTGCCTTTCTCCGCCGCAAGCGGCCGCGGTCCGGTTTCGAGAGCGAATGCCTGAATACCCTGTTATGCCGTGATCAACGGATTCTTTCTCCGCCTGACGACCGAAGGCCGGCGAAATTCTAGGCGCGTGCAGAGGCTTAGCCCGAGTTTAACCCCCATCATCCGAAGGGAAACAGGTTCGGAACAGGAGGTTTGCTGGCCAACAACAGGGTATAATCCTCAATGATCACGCGTAGACGGCTTGACGTGACCCCCGTTTCTTCATCCACCTGGACCTAGAGACCGGCCCCTCGATGGGACGGACAGATGAAGCGGAAGCAGTTCACGGAAGAGCAGATCATCGGCATCTTGAAGAAAGCCGAGGCGGGTGCGGTGGTGACGGAGCTGTGCCGTAAGCACGGGGTGTCGAGCGCCACCTACTATGCTTGGAAGGCCAAGTTCGGCGGCCTGGAGGTGTCCGACGCGAAGCGGTTGCGGGCGCTCGAGGAGGAGAACGCCCGGCTGAAGCGGCTGCTGGCGGACACGATGCTGGACAACGCGGTTCTGAAGGATCTGCTGTCAAAAAAGTGGTGACGCCCGCCGCGAAGCGGCAAGCGGTCGCGCATCTCCAGGCGACGCTGGGGATGAGCGAGCGGCGGGCGTGCATGGTCGTCGGGCCGGGCCGCACGAGCATGCGGTATCGCTCTTGCCGGGCGGATGATGGAGACTTGCGGTCGCGGCTATGCGAGCTGGCGCAGCAGCGCCGGCGGTTCGGCTATCGGCGGCTGCACATCCTGCTTCGCCGGGACGGTATCACGATCAACCGCATGAAGACCCAGCGGCTCTACCGCGCGGAGGGCCTGACGGTGCGTCGCCGTAAAGGACGAAGGCGTGCTACAGGCAGCCGGGCACCCGCGCCGATGCTGGCGCTCCCGAACCAGCGCTGGAGCCTGGACTTCGTGCACGACCAGCTCGTCACCGGCCGGCGGTTCTGCGTGCTCAACATCGTCGACGACGTGACGCGCGAATGCCTCCGGGCGGTGGTGGACACGTCGATCTCGGGCCGGCGGGTCGTGCGCGAGTTGACTGATCTGATCGCCGAGCGTGGCAAGCCGAAGATGATCGTCAGCGACAATGGGACCGAACGGACCTCGAACGCGGTGCTCGCCTGGTCCGGCAATACCGGCATCGCGTGGCATTACATCGCGCCGGGCAGGGCGCTCCTGAGCTTGTCGAAGGGCCGACGCAGAACGGGTTCGTCGAGAGCTTCAATGGTCGCACGCGCGACGAGCTGCTCAACGAGACGCTGTTCTTCACCATCGGTCAGGCCCGCTCGATCCTGGCGCGCTGGGTCGACGACTATAACACCGAGCGCTCACGCTCCTCGCTCGGCTACACCACCCCGGCGGCGTTCGCCGCCGAACTTGAAAGGCAACAGGCGGGGTTAACCCCGCCCGTTGCTTCACCTGCGCTCATGCGCGACAACACCGGTCGGTCTCTGGTTGCCGCTGGATGAAAGACGGGGGTCACGTCACTGACATCCGACAAGTCGATCCGACATCAGCCGGAACCCGCAGACAAAAAGGCCCCCGCTTGGGGGGCCTTTCGATAACGATCAGTAGCGTTGGATCACAGGCGCTTAATACGCTTCACCCAGACGTCCACGGCAGTGCGAAATGCCGGATCAGCCGTCCCCGTCGGGCTTTCGTGCAGCATTCGGAACATCTCTGCGTTGCCGAGTTCGGGATGACGTCGCATGCGTTCTTCAAGCGCCAGAGGCCACCACTTCATCCAGAAGTTGATGGCTGTAGGATTGCCCTTCGCCGCCAAAGCGAAGATCCGCTCGAGCAGAAGTTCTCCCTTGGTGATCGTTCTCGGACCCGACGGGCCATCGACGGTGATTTCCTGGTCAGCAATCTCGGTGATGTCGCGGAGGATCTGGCTGGGAACCATCAGGCGGCGCCGTTTGGCGGGGCGGCCACGACGATTGCCAGACGATCCCGGCATAAACCGACCATCCTTGCCGCGCTGAGGCCGAGCCTCATCATCATTACGATCGCTCATGCTGCCTGCTCCTCAATCTGAGCAGCACGAGCACCGGCTACCTCG
Source organism: Sphingomonas sp. Y38-1Y (assembly GCF_032391395.1). Lineage (NCBI taxonomy): Bacteria > Pseudomonadati > Pseudomonadota > Alphaproteobacteria > Sphingomonadales > Sphingomonadaceae > Sphingomonas > Sphingomonas sp. Y38-1Y. The sequence continues at coordinate 696,232 of NZ_CP135916.1, forward strand.
TCGAAGGACCTGCCGTCCCCTGCGAGCGTGGCCGTAATGCGAAATCGCGCCTGCATTCGCTGGACGATCGTATCACAATAGATGGGGTCCAACTCGATACCGTACCCGCGCCGCTTGGTCGTCTGTGCGGCAACGAGCGTCGTCCCTGATCCCGCAAAGGGATCAAGGACGATCTCCCCTCTTCTCGAACAATCGAGAATGGCGTCTGAAACCATGGCCACCGGCTTAACCGTAGGGTGCATGGCCAGGTCGCTATTGCGCGTCCGACCGAAGCTGTTCGCCCCGGCATACGTCCACACGTTCGTACGAAAGCGGCCGTTCTTGCCCAGTTCGATGTTGTTGCAATGAGGCGCCTTCCCGGCCTTGAACACGAAGATGAACTCGTGTCCCGAACGATAGAGCGACCCCATGCCGCCGTTGGCCTTAACCCAGACGCAAATGTTCTTCAGCTCGCTGTAAGCGTTCGAGCCCGCTTCAAGAATGTGCTCCGTGTGACTCCAATCCATGCATTGATAGTGCATCGACCCGTCACGGGAGTGACGAACGAGTAGCGAAAATACCTTTACCAGAAAGCTCTTGAACTCGAAGTCACTCATTTCACCGGAAGCCATCGGGAACTCGCGGTGCCTACCACTTCCTGAAACATGCCCGTTGATCCGCACATTGTAGGGCGGATCGGCAAAAATCATCGCCGCCTTCTCGTCCCCCAGCAAAGAAAAATAGGTCTCAGGCATGAGCGCGTCGCCACAGACCAGGCGATGGTTGCCGATGTTCCAGATGTCGCCCGGTCGCGTAACTGGCATCGCTGCCGCTTTGGGCAGTTGATCATCGGGTGACAGCTCTTTCCCGATCTCGGCCACGTCCAACAGTCCGTCCACCTCGGCCAGGTCGAAACCGGTCAGGGTGAGATCATAGTCCTCCTCAAGATCGGACAGATAGCGCAGCTCAATCGCAAGCAGATTCTTGTCCCATCCGCTCTTCTCAGCCAGCCGGTTGTCCGCAATTACATAGGCGCGAACATCTGCTTCGCTCATCCCGCCCAGAAGGATGGTCGGCACTTCAGAAAGGCCAAGTTCACGCGCCGCTTCGATGCGGCCATGGCCAGCGATGATCCGATCCTCCTCGTCGATCAGCGCGGGGTTCGTGAAACCGAACCGCTGAAGCGACTTCTTGATCTGCTCGATTTGCTTTCGGGAGTGCGTCCGGGGATTGCCTGCGCGCGGGCGCAGCTCGGACAAGTTCCGATACAAGATCTCATTCTTAGTCATTGCAATACCTTTCGATCAAACGACCGGAACGGTACGCGCCGAAGCACGCGGTTCCGGACTAAGTCCAAAACCACGTGTCTCATTTGAGAATGACGTGGGACCCAAGCAAACCGAGCAGCAGGCGCGATAGGCTTGAATTGAATTGCAGGTGAAGAGTAACGCTGATGATGGCTACAGTCAACTCAGCTAATCGCAAAAAGTATTCGCCATTTACCTGGTGTATTACTAGTTCGAAGCACCACTTACTCGGCAAGGCGGCTCGCGATACCGCTTATCTGTCGAGGCCTCGCTGTCATCGACATTCAAGCGATGGGCGATGGCTCCGTCGACATGCGTGGAGGTCGCCGCGGTCTTTACCGAGATCCGGTGATCACCCTACCGCCCTATGCCTCTCTCGATTTCGCGACGGCGATGATCTCGGCGCCGAGCTGCCTGGTGTTGCGCGCGCCGCCAGCCGAGTTGAGCAGCGACACGCCGAGATCGGCGGCTATCTCCTTGAACACGGGCAACACCGGAGCGATCGATTGCCCATGCTCTTCGATCGCAATCGTGCCGCTCTCGAATTGTACGATGCGCTTGGCGCCGACCGTCGCCTCTGCGGCGATCGCGAGCTGATCGAGCGGGACAGCTATCCTGAGGCGCCCGCGGAGGCGATATACGTACTCGGCAGGACCTTCGATCACGTGGGTCGGCAGGGCGGAACAGGGCAGTCAAGCAGCTCTTCGATCGACGCTTCATTTTCTTCCACATTGAGGCGCAGGACGATCACCCGATCGACATGCTGATGCGTGCTCTTGCGAAAGGAGACCTGGTTCGAGGTCGTCACCGTCTTGACGGAGATCCGTTCGTTCTCGGCGCTGACGACATCATAGCCATGTTGGTTGGTCGACAAGGCCATCTGGCCCCGCGTAATCATCGCGGCGTAGAGCTCGCCGATGCGGCCAGTCAGATGCCCGAGTTGTGCCGGCTGGACCCCCCAGGCGAGTTCCTTTTCGAACCACGCGAGCGCCTCGCCTAGCGATCGGATGATTTGGACCTGCGACAGCATTCGACGCTCCTATAAGGGAGCGCGCTGCCGCCGATCGGCTTCGTCGTCGCTCCTATGTCCTCTCGGGGCGACGGCCTGAAGCCGGATGTTGGAAACCTGTCTTGCGGCAGGCGCATGCGCCTTTACCGTTGCCGGCTGGACATGCGCGCATGCCACCCGGCCTCAGCAAAGCTGTGACCGAGCTGGCAAGAAGGGGTTTCCACGCCCCGCTCCCGAGTGTCGCGGGAGCCGGACCACATTGCTCGCGACGGCGCCGCAGGCAAGTCGTTTTCGCGAGCTGCTCGTGACTGCATGCGGGCCAAAGATCCCTTGTTTGGATTGCATCAGGGCAAGCCTGCGCGACCGAGTGCCAAGATCACGCTTGTGCAACTTGACCAGCAAGTTGCGTCGACGATCGGACCCATTTTCGCTTCAGCGCGTCGATAAAATGACGGCGGGTTAACCTTGCCGGTCTTTTTACCGAGGAGCCCAACAGAACGTGACGGCGCGAGCACACTACGCTGATGGTTGCCAGCCCGGATCGCGATGCACGACGACCACAAATCAAATTTATCTCACGAGGATCGCCTTCGATACCTAACTCACTCGTGATGGCGCGTGGGCAAGCCGGCGTTCAGAAGCGAGTTGACTCATAACCAGGCACTCGCATTCGTTCTGCCACTGCTCCAAGCCGTCCCTTCATTCATGCGTCGTCGGGCAACTGTTAGCCGCATTGTACCTGCCCGAATCATACGTTCGCCAGTGCTATTCTACTTTATTCCCTCAAACTGTCTTGTGGGTGTCATCGCCGCAACCGAAACCAAACAATCTCCAATTAGCGAAGTGTGCCTGCTGATGAGCAGGCTCCCGGGATTAAAAGTCGCTCACGGCTCAGCCGTGTAACTGCCCTGACAGCACGTGGGTGGAGGATAGACACCTTTCCTTTCGACGATGTGAGTGAGCTCTGCTGAGCTCTCACGAGATGAAGACGCTGCAGAAGTTCGCCAGCGTGCACGCCAACATAAACTACCAATTCAGCCTCGAACGTCATCTTGTCGACTGCCAGATCTACAAGGAACGCCGCTCAGCGGCTCTCGCAGAACGCGGGCGCCTTTAGGCTAGCCACTGCTCTCGAAGACGAGACTGCATCGCGCAGGGACAGGTTCGCGTCAGACTGAAAGCACCTTAAAGAGGCCTCCTGTAGGCTCGCTTGTCCGTCGCTCGAGCGCCTCCCACGCTTCGGTTGGCGCTCCTAGAAACAGATGAACCTAAGCAATACTGACAGCAGTTCCGACATCTGTTATAACGGGATAGCCTTAATGATCTTGGCAAGTGTTGTCGGACGAGGCCTGCCGAACCATCGTCTAAGCGATAGCAAAATAACAACGGCCCCCTTTTGGACGGAAAGCTTCTATGAACGGCCGAGCTCTCATTCTCTGTACGCAAATGGAATACGGCGGAGTTCAGGTCCGCGCGCTAGAAATCCAGAAGTACATTACGCAAAGAGGCGGAACTGTCGATGTCGTCTTCCTCTACAAGAAGCGCGAAATATCAGATCGCATAAACAATCTGAAATGTCTGATAGAGGGCAAGCCGAAAAACCCCTTTAACGTGCTAGTCGCATTAATAAAGCTTTTTCGCATGATACGATCAGGAAGGTACGATTGTGTCGTGGGTTTTGCTCATTATTCTTCGCCAATCGCCACATTTCTCGGCTTTATCGCAGGGGTTCCAACTCGCATAGCTACGCAGACTAATCCTCCGCACAAATCTAAATTCGCCGCTGTTCCGCTCGACAAGGTCTGCGGAACGCTTGGGATTTATACATCGAACATAGCAGCTTCCAGAACGATAGCGGATAATCTTCAATCTTATCCAAGGATGTATCTGGAGCGGCTTAAAGTAATAAACAACGGCATAAGAGTTATGAATCCGTCTATGACTAAGAACGAGTCGCGGGAAAGATTTGGCGTTTCGGATGGAGATGTGCATCTGGTTAGTTGCGGTAGACTATCGGATCAAAAAAACCATAAGTTCATTGTGGAAATGATGAGCTATCTCCCGAGCCACTACAAACTAAGCATCGTTGGCGAAGGCGAGCTTAAAGACAATATCCAAGCACTTATCAATAGACTAAAATTGGCCAACAGAATTAACTTAGTAGGAGGTTTAAATTCCAATGACGTGGCGAACTTTCTGATCGGGGCGGATATCTTCCTCTTCCCGTCAAAATACGAAGCCTTTGGTTTGGCGATGGTCGAAGCAATGGCTGTCGGCATTCCCGTTGTATGCTCAAGCCATCCGGCTCTGGTTGAGGTCGGCGGATCGGCGGTCGTTGCCCTCCCGATTGTTGATCCGAGCTCATGGGCAGCAGCGGTCCTCAAGCTTCAAAAATCTGACACGAGAGAACGATATATCGCAAACGGTATGGATCAGGCTCGGACATTTACTTCCGACGTCATGAGCCAAAAGTTCATGACTGAAATGTTCGGCAAAGTGCTCGAAGCGGAGCATAAACTACAAGGGGGTCGGTAAAGCACAGCACTTGGCGATTGGGGGCGCGAAATTTGTTGCTAGCGGTGCTGGAGCAGGGCGCGCCTCGTTGAAGCCGCCGATCGCCGACCGTGCAATCGCTCACTGGACGGCGGCGCCCTTCCAGCCAAGTTCGGCTCTGGCCACCAACCGCCCAAATGGGTATAAAATCCCGACGGGCTTGGCATCCCAATTGAGCATGCAAAGGCGCGTTGGTCAATCTTATCGTATGAGCCGTTGGGTTTTAGGCAAAGCCCTAAGTACGTTGTCGAGACATTTAGAACAGTGACGCGGTTGAAAGGGTGTATTTGGTGCCATCAAAAGGTGTTATCTCGTACGATCGAATCCTAACAGGATGGATCGCCTTTTCGGTGGCTGCCGCATGCCTTGTATCCATCGGGCCATTTAACGATCAACTGTTTGCCTTTCCGGGTATAAGTCTGGCTGAGGTTCAGCAATACTTGACCATTGGGTTTTGGTCATTTGCGGGATTGCTGAGCTTGATAGTCGCAAAAGGCGATAAGCTTTATCGTCTTCCGCTGTCCATTATTGCATTCTTCATCTATGCGGCGCTGAGTGGCATTTGGGCCACTAGCACAGTCGATGGTGTTCAGAAGGGTGCAATCCTAATTGTCGTCGCCGTGATGGTGTACTTAACTACCATGGCATTAGATGCGCGCCTTTTCATCCGTTCAATCCGAATTAGTACTCTTTTAATCTGCCTCGCCTCTTGGCCGGTCGCTATTCTCCGGCCTGAAATTGGAACATCAGCATCGTTCTATCATACAGGTGCATGGGAAGGTGTTTTCAATAGCAAGCAGGCTTTGGGCATTAGTGGAGCTCTGGCGCTATTTAGTTCAATATGCCTCGTTATGGATAGGGATAGCAAGCCAAGTATCCTCGGTATTGTGTGGCTTACCTTTATTGCAACGGTTGGTGCCGTTACATGTTTCATGTCTGAAAGCCGGGGCGCGGCGCTTGTAGTCATAGTATCTACGATCATGATTTATATCGGTAGCAAGTCCAGGACGGCGCGGCACCTATTCGCCCTTGTTCCCATTCTCACGCTTGTCGTAGCGGCTGTCCTAATCGCAATTCTCGCTGTCAGCGGCGATGACGCTTATCAGGTTGGCTCACAACGAATAGATCTTACCCAAAGAACGCTCATCTGGCATCATGCATTGCTGCATTGGTTGGACCGCCCACTCTTTGGTTTCGGAACAAACGGATTCTGGAATATAGAGGCTGTTAACAATTCATTTAAGCTTCAATATGGCTGGTTTATTCCGAACTTCCACAGCGGATATATTGCGATTCTGACAGAACTTGGACTTGTCGGATTCGTCCTTTTTGCAATTATGACCTTTGCCTATAGCTCTCGGCTATTTAAGATTGGCGGCATTGGTGTTCGAAGCGATATCTCTAGGATCGTAATCCTGGGAGCACCAGTGATAATTTACATCTTAAATATCTCCGAGACCTTCTTTGGGCGGTCAACAAACTTCGTAAACTGCCTGTATCTGTTTACCATGTTTCAAGCATCAAGGCTGTTGCAGAGGCTTGAATGACAAGTCGGGATTTGAACTTGGCTAAATTCACTAGTAAGCGCAGGGCAGCCTTTCGTAACCTGTTCTCAATGGGTGCGCTGTTGATCCTTCCAGCGGCCGCGTTGTCGGCAAGACGGCCGCTAGAGAGGGAGCCCTTAAAAGGCACACCCGCTGAGAAACTGGTTATTGCGCTGAAAAGCAAGTCGGCTCTTCTCGACGTCTCACGATCAGTCTCACTAATCGAGACCCTCGGATACGGCGAGGTTGGACGCGGCTCGGCACGCTACGTCAGAGACCATGCAATTGCTCCCGAAATTGTCAAACAAATTCCTGAGGCCGTCATCGTCGCAAAGGACGGTAGTGTATTCCGGATCGCTGAGGAACTTCCAACCATCTACCATTTTGGGGGCGTCGGTACTGGGTACCACGATGACGCCGACGCGTGGGCGGCGTTGTGCCGCTTCGCGGAGACAACGGGTGCCCGTAGAGTTTCGCTCGCAGGTGCAATCGTTGGAGCGCGACGTCCATTTATTCTGCCAGCCGGGGTCAGTCTCGAAGCGCGTGGGGGGCAGTTTAAGGCTCTTTCTAACTTTATAGGCGAAACCGTTGTTTCATCACCTGAGAACCAGCAGTATCGCGATCTAACCATTGATCTCCTCGATATTGATGTTGATGGACAGATGAGTAGCGAAGGGCGCCCGATCGGCGGATTATGCTTTCCTTGGGCATCATATGTAACGATCGATAAAATATTTGTAAGGAACTGTACCGGTTTTGGAGTGCAGATCAGAAAGGGTGTTGAAGGCGCCGTCTCAGGCAGTACGCACGAGCTATTTTGTAGCTATATATCGATTATGGCGGCCCAAAACGTGTCGAAAGACGCTGTCGGGTTTTCTGTCGATGGCTCGGATCATTGCTTTCAGTATGGTGTGGTGTTCGGATTTGCTGTTGGGGGAGCATCTCCAGGCTCAAATAACTTCTTGGGTACTTGGCATGTCTGGAGCCGTTATCGCGAGGGTTGGACGCAGATGCGACTGGGTTGGGATGCAAGCGGCGAAGGAAATCGAGCCGTCTTGGAGATTGACAGTCCCGGCTGTGTAGATGCCTCCGAACCCTCAAGTCTCGCCAATGGTCCTGTAGGAGTTCACCTCCATAACCACGCTATTAGAAACAAGATAGAAATCCTGATCAACGTATCTAGGTGGGGAAGTGCATCCTCCATGCCGAAGCCCAAATCTATCATTCCCATCTTTATCGAAACAGGCGGTAACAGAATAGACCTAGATATTGTCGACTATTTGGGTAGAGTGAGAAAGAACTCCACCATATCCGATTCTCGTGTTGTGTACTCCGACGAGAAGCTAGCGCCCAAGAACATTGTCAGCGGCGGCTAATATCCTAGACGCACAAAGAGGCATCTCGCATCTTTACGTGTAGATCTCCGGTGAAAACTTGGTGTGCAAACGGTGTCCAAGGTTGGTGCCGCGCGGCTAATTGGGTGTTCCCTCCAGACTCGCGGCGAGATCTTGGAGGTAACGAGGGAATATCAGATGGTAAAAAAAAATAAAACAATAACGGCCTTTGTCTTTCAAGACTGGCATGCAAATTCAGGCAATTTCAAAGGTAGAATATTCCTGGCGTTGTACCGCCTCGCTAAGTGGTTTCATGATGGCAACAAACCTCTGAAAGTCCTAGGTACTCCGATCATTGCAGGGTACAAGATTGTAAGCCAATTCGGCTTTGGCTGCGATTTTCCATTAACGCTAAGTCTGGGGCCAAGGGCGAAGATCGTGCACATACACGGTTTGGTTGTTAACCGAAAAACAAAGATCGGTTCGGATGTGGTCCTTAGAAACGGCGTTACCCTCGGAATAAAGGGCGACGGATTCCCAGGAGCGCCGATCATTGGCGATCGCGTGGAGTTCGGGTCAAATTCAATTGTTGTTGGGCCTGTTGAGGTCGGCAACGATGTTAAAATCGGCGCAGGCTGTGTTGTTGTGAAGAACGTACCTTCGGGAGCGATCGCGGTCGGCAACCCTGCGCGTCTAATAATCAGATGATTGTTGGCCTTTGGGCTTTTCCATTGACCGTAGCGAGGACAGATCCTTGAGGAAAGTCTTTGAGCGCGTGTCCTACCTTAGTGGACCCATAGTCTTCTCTTCCGCGGGATTTGTCGCTTCCTTATTGGTGCAAAAAACGTGTTCACCGACAGAATTTGGAATATTCGCCTTTGTCCAGGTAGCGATAGCTACCGGCATGGCTCTTTCAAACGGGCTTATAACGGTACCTGCCGCTTCAAGAATTGCAGAGGGCGGTGATTTTGCAGGCGTCGCGACCGTCTTTATGCCGGTCGGCTTGATGGTGTCACTAGTCGGTGCAACGTTGATTGCCGTTCCTATTTTCGCAGCGGGCGCAAGCGGAACGGTGCTTCTACTGTCTAGCATATTGGCGTTAATCACATGGGCGCGTTATGCGTATCGTGCGATTTGCCTGGTTGGTTTGCATCGTAGGTCGGCGAGAAACTCCGACCTAGCATATGGGATTACCCATATTTGCTGCTCGCTTGCTGCATATTCACTGGGACAGCACCAGGTTGCTACATTTTTGTTTGCACAAGTCTTCGCAGCGCTAATTTCAGCCGTTCCGGTAACGGTGGCTCTGGGTCACGGCTTTTCCTGGAACGAACAAGTAAAAGGGACATACATTGAACTTTTTAAGCGGTCAGGGGCCGGTCCATTAGCCTCCTCGTTCTGCGGTCAAGTTTCGTCCAGTTCTCACGCTTATGTCACGGCTCTGTTTTCATCGCCAGCGTCGTTCGCTCCGATCGCCTTGGCGACACTCGTTTATCGTCCGCTCGGCGTCATTCTGACCGGAGTCATGCAGTTCGAGTCCCCTAGGATTGCCCGAGTAATTCGAGATCGTGGGAGCTTAAGCGCGGGCCTGAGCGCTAGAGCTATAATCAAAGAACTGTTCCTAATACTCTCTGTGTGCTGGTTAGCAAATGCTGTAGTGGCTATACTTGTGTCGATATACCTTGACGCTCTGGTCACCGATCCATCATATAACTTTGACGAGATTAGGCTTTCAATATTCCTTATGTCCTTCTTAGTACTTCTGCGATCGCTTCGGGAGCCGCATTCTGCAACTTTGAATCTAAGTGGTTCAAGTATAGAACTCGCAAAAATCAACGCAGTCTGCGCTGGAATTACGCTGGCGACAGTCACCCTTTTCGCTTTGACCTTCAGGAGCTCGCCGGCGCTTACCATTATTGGTCCACTCATCGGTGAAGCCTTGAACCTCCTGGCGGTCGTGCGCCTGTCCAGAGGAAAGACCAGGGTGTGAACTGACTGTTGTCGGGCTCAGCGGCGCTTGAGAGATTGAGGGAGGCACTTGGTCCGGTCTCTTGATCTCAGGGGATGGCATTGACATCTGCTCGCGTTCTGGTCGATTGTGTTTGTGTCGTTGCCAATGACTGTGAGCACCGGTTGCGGAGTTATAATCCTCCGAGTGGCATGACTGTTCTCGAGCGGCTGTTCGGAACATGAATCCCTGGCCGCGATCGTTAGACCGCTACGCATCTGTGCGCCGCCGCGGCTGATCATGCTTCCCTTCACTCTTCGAGTGCGGCGTTCGACCGAGGCCCTACCCGATCGGCCAAGCCTAATTCAGCATCGGCATGAGCCGATACGACCCGACCGACTTTGAGTGGCGCGTGATCAAGTCGCTGCTGTCCAACAAGCCGCAGGGTTCGCCTCGCGTCGATGATCGCCGCGTGCTGAACGGAGCCTTCTGGATGCTGCGATCCGGTGCGCGGTGGTGCGACCCGCCCGAGCGTTACGGCTCGCGCTCGTGCTTTAGCAAGAGGCTGTACAGCGAGCGTAACCTGATCGAACGGTTCTTCTCAAAGCTTAAGTACTTCCGCCGCGTCGCCGCCCGCTATGACAAGCTCGCCGCCAATTTCCTCGCCATGGTCCAGCTCGCGTCAATGCGGCTGTGGCTCCGGGCTTATGAGTTTAAGGGCTAAATTGGCCTCATTTTTGTATGGCGAAGAAGCCTGTAAAACGAATAAGGGTTCGTAGTTAAGTATCGCCATCCCAAGCGTCTCGGCTCTTTAACAGAGCGGAACAACCACTCTAGGCAAAGGTTCTGCATCCAGTCCGGGGCTCGAGGAGAATCCCCTGAGAGAAAGCTATATAGACCTCCGCAAGTCTTGATCCAACCTACACCTCGAAGGTTAGCCCGATTTCGAACGCACCATAACTCCTGAAGTGGCTTCCCTAGCCCTACCCATAATACATCAGCGCCACTTTCGCGAATGTCGCGGCATACCTCAACCTCTTCATCTCGACTGAAGTATCCATTGCGTCGTCCGGCAATTTTCAGCCCAGGATAAAGTTCAAGCATGCGTTCAACTGCTCGCGCGTTCTGTCTTTCGGAAGCTCCAAGCACGTAGAATGAGAGTCCATTACGAAGAGCAGCTTTAGCCGCGTCATGGAAAAAGTCGGTGGTCGCGATCCGCTCAGGAAGGGGAGCACGAGTCATTTTGCTCGCGAGAACTACCGATTGCCCGTCAGCGTGTATCCACGACGCTTGCATCATGAGATTGTGATACGTGGGATCGCGTCCGGCCAATGCCAGGCCCTGCCCATTGGACGAGAAAACAAGCTTCGGTTCCCAATCCTTGCGGTTTAGCCTAGCCTTTTCGCAATCCGCTACCATTAAATCCGCGAAGTCGGCACGCGAAACCCGGACAGTCGGCAGACCACCCACGACTATTCGATCGAGAACTTTACTCATCGTGGCTCCGAAGGTGGCGCGTTTAAATCTATGCATCAGCCAAAACGTATTCATCTTCCCAGCTGACTAATTGTGCTTCTTTAGCAGGTAATAAGGTGATCAATTATCGCGCTATAAAATTTGTCAGGAACCTAAGGCTCCACTGCACCCAAAGTGATTCTATAGCAATGGGCGAAGGTGCGCCGGTTCTTGTTCAACTGAGGTCCCTGACTCCCTTCTAACTCATCTTACCAATATAGCGTCGCCCGTAGCGTCCGCTCTCTTCATGATGGCGCGCGAAAGATTGATCTCGGCCGCCGTTTCTCGAGTTGCTCAAACCATGAAGCACGAAATCCAAGATGGTGGGCGGCGTTTAACAGTCAGAGGTAGGCCGTTCTAGATACCGCGATCTCAAATAGTCACCCCGTTCCACTTATCTCAAAGCTGAGACAAGGCGCAAGGCTTGGTGCTCCAGAGCGTTCGACGTTTGCCAACGGCGATTCAGCAAAACGTTGGTGGGTGCCTGTTTCTGCGTCAATCGGCTGAGCGCGGTGATCAGCGTCAGCCCTGGTCTCAGCCGCTGATTAGGTTTCGATCACGTGTGATCGCAAGCGGCAGAGGTTTGGGGGGCGCGTTCATAGCCGAGCTGAGCACCTCCAGCCCAAGTTGACGCCTTAGTACAGTCAGACGGCAAGCGTCTGATTGGTCGACGGCGGCGCTGTCGGCTGCGAGGATCAAGCGTGATCGAGGGGAGATGGCCTCGGTGCCAACATCGCGGCTTGGATTTTGCGGATTGCTCTCAGCGAGTCTTGTGGCAGAGCGCCGACGCGCTACTGTTACTTTATCCGGGGGGCGAAATGACGGTTCTAATAACGGGGATGGCGGGTTTTATCGGCTATCACTTAGCCGAAGCCCTGCTCGCTCGCGGTGAGCGGGTGGTCGGGATCGACGATCTCAACGCGTATTACGATCCTGCGCTCAAGCAGGCGCGCCTCGATCGGCTGGACGCGCGGCATGGTGCTGCCTTTACCTTCCACCGGCTCGACTTCGCCGACGACGCGGCGTTGGCGGCGGCTCTTAAAGGAATTGAGATCGACCGCATCGCGCATCTTGGCGCGCAGGCGGGCGTCCGCTACTCGCTCGAGAACCCGCGTGCCTATGTCCGCTCCAACCTGGTCGGGCACGTCAACCTGCTCGAGCTCGCGCGCGAGCGGCGGGTGCGCCATCTCGTCTATGCTTCGTCCTCGTCAGTTTACGGCGCCAACGAAAAGCAGCCGTTCAGCGTCCAGGACCGCGTCGACCATCCCGTCTCGCTCTATGCCGCGACCAAGAAGGCGGACGAGCTGATGAGCGAGACCTACGCCCATCTCTACCGCATCTCGCAGACGGGACTGCGCTTCTTCACCGTTTACGGTCCCTGGGGCCGGCCCGACATGGCGATGTGGATCTTTACCAAGGCGATCCTGGAGGGGCGCCCGATCCCGGTCTTCAATCACGGCAGAATGCAGCGCGACTTCACCTATATCGACGACATCATCGCCGGCGTGATCGCCGCGCTCGACAACCCACCGCCCGACGATAGCGCGCTCAAGCCCGGCGGAAGCAAGGCACCGCATCGGATCTACAACATCGGCAACAACCGGCCCGAGCAGCTCGGCACGATGATCGACCTGATCGAGGCGGCGTGCGGGCGTCCGGCAATCCGCGACTATCGCGACATGCAGCCGGGCGACGTGCCCGCCACCTATGCCGACATCGACGCGATCGCCGGCGACCTGGGCTTCGCGCCGACGACCTCGCTGGCCGAGGGTGTACCCCGCTTCGTCGAATGGTATCGCGGTTACAATGCCGGCTAAGTGCGTCTGAACGACTTATCGTTGTGCTAAATGAGCTGGTTCCCAATTGACTGTATGAAAGTGCGATCGGGACCGGCTCGCCAAGCCGCGCTTCTGACGGGTGTATCGCAATTGTTCGCTAAGCCGAGCGAAGTCAATTGTGGACCACTAATTGGCGTGGAGGATGCGCTTGTAAGCGGATCAGCCAACCCCCCAGATTGTCATTTCGGCGACTAGCGAAGACCGGTCTGGTGGTCACCTCGCACCCCGGGGTGACCACGCCTTAAGATCTACACGGTTCGGCCATCGGCGGACTATGTCGAGCTGCCTCAGATTGAAAGAATTGTTAGCGCGGGGGCTTTAATCCGAGCCGAATAGGTCGCGGGTGAACACCTTGTCGGGCACGTCGCCGATCTCGTCGGTCAGCCGGTTGGCGATGATGACGTCGACCTCCGCCTTAAAGACGTCGAAGTCGCGGACCACGCGCGATCCGAAGAACTCGTCCTGCTGCATCGCCGGCTCATAGATCACGACCTCGATGCCCTTGGCCTTGATCCGCTTCATGATGCCCTGGATCGAGGATTGACGAAAATTGTCCGAGCCCGCCTTCATCACCAGCCGGAACACGCCGACCTTGGCAGGTTTGCGATCAAGGATGCGGTCGGCGAGGAAGTCCTTGCGCGTGCGGTTGGCGTCGACGATCGCGCGGATCAGGTTCTGTGGCACCTCCGAATAGTTGGCGAGGAGCTGCTTGGTGTCCTTGGGCAGGCAATAGCCGCCATAGCCGAAGCTGGGATTGTTGTAGTGTCGCCCGATCCGCGGATCGAGCCCGACGCCGTCGATGATCTGCCGCGAGTTGAGCCCGCGCGCGATCGCATAGCTGTCGAGTTCGTTGAAGAAGGCGACGCGCATCGCGAGGTAGGTGTTGGCGAACAGCTTGATCGCCTCGGCTTCGCTCGTGTCGGTGAAGAGGATCTCGACGTCCTTCTTCTCGGCACCCTGCAGCAGCAGGTCGGCGAAGATGCGCGCGCGTTCGGATTGCTCGCCGACGATGATCCGCGAGGGGTTGAGATTGTCGTAGAGCGCGCGGCCCTCGCGCAGGAATTCGGGGCTGAAGATCACCTGGGTGGTGCCCAGCCGCTCGCGGACGTCCTCGACGAAGCCGACCGGGATGGTGGACTTGATGACGATCGTCGCCTCAGACCCCGCATCGATCGCGGTCTGGATCACCGCCTCGACCGAGGAGGTGTCGAACTTGTTGGTCTCGACATCATAGTTGGTGGGCGTGGCGACGATGACGTAGTCGGCGCCAGCCAGCGCTGCCTCCGGGTCGAGCGTCGCGGTCAGGTTCAGCTCGCGGCTGGCGAGAAAGTCTTCCAGCTCGGCATCGATGATCGGCGACTTGCGCGCGTTGAGCATCTCGACCCGCTCGGGCGTAATGTCGACCGCGGCGACCTCGTTATGCTGGGCGAGCAGCACCGCGTTCGACAGTCCGACATACCCCAGCCCGAACACCGCGATCTTCATACCGTCTAGCCCCCGCTTGCGTGCTTTGCTGCACCTGCACACTGCGCCTATACGAGACGTCCGCCGAAGAGAATAGATCGACCTACTGGGCATCGCGAGGACTCGCTTCTTTCCCGGGCAATCGGTCAGAATAGGTGGGGCGATAACGATAGGTTCAACTCAGCTCGGGCGGAGGATCCACAGTGGCGCACGTGAGGCAGCGCCACACGAGTAACGCTCGACATCCCGCTCCAACAGAGCAACAGGATGCACTGACTCGCCGCCACATATCGGCGGATAGGCGGACTCGCCCCGATCGACGTGATCGACGGGGCTTTGGCTGGTGGGACGGCGCGAAGCCGTCGCAACGATGGAGCCACCATGCCGAAAGTCACCCCCATGCAGTCCCTACTGCTCAACCATGCGGCGAGCCGCGAGAACGGCAGCTTATTTCCGCTGCCCGAGGACATCATCCACCCACCTACAAGCAAGCGTTCGATCAAGTCTATGATTAGACTTGGCTGGCTAGAGGACGAAGGCCTCGAAGCGATCTCAAGCTCGCAAGGCGATCCTGATTGCCGCGTCTCCCTTACTCCCGCGGGACGTGCAGTGATCGGTGCTGCAGAGGCAGAAGCGATACCCGATACTTTGCCCGCCGACACTCACCGCCTGACCAAAGTCGCGCAGGTAATCGCGCTCTTGTCGCGCGAGGGCGGCGCCACGCTCGACGACCTGACGAAGGCAACTGGATGGTTGCCGCATACTACCCGCGCGGCGCTCACCGGACTGCGAAAAAAGGGACATGTGCTCGACAGGGAGAAGCGGGGCACGGGCGTGAGCCGCTACTGGATCGTCGCAGCATGATCGCGCTGGAGGCGCAGCTCGCCAAGCTGCAGGACATGGCACTACCGGCATTGCGAGTACGCTGGATTGAAGTGGCGGCAAGCGCAGTGCCGCAGGTCAGCCCGGCGCTGTTGCGGCTGGCAATTGCGTGGGAGCTTCAGGCCCAGGCCGCCGATGCCGTGAGCAGCAAAAGATCACGCGGGATCGATCAATTGGCCCAGACCCCGCTGCGCTCTGAACCCTCCCAACCTCAGCGACTTACACGTGAGTGGCGCGGACGGATTTACGTCGTCACCGTGGATGAGAATGTCATCCGCTGGGACGGACGCGAATGGAATTCGCTAAGTGAAGTCGCGCGGGAAATCACCGGCACTCGCTGGTCAGGCCCTGCCTTTTTCGGCCTTAAGAAGAAGGTGGCGGCATGATCGAGGGAAAGATCAGATGCGCCATCTATACGCGCAAATCCAGCGACGAGGGGCTCGAGCAGGACTTCAACAGCCTAGACGCGCAGCGGGAAGCTTGCAGCGCCTATATTCGCAGCCAAGCCTCACAAGGCTGGATCGAATTGGCGGAGCGCTATGACGATGGCGGCTTCTCAGGAGGAACGCTCGAGAGGCCCGGGCTCAAGCGCCTGCTCGCCGACGTTGCTGCTGGCCACATCGACGTCATCCTCGTGTACAAAGTCGATCGTCTAAGCCGCTCACTGTTCGATTTCGCCAAGATCGTGGAGGCTTTCGAGAAATCGGGCGCGAGCTTCGCCAGCATTACACAAGCGCTCAACACCACGAACAGCATGGGGCGGCTGACGCTAAACATGCTCCTTTCGTTCGCGCAGTTTGAACGCGAGATCACCGCGGAGCGCATCCGCGACAAGCTCGCTGCTTCGAAGGCGAAAGGCATGTGGATGGGCGGCGTCTCGCCGCTTGGTTATCGACCGGACGGTCGCAGCTTGGCTATCATCGACGAGCACGCGGCGATCGTACGGCATGTGTTCGAACGGTATCTCGCGCTCGGCAGCGTTCGCCGCCTTGAGGCCGAGATGAAAGCCGACGGCATCGTTGCGCCTGAACGCGTCACGGGCAGCGGGAAGCGGCTGGGCGGCACGTTGTTCACGCGCGGCATGCTGTACCTCATGCTTCGCCGCGTGGTTTATACCGGTCGCATCTCCCATCGCGGCAAGGTCTATCCTGGTAATCACCTCGCCATCGTCGATGATGAAACATTTGACCGAGTACAGGCGCTGCTTGCCGACCATCGGCAGGGGCGGCCGCGGACCCGCAAAGCGAGCCCTAATCTCCTCGCCGGTAAAATCTTCGATCCGGCGGGCGATCCGCTCATTGCCGCGCATGCCACAAAGACCAATGCTGCCGGCAAGACCGTGCGCTACCGCTATTATGTCAGTGAGAAGCTCCATCACAAGCACAGCGACGACGGCATGCGCGTCCCAGCGGGCAATCTCGAAGCGCTGATTGCCGAACGGGTTGCGACCTTGTTCGATGATCCCATAGAGCTCGTGGGCAGTGCCTGGCTCGATGTACCGCCGGAGGCTTATGCGGACTTTCAGAAGCGCTGCGCCGAGCTCGCCGCCAGGCAACGCAGACGACAGCCTGATGCGCTTGCGGTGCTGCAGCAGGTGAGGGTGAAAAGTGATGGCGTGCAGGTGATCTGCTGCCCTCACGCGATCGCTGCCGCCTTGTCGATCCGCACGAGGCCAGGTCAGCCAGACAGCCTCTCGCTCAATGTGCCGGTCAGATTGACCCGCACTGGCCGCGCATTGCAGCTAGTCGAAGACGATGGTTGCTTGCCCGGTGCGGAGCCAGATCCGTCGTTGATCCGGCTCGTCATGCTCGCGCGCCGCTGGTGGGAGGAACTGCGGCAGGGCATGATCGACATCACTGAACTTGCGCGGCGGGAGAATGTTACCGGCTCCTATGTGACGCGGGTGGTGCGGCTGGCGTTCCTCTCCCCGCAGGTTGTCGAAGCCATTCTGTGCGGAAAACAACGTGCGGGCGTGACGGGCAAACGGCTGACGAGCGGCGCGCCAGTTGTTCTCTCATGGGCGGAGCAAGCTCGATTGCTGCTGCCTTCCTCCAACGCTGCGTGACATCCCGAGACGCCTCGCTCAGTCGGCCACCCCATCTCAATCGATAGAGTGGCCGACTGACCTTCAACGCCGTCCGCTACTGATCAGTCGATCCTGACCAAGTGCAGACCCGACGCCTGCTGCTCGAAGACGGTTCGCCGGTCGAGGAACCGCGCGATGATGTCGGCCGCGGTTCGGCTATGCTGGCTCGGCTTCACCGTCGTGAAGCTTCCGCCACCCGCCAGGGCCATCGGCAACAGCAACTGATCGGCGAGGTAGGGACCGGCAAACGCGTCCGACGCCTCATAGCCGCGCATCCGGTGCGCGGCGGTATGCGCCAGCCGCTCTGCCGACACGCCGAGCTTGCCGAAGCCGCTGACGATCTCGGTCACATGCCCATACTCGGCTTCGAGCATCAGGATCGTGCCCGGCCCTTGGTCGACGGGAAGCTCGCGCACGGCGAACGCGTCCTCGGGCCAGTCGGGCAGCGCCTTGCGCGCCGTTCCGATCGCCCGATTGGCAATGTCGGGCGGAAGCGCGGCGAACAGCATGGTCGCGGAGCGTGTCGCCAACGCGCCGCGGGCCAAGCAGTCGATCCGCCTGAGCGGCGCCGGGTTGATCTCAACCTCGATGCGTCCGCCACCACGCGGATAGAAGCCGTGGCGCACGATCCGTGCGGTGACGCTCGGCCCCATCCGGTTGATGATCGGCAGAAACGACCGCTCGATGAAATCGAATGGCGGCGCGAGCATGTTGTGCGTGCCGCCCTCGAGCACCAGGCGGGAAGGGGCGTCCGCAAGGCACAGCGGCATGAGCACGGTCTGGAGGACCAAGCCCGTGCTGCCCGCGGTGCCGACCGCGAACTTATACTCGCCCGGCACCACTTTCCCCGGCGTGAAGGCCATCTCCGACGATCCCACCGTGAGCCCTTCGCACGCCGCGCCGCCGATACGGCACGCTGCCTCAATCGCGGTGACGTGCTGGCGCATCAGGCCGGGCTTCTCGCGGCCGCCGCGGATGTTGGTGATGCGAAAGGGCGCGCCGGTGACGAGGGACAGCGCGCACGCGTTGCGCACGACCTGCCCCCCGCCTTCGCCCTCCGATCCGTCGATGACGATCACGGTTTGATTACCCCTTCACGCAGACGATCTGCTTCAGCGTGTGGACGATTTCGACCAGATCGGCCTGCGCCGCCATCACCGCCTCAATCGGCTTGTAGGCCTTGGGCGTTTCGTCGATCACGCCCTCGTCCTTGCGGCACTCGACCCCTGCCGTGTCGGCAATATGCTCGTCGAGCGTCACCAGCTTCTTTGCCGCGGTGCGCGACATCACGCGCCCCGCGCCGTGGCTGCAGCTGTCAAACGACTCCGGGTTGCCCAGGCCGCGGACGATGAACGACTTGGCGCCCATCGATCCCGGGATGATGCCCATCACGCCCTTGGCGGCACGGACCGCGCCCTTGCGCGTGACCAGCACGTTCTGCCCGAAATGGTTCTCCCGCTGCACGTAGTTGTGGTGGCAGTTCACGGCTTCCAACTCCGCTTCGAACGGCTTGGCGATCTGCCCGCGGAGCGCACGAATGACGTTGGTCATCATCATGCGCCGGTTGATCGCGGCATAGTCCTGTGCCCAGCCGACCGCCTCGACATAGTCGTCAAAATGAGCGGTACCTTCGGGGAAGTAGGCGAGATCCTGATCGGGCAGGTTGATGTGCCATTTGCGCATGTCCTGCTTCGCCAGCTCGATGAAGAAGCTGCCGATCGCATTGCCGACGCCGCGTGATCCCGAGTGCAGCATGACCCACACCCGCTGCGCCTCGTCGAGGCAGAGCTCGATGAAGTGATTGCCGGTGCCAAGCGTGCCCAGGTGAACGAGGTTGTTCGTGTTCTTCAGACGCGGATGCTTGTCGCACAACCGATCGAAGCGCTGCGCGAGCGCTGCCCACGCCTCGACGATCGCGGCGGGCGGCGACCCCCAGGAGCCATGGTCACGCTGACCGCGGCCAACGCTCCGCCCATGCGGCACAGCCTGCTCGATCGCCGAGCGGATCGCTTCGAGGTTGTCGGGGAGATCGCTTGCCATCAGCGAGGTGCGCGCCGCCATCATGCCACAGCCGATATCGACGCCGACCGCGGCAGGAATGATCGCGCCCTTGGTCGGGATGACCGAGCCCACCGTCGCGCCGATGCCGACATGAACGTCGGGCATCACCGCGACATGCTTGAAGACGAACGGCATCTGTGCCGCGCGGGTCAGCTGCGCGCGGGCGCCGTCCTCGACAGGCACGCCCCGAGTCCACATCTTGATGGGCACGCCGCCCTCGACGGGCTGGTATTCGTAAGCTTCGGTCATCGAAACGCTTCCTCGTTCCGGCTTGGGGGCGGCCGGCCCATTCCGACCGCCCCGCTTCACCGCGGATGCCGGGCTGTTCGATCTCACCCGGCAGCTGGAGCTTTGCATTCGGCATGCCAACTCTGATCCCTGTTGAACTCGTCAAGCTAAAAGATCGGCAAAACAATGGATTAAGTGGCACTGACGGTAGCAGGGCTTGGCAGGCTTCTGCTTCAGACACTATCGACAAGCATCGTTGTTTATCCCACAGTATCGTGATGAAGCAGCTGGTGGTGATCGGGTTCCTGGGTTCGACGCTCGATGCGGCCAAGTTCGGGCCATCGCGGTGGAACAAGTGGCGGCCGTCGGTCGGGCTGACCATGCATGAGGATCTGCGCGTCGATCGCTTCGTGCTGATCCACGGTTCGGCGCACCGCCGGCTGGCCGAATATGTGACCGAGGACATCGCCGCGGTTTCGCCCGAGACCACTGTCGAGCCTCAGCTCATCGACTTCGACGATCCGTGGGATTTCGAGGAGGTCTATGGCAAGCTCCTCGACTTCGCGCGCGGCTATCACTTCGATCCTGACACAGAAGACTATCTGATCCACATCACCACCGGCACGCATGTCGCGCAAATCTGCCTGTTCCTGCTCACAGAAGCGCATTTCCTGCCGGGCCGCCTGCTCCAGACCCAGCCCCGGCGGGGAACGGCCGACGCGGCCGGAATCTGGAACACGATCGATCTCGACCTGTCGCGCTATGACAGCATCGCGACGCGCTTTGCCGCCGAGAGCGTTGCGGCGACCTCGTTCCTTAAGTCTGGCATCGACACTCGCAACGCCGCCTTCAATCGCATGATTGACGAGATCGAGCAGGTCGCGGTGCGAAGCCGGGCGCCCGTGTTGCTGATGGGTCCGACCGGCGCGGGTAAGAGCCAGCTGGCGCGGCGCATCTACGAGCTGAAGCGGCTAAAGCATCAGGTCAAAGGGCCGTTCGTCGAGGTCAATTGCGCGACCCTGAAGGGCGATGGCGCGATGTCGGCGCTGTTCGGGCACAAGCGGGGCGCGTTTACCGGGGCGACGCATGATCGCCCCGGCCTGTTGCGGAGCGCCGATACCGGCACGCTGTTCCTGGACGAGATCGGGGAGCTCGGGCTCGACGAGCAGGCGATGATCCTGCGCGCGATCGAGGACAAGCGCTTCCTCCCCGTCGGCGCCGACAAGGAGGTCGTCAGCGACTTTCAGCTGATCGCCGGCACCAACCGCGATCTGGGCGAAGCGATCGCCGCGGGCACGTTCCGCGAGGACCTCTACGCGCGCCTCAACCTCTGGACCTTCACGCTGCCCGGCCTTGCCGAGCGGCGCGAGGATATCGAGCCCAACCTCGACTATGAACTCGACCGCTTCGTCGAGCGAGAAGGGGACCGCGTTACCTTCAACAAGGAGGCGCGGCAGCGGTATCTCGCCTTTGCGATCAGGCCCGAGGCGCGATGGTCGGGCAACTTCCGCGATTTGGCGGCAAGCGTGACGCGGATGGCCACCTTCAGTCCGACGGGGCGCATCGACGTGCCCACGGTCGATGCGGAAGTCGCGCGGCTCAAGAAGCTGTGGGCGACCCATGACCGCGCCGATGACGGGCTTGCGTCGGTGCTGCCGCCCGAAGCCATCGAAAAGCTCGATCCTTTCGATCGCGTGCAGCTGGCACATGTCGTCGCGACGTGCCGCGAGAGCCGATCCTTGTCGGAGGCGGGACGAACGCTGTTCTCCGCTTCGCGCGCCGTACGGACATCGACGAACGATGCGGATCGCCTCCGGAAGTATCTCGCCCGCTACGAGCTGTCCTGGCCCGACCTTCGCGCCTGAAGCCGTGAAACGACCCTTGGCTCTCGAAGTGCTCCCACGGAGGGTGGGTGAGCCTCAGAAGATGCCCAGGAACTTCTTGCGTGGCTTGTCCTCTGCCTTGCCCGACGCGCCGGTGCCGACATCGTCGCGCGGTTTGCCGTCGCGGGTGCGCTGCGCCTTGGCCGTGGCGCCGGCGAGGACGGGGCCGCACGCCGCGCCCTTGGCATCGCCGGGATCGACGAACGCGAGCAACGCCGCCGGCGGTGCTGCCACTACCGCCAGGCCCAGCCCGGCGCCGGCGCGGCCGAGCAATTGCGGCGTGACCACCGCAAGCGAGGGCTCACTGAAATACCCGCCGATCCCTACCGGCGACTGACCCGAGAACAGGCTGAACTTCTTGGCGTCCGCGCGGAAGGCCAGGTCGATCTGCTCGGTCGCAAAGCTGAACCCGCCGCGCCCGGTAATCACGTTCTTGCGCGTGTCGATGAGGATGGGGTCGGCGGCCGCCACACCCCCGCGCACGGTAAAGGCGACCAGGCCGCAGTTTAGCGCAACCGGCTCTTTCAGCCGCGCCTCGAACATCTTCTGGATGAAGGTGCCGAGATCGAGTTCGGAGAGCTGGACGTTGCGGGTCGTCAGCTTGCCTTGCGGAATGACGAGGGCGATGCGGCCGCGCGCGGTCGCCAGCGAGTCGTGTAGGGTGTCACCATCGCCCTGTAGCTGCAGACGGCCACGGATCGTGCCGGTGGTGCCTGCCTCTGCCACGCCGAAGCCGCCGAGCAGCTGGGCGATCGGCGTGTCGGCCATGCGGAAGTCGTAATCGACGCGCGCCGGCCGCCGCCGCCAGTCGAAGCGTATGTCCGACGCGACGGTGCCGCGCGCCATCGTGAACTTGAACGGTGACAAATCGAGCAGACCATCGTCGAGCGCGACGGTCACCGACAGGTCGGTCACCGGCACGCTGTCCGATCGCAAACGAGCGACGCGATAGCGGACATTGGCGTCGAACGCGCGCAGGCCTTCGGCACGAAGCGAGGTGTCGGGCAGCAGACGTGCGGGGGCGGCGCCCGCAGCCCTCGCGGCGACGGCCACGCCGCGGCTGGCGACCAGATCGGGATTGTAGCCGATGAACGGCGCGACATCGATGATGTCGAGCGACCGCGTTGTGAGATCGGCGTCGACATGGACGCGCGGGCCGCCATTGTTGACGGTAAAGGCACCGACGATGTCGCTGTCGCCAAACCGGCCGGTCATGTCGCCGAAGCGATACGCCGCTTCGCGCTTCACCAGCGTCGCCTTCAGCCGGTAGTCGCGCGTTTGCGGAATGACGATGCCAAGGATGCCGAGCAGTTCGGCAGCGTTCTGGCCTCGTGCCGTGACCGCGAGCGGCACGCCCTCGATGTCGGCAAGGCTGGGGAGGGTGCCCGACATGGTGATGCGGTTGCGCGCGGCGAGTGCGTTGAGGACGAGCCGATTGCGGCCGCGTGCCGCGGTGTCGTTGGGGGTGAGCAGCGCGCCGTTCAGCGTGAACGGCGTCCGCCGGACGCGCCCCTTGCCGGTAAATCTTACCGCTTCGCCAATCCGGGCATCGCGCGACCGGATCGTCGAGAAATCGAGATCGGCGAGCAGGTCCATCCGCGGGTCGCGATAGCGCAGCGCAGTCGAGACCAGGCTGGCGCGGTCGATCACCGGCAGCTCGAAGGGCTTCCCCTTCCCATCGCTGGTGAAGGTCCAGCTGTTCGCGGTGTGCGCCGCATTCCACTCGAGATCGAGCGACGCATCGGTCAGATCGAGCCATCGCAGCCGCCGTCGGCCGAACAGCAGCGACCATGGTGCGATCCGCGTGTCGATGCGCTTCGCCGCGAACAGATGGGGGCGGGTGGTCCAGTCGGGGTTGGCGACGGTCAGCCCCTCGGCCAGGAACTTGATGTCGAGCGGCGCGAAGTACAGCTGGAAGTCGCCGCCAACCTTTACCGGGCGGTCGATCAGATGCGCGACGGTGCGCTCGAACGGCTCCTTCAGGAACCGTCCCTTGGTGATGAAGAGCACGAGCCAGATGGCGGCAATGAGCGTGACGAACCCGATCGCGACGTTGCGCACGACCCGCCAGATCCGGCGACGCGGGCGCTCTGCCACGACGTCAGGGGCGGGTGGCTCGGGTCGTGTTGTAGCCGTTTCCGGCGCCGCCCCGTCATGGTTCATCGCGCTGCATCATCCATCGTCGATCCGCGTCCCACTCGAAGGCGCGGGCTGGCCTGCGCCAACCGCACATCGAACCGCGCCGCTGCTTCAAACCTGAGTGGTGCCTGCTACGTTCCCCACTTTCGGCTCCGAGCGCTGACTGAACGCTCATCGCACGAGTGCGCGTTTGTCCGCTTTGCGGTAGGCCGAGGGCCGATAGGAAAGCGCATGAACGATACGTCGAAATCCTGGGATGCCGATCGCGTCCGCACTTGGCTGGATCGCCGGCTCGAGGCGGCACGGCTCGACCAGGCCGCGGCCGACAAGCGCGGGTACGGGGCCGAGAACGACTATGACGCGGCGGCGGCCGAGGAGTGGGTGTGCCGGGCGTTGCAGATGAGCGGAAAGGCCAGCGATCAAGCCGAGTTCGCCGCACATGTGAAGGCCCTGCTCGCCAAGGAAGAGTACCCGGCCACCAGCATCCACGACGATCGCCGCTTCGATCGAGCCGTTCGCGCGACACTCCGCAAGATCGCGAAGATGACCAAGGCGAACGAAGGGTTCGAGAACACGCTGCACTATCAGCGGTGAGGCGTCGCGCGGACAGAGCGCTACAGCGGATATGTTTGCGTGAAAACAATGACGAAGGAGATCGTTGAGTGGTGCTTTCGATTTGAGCGCGGCTTTGGTTCTTATTGGTCCCGAGGTTCAACGAACAGCTGCTCACGGAACTCAAAACCGCATCGGGAAAGATAATGCCGACGCAAATTCAGGTCGTAGGGTCGTAAAGAGCGCCGTCGGCTATCGCCTGATTTAGGACGCAGAGATTGGCCATGATGGTCGTGATAACGTGTCGGGGGGTAATCCCTAATGCTGCTCGTGCCGATTATCTTCAGCCTTCTACAAGCTGCCGATCCAAGCTCTGCTGCATGGAAGGAGCGCCACTTTCCATCTATGCCGAACGTGCCTGAGTGCAGCTTCACTAAGCCATTCAGGCAAGTAGGTTCGATGGCGGACCTGCCGGAGCAAGTCAGGGCCGAACTTGTTGGCTTCTTTGCGGGTAGCTGCGGTTTGGCCGATGCCAACGGCGAATTTAACTCCACCGATGTCGCTGAGAATAAGAGAGTGCCGCGCGCTCGCTTCGTTCGCGCATATTTGACCGAGGATGTTTGGTTCATTTGGTGGGAATCAGGCGGTGTTGGCCGAGGGCTCAACACATTAGCCTTGAAGCAAGGGCGCGGAAAAGGCAGCGAAGTAGAAGCTTACCATGCTGAGCCTGGAAGCATCTTCACGGGCGACTTGTGTGCCGGATCAAAAGCATTCTTGGCGGGCGCGCGCGCCGCACCCGGCTTCTAAGCGGTTTCCTCGCCGTGTCCGCTCTCCTGCCCGAAGCGGAAGGGCTGCTCACGCCCAGGAGCAGACGTCAGCTCCACCATTCCTCTACGGTGAGGATGCCGCCCGAAAGCTCTACGTTTAGGGTGACCCCCTGCGCAGCGTTCCGCGACCGGGTAAACGCGCAATGCAATGCCGAGGTGCGTTGGCAGAAACGTTCAAGAGTCGAACCACTGCCGTCCACCTTGTATCGCCACTTGGCAAAGCCTTCGCCAAAATTGAAGCTCCGCTCCTTAGAGATCAAGGCGTCGTATGAAACGACCGTGGAACCGAGCACCTCTTGCTGCACCTGAGACGGCCATCGCACCGCGAAAGTGTACTGGTCCCAAAGCCAAGTTGCTGCCGCAGTGCATCCTAAGAACACGAACAGCATCAAGAGCTTTGCGCTCACAGGTCGGCGCGGGTTCATAGGTACAAGCTGCCGCTCAAGCGGGTCACCCGTCAACGTCCGCTTACACCCGTTCCGGACATTAGGCCGTGATCCGATTAGGGCTCGTGGCAGAATGTCGGAACGCCTTAATCTCGCAATCCTGCAGCAGCCATGCCCGTTTTCATCTGATCACTGCAACGCTGCACCAAAGCGAGTGCCGAGGGCTGTCCGCCGATGCTGTACATCCAGCGGCCATAGTCTCGGCGCGCCGCCTCCCAGTCCTTAGAAACGAGACTTGATGCACCTCCCTCTCGCTTCGCGGCTTGCATCTTTGCGAACGCGATGAGGCGCTCAAGCTGCTGACTATCGAAGGCCAAGGCGGCCTCGATTGCGGCTCGGCGCATCGCGGCATTCCCGTCTTGCTCCATGCACCTGCTCATTTCGCGAACGATGCGCTTCACTTGAGCAGCGCGGCCTGGATTTGACTTAATCAACTCCTCGGCAATCGTGTCATCAATGCCATCCGTCCCTGATATTGGCTCGGACATTGCCACGTTGACGAAACGTTCGGCCAACTGTTGGGGTGTTGGCACGGTTGCCGACGTGGAGGTCTGTGTGCCGCTTACGACAATCAAAAGAGCGGCTGCGAGCACAGGGATTTCTTTCGACAAAAGGTATTCGCGCCTCACGGCGTGCTCAGGTCATAGCAGAAACCGGCTGGCATGTTTCAAGGGCGTTTCGGCGTCCGTTATCCTGCCCATTTCAGACGCTCCGGTCCCCTGCGGGTGACCCCGAAAGCGGTCGTTCTGCTTACGCCCACTTGCCGACATTCGGCGGCTTCGTAGAATGGGGCATGCGTCTAGTTGGCCGAGTCTTCCAAGGTCTCGTCCGCACCGTCTTGGTGCTCGTGCTGATCGGCTGGATTTTATCGACACCCCTTCTGATCGCAGCAGCGGGGGCCACGCTTGAACGTCCCGATCACGGCTCGCACGTAGCATTTTTTGTCATCGGAGAGGCGGTTGCGTGCGCCGGGTGTCTTTTCGCTCTTCTATGGCATCACGAGCGCGCTTGGCTATGGTTCGTGGTCGGCTCGGTCGGGCTTTGGCTGCCTACAGCGGGTATGATGGCGGCATGGATAGGTTAAAAGGTCGATGGCCGCTTTCCAACTCATAGCTGACGTCGGAATCGACTGGCGCGATGCCAGAAAGCGGAATATCTGCTCACGCCCAATTGCGGTCATTCACGCTGCCCTCACCGCTCCCCAGTTTCTGCCATCCATTCATATCGGACTGGCGACCGCCTTCGGATTTCCCCGCGCCAGCAATCTGGCCAGGCTCTCCAGCGTCTGCTGCCCATATTCGACCGCGCCGAAGCCGATCACCGCGTCGCGGCGCTCGCGGCTGGGATGCAATTGGCGCAGCGTCAATACCGTTTTGCCGTCGGCCTGCGCATCGAAGCTAACTGCCATTCGGAAGCGATCGGGATCGTCCGGCGACGGCGTGCCGTAGTCCATTACGATGCGCTCGTTCGGGACGATCTCGAGGAAGCGCATCAGATTGGGGAAGCGTTGCGGCTTTCCATCAAACGTTCCGACCATGTCGAAGCGCCACTGCCCGCCTTCGCGCAAATCCGCCTCATGCGTCTCGATGGCGAGCCCGTCGGGGCCATACCACATCGCCAGCGCATCGGGATCCATCCAGGCCGCGAAGACGCGTTCACGCGGGTGATCGAAAACCTTCACGACGACGACCTCGCGATCGTGCGGCCAAGGTGTGGGTATCGTCATGCGTCGTCGTCCTTCTCTTGTCGATCGAGATAGGTTTCGAGACGGTCCAGCCGGTCGACCCAGCGGCGGCGCTCGGCTTCCATCCACTCGGCCGCTTCCTCGAAGCGCGGCCGGACCAGCCTGCACCAGCGGCTTCGCCCGCGCTTCTCGCTGGCGATTAATCCCGATTCCTCGAGCACCTTGATGTGCTGAGCGAAGGACGGAAGCGCCATGTTGAACGGCTGGGCGAGCACGCTGACCGGCACTTCCCCTTGCGCGAGGCGCGACACGACAGCGCGGCGGGTTGGGTCGCTGAGCGCGTGAAAGGCAAGATCCAGCGGAGTCGAACGATAAGGCATTTCGATACTTTGGCGCGGGACCATAGCAGGTCAAGAAAGAAAGGCACTTGCCTCAATATCCAAAACGCAACACAAAGGCATATGGCTTACTTTTGAGAGGTGATCATGCGCGTTCGTGTTGATCTCATGATATCGCTGGATGGGTTTGCGACGACGACCGATCAGACGCCGGAGGATCCGTTCGGGCAGGACTGGTCGCGGCTGGTCGGCGCCTATGCCGCCACCCGCAACTTTCGCGAACGCGTGCTGGGCGATGCCAGCGGCGAAGGCACGACCGGCGTCGACGATCGCTACGCCCGGCATTATTTCGAGAATATCGGCGCCGAGATCATGGGGGCGGGCAAGTTTGGCCTGCATGCTTTCCCCGACGATCCGGAGTGGCGCGGCTGGTGGGGCGACGAACCCCCGTTCCGTTGCCCGGTATTCGTGCTCACTCAACGACCGCGACCGCCGATTACGATGGCAAACGGCACCAGCTTCACTTTCCTGCGCGCCAGCCCAGCGGAGGCGTTGGATCAAGCGCGTCCGGCGGCGAACGGCAAGGATGTGCGGATCGGCGGCGGGCCGACGATCGTGCGCGACTACCTAAAAGCCGGGCTGGTCGATCACCTCCATGTTGCGATAGCACCCATCCTGCTGGGCCGGGGCGTTCGCCTGTGGGACAATCTGCGTGGGCTGGAAGCGGGATATACGGTCACGTCGGAGGTTGCGGAGAGCGGGACTCTCCACCTCACCTACCGGCGCTGAAAACCGGCGCGCGCGTTCCCGAATCAAGGAGTTACGCCGAGATGCGAAAGGATTTCGACCCCGCGACGGTTTCGCCGGATGGGCGCAGCGCTGCCAAGGCGCGGCTGTTCGACCCCGCAGCGGATGGCCCATGGCGCGGCGATGTCGAAGGCGCGACTTTGAACACCAGCTGCACCCTGCTCGCTTATGGCAACGATATCCCCGGGGCGGGGCCGCAGCTTCACGTTCACCCCTATGATGAGATCTTCATCATCGTTGCGGGCAATGCGCGCTTCTTCGTCGGCGATGCGACCATCGACGCGACGGCGGGAGAGATTGTGTTCGGGCCGGCGGGGGTTCCCCACCGCTTCGAAAACCTTGGCCCCGGTCGCTTGCAAACAATAGACGTGCATCAGGGACCGCTCTGGCTGCAGAACGACATCGCCGGCGATTAGTCCTTTGCTCCGAGTCGAACGGAGGACCTCCGGCTTGAACCGACGCTCCACCCCGACTGAGCTACGCTCCGCCCACATGGCCGCTGCACTCTATTGAATGGCCGCTATCTAGCATTCAGTCCTGAAAAGCGGGCAGTCCGCTTTCCTGCCCGAAGCGGACGCTGGGACTACTTGGCATGCTGCCCGAAAGCAGCCGTTCCGCTAACGCCAATTGCGGACATTCACCCCTACGCCGGCCGCACAGAAACATGAAAAGCTTCCTTGCGTGCTGTCGCCAGTGGGAGTGATGAAGGCGAAACGCGGAGCGAGCGTCATCAATGCTTACATGTTCCGCAAACCAAATCACCTCCGGCATATCGAGCTTTGGATCGGCGAGATCATCAATCGCCTCCGCGGTCACGAACTCGTCATCGAGCCCAAGTCGGATCAGCTACTGGATAGTACGGTTCTGTCAGACTAACGTGGCAGGCGCAGACGGACGCTGTTAGCGTGCCGCGCCGATCCAGAGCCAAGCCCCGTCACCCTTCCGCCGCTTCAACTCGTCGCCCGACATGATCCGGCTCGTAGAGCTAATATACGTGCGGCCGGCAGTGCCGTCACATGGCAGGCGCCTATCGATGCCTGAAATCACGGCGCGCGTAATTTTAAAAGCTGTTTGACCGGCTTGATCTGTTCGACACCGTCCGAGCAGAAGAAAACGAGCAGAGTTATGTCACGGATCGGCGACATAAGGACCGAACTCCGCCATCGCAATTTTGTTAAGCCGCAGCGCCTTTTCTCCATCAGAGAAGCAGCATTTGCCAAACACGCAATCTTGCTAATTTCCGCGGACGATTTCGATCATCTCCACACCAGGCGCGGTCAGGTCGCCGTTTAGCATGACGGTGGCCCCCTCGCCCTCATAGGCGTTCAGTTGTTCGCCTCGGTGACCCGCGTCCGCGCGGTAACGGACGATCTTGTGCGGACCGTCGCCCCAGGGGAGGCCGGTGACCTCCAGCGCATAACCGGTATGGCCGGCGCTCGCGGCATCCACTCGTCGCGGAGGGACGTTGAGGGACATATCCGTCCGCACCGAGCCGATCGGCACCTGAAACTCGAAGACGTCGCGATCCCGCGCGATCAAATAGGGGGCGGGAATCGCGTAGTTTGCGATGAGGATGCGAACGATGTCACGATCAGCGGTGCGGCCGGCCAGCACCGCGAAACCGTTCTCATCTCCGCCCGTGACCGCCAGGCGCTCCGTCGCGGCCAGCGTCTGACCGACCAGGCGGAAGGCGCCCGTTCTTGCGTTCTCACCGCCATTCGCCTCGAAGATTCCCGCAGGATCCCTGAAGTTATAGTGGAAATCGGCACCCGTATCCGCGCGGAAGAAAATCGCTTTGTCGACCGCGGAATCCTGCATGTAGATCGCCGCTGCTGCGATGAATGCCGCATTGTCCGGATCTGTGAACTGGGCCGTCGGGATGCCGGTCATGCTCCAGTACGAAAGCACGAGTTCGGTCTCACCAAAGCCATGACTGTCGAGGATCGCGCGGACCTCCGCCGCAATCCTTCGAAAATCGAGCGGATCACGCGAATTGTCGCCGTACCACATCCAGGACAGGAAATCCAAAGGCAGCCCCTTGCCTTTGATGAACTCGAGCAATCCTTCGCGATATGGCCCTTCATTGAGTGGAAACGCGATGCACGGACCACCGAACCGCAGATCGGCATCGACACACTTCACCGCTCGTGCGGCGGCTGCGTACATCTCGTAGAACTGCTCTGGCGTGCCGGCGAAGTGCAGGGCGCCGAAGTCGGGCTGATCCCCGAATTCCCAGTGGCTGACCGCCCGGTCGAAGCCGTTGCCCCAGCCGCAAACATAATGGCGAACGATATTCTCGACGACCTGCTCGTACTTTGCGAGGTCACGGGCCGGCTGCTTGTTCGACGGGATTTCGCTCGCGATCGTGAAGAGGATCTCCGCGCCAAGCGCACGCGTCTGTCGCACCCAGGTGTCCGTGCCCTCGAAATTGTAGCTCGCCGGGTCGTCGGGATCGGCCGACCAATCGGGAAACAGGCTGACCGGGTTGTCGACCGTGTCGAGCCTCGAGACCCAGTCGTAACTCCGAACGAGCGATAGCGCCGCCGTCTTCCACACGCCCGAAATGTCGGGGACGCTTTCCGCGCCTGCCGCCGGAACGGGAATACCCGTCGTACCCTGAAGCTTTCGCATGTCGCCGATCGAAACCGCCGCATTGACGGACAGCTTCGCGATGCGTTGGTCGGTCATCAGTAGGGGCTTTCCAGGATGCGGTGGACGTAATCGAGCGCGGCTGGCTCCTCGTTCACCAGATGGGCGAGACGCCGATCGAGCGCCTCGGGCGTCGCGGAGTCGAACTCCTCGTGCATCATCTGGAGCGAGGTATCGTAGATGGTCTTCACGCGCGGGTACCGCCGGGCCATGAACCGGGTCTGCACGTCGTTGAGCGGTTCGCCGCTTTGCAGGAGTTCGGCAAAGACGACGCCGTCCTCGATCGCCATCGCCGCACCCGATCCGAGATAGGGCGTCATGGCGTGCGCGGCATCGCCCATGATCATCACCCGGCCGCGATACCAGGGGTAGGGGACCATCACCGTATCCAGCGGCGTGTAGGCGACGTTGGTGGCCGTGAGCAGCGATCCGATCGACTCCGCCATGAAAGGGGAATCGCCCATCATGTCCCGCGCGACCCCGTGCATGATTTGCGGGAACGCCGCGCGATCATGGCGGGGACGGCCGGCCTCGAAATGGGTGACGATCACGTACATCATGCCGCCGGCCAGCGGCACGAAGCCGACTTTCCCGCCGAAACCGTGGCAGAAGAGTGCGCCCTTTAGCGTCTCCGGCGCCGGAACCGGCGCGCGCCAGGCAACCCCGCCACTGCGCACCGGGACGTACCTGTCCCCGAACAGGTAACCCCGGATGCTCGAGTTGATCCCGTCGAAGCCGATGACGAGGTCGTACCGGTCCGACGACCCGTCGCTGAACTCGACGTTCACGCCGGCGTCGTCCTGCTCGATATCGACCACCGTTGTCGACATCCTGATCGCGCATCCATGCTCGCGGGCGCGGGTGCTGGCCATCTCGAGAAAGCCGGTGCGCGGCAGCTGGACGTTGTTGGGCATGCCGTCGAAATGTCGTCCATAAGGGATGTCGACGACATGGCGTCCCTGCCGGTCGAAATAGGAAAGCGGCGGTGTCGGGAACCCGATGGCGAGCGTATCCTCTAGGAGACCGATCTCGCGCAGGGCTCGTAGGCCGTTGGTTCGCAGTCCCCATCCGACGCCGGCCACGGCGTTGTCCGGCTTGATATCGATGACGTCGACCTCGACGCCAATCCTGGCGAGTGCGATCGCCGTGCACAGGCCGCCGATCCCCGCGCCGACGATCAGAACCTTCTCGCACTCCAGCATATCGACCTCTTAGCGTAGTTGCGGGCGACGCCCCGTCACTGCCCCCATCGTCCTGTTTGTAATATATCACGGCTTCAGGGTCGTCAATTCCGGTGGCCATCCCAACCTTGCCAATGCTTCGCCGGGGAGCCACACCCCGCAGTCGAACGACGCTGGGCTGGAGGTGACTGATGATGGAGGGCGAAGGGCGCAAACAGACGCTCGCCGACCAGGCCTATGCACTGCTTCGGCAGCGAATCGTGTCGTTGAAGATGCCCCCTCGCATGCGCTTCACCGAGCGGGAAATTTCAAGTGAAATCGGCTTCGGCGCGATGCCCGTGCGCGAGGCGCTGGACCGCCTCAATCACGACGGCTTGGTCGAGACGATCCCGCGCCGCGGCTACCGCGTCGCGGGGCTCACGCTGAAATCCGTCGATGATTTTTTCGCGGTTTGGGGTGTGGTCTCGCCGTTGATCTTTCAGCTTTCGTCTGAGCGACTTACCCCGGACCAGGCAGCGCGCCTGGACGCCCTGCAGCAGGATCACGCGCGCGCGATCAAAAGGCCGAAACTCGACACCGAAAAGTGGATCCAGCTTTCACGGCAGCGCTTTGACCTGCTGGTCGAGGCGACCCGCAATGCCCAACTTCAGGCCATCTATCGGAAGCTGTCGGCCGAACTCGACCGCATCTTCTACTCCATCAGCCACCACGGCGAGGATGTCCGTGCGATCTTCGCGCTGACGACCCGGTTCGACGGGGCTATCCCGTCTGCCAACGACGCGCGTGAGTTCATCGAAATCAGTCGTCGGAAGATCTCGGAGGTGATCGTCGAGAAAGGGTTCGATTACCCCTACGGCAACTGAAGGCTCCTCCAGAGCCGTCCGCACGCTTGCGGCTTCCAGCGCCTGTGATATATTACCTGTAAGGTCGCGTTGCGCATAAGCGCGGGCGATCATGGTCGGGAGGGGCTTGATGGGCCGTTTGCAGCACGATCGAGACCGCCGGGCGGGTGTGTCGCAGGGCCTTACCGTCACGATCGCAGGCTTCCTGCCGATGATCGCCGTGGTCTCGATGTTCCCCGCGGTTCCGTCGATCATCGACCACTTTCAGGGCGATCCGACGGCGACCTGGAAAGTGCCATGGATGGTCACCGCGCCGGGTCTCGCGATCGCGGTGATCGCACCATTCGCCGGCGCGCTGATCGATCGCTTCGGTCGCCGCGCGATGGTCGTGTGGTCCACGCTGCTGTATGCGATCGCGGGGACCGCCCCGTTCCTTTTGACCAATCTCGATGCGATGTTCATGTCGCGCCTTGCGCTTGGTATCGCAGAGGCGGCCATCCTGACGACGGTCAACACGCTGATCGCTGACTATTGGGATGAGGGGGGACGCCGGCGCTGGCTCAGTATCCAGGGGATGATCGGTCCGCTCGTGGGCAGCGCGGTAATCCTGGGGGCCGGCTATCTGACGGCGATGCGATGGAACGGGGTGTTCCTGATCTACTTGGCCGCATTCCCGATTTTCCTGGCGATGCTCGCCTTCGTCTTCGAGCCGGCTGTCGACACGTCGCACGCGGCAGCGGGGGAGGCGCTGCGGGACAAGCCCGCCTTTCCCGTGAACAAGATCGCGCTGATCGGCGCGGTGACGTTGCTCTCATCGATCATCTACTATGTTTACGCCGTCAATGGTGGTCTCGCCTTTCGAGAGGTCGGCGTGCAATCATCGGACGAGCTCGGTCGTATCACGTTCCTGCCCAGCCTTGGCGTTTCGGTCGGGGCCGGCATCTTCTGGCTCGTCGGAAAGCGCCGCTTGGAAGTCGCGTTCGTCCTCATGCTGGCGCTCGTGGGCGGGGGCCTATGCCTGATCGGCGTGGCGCCCGATTGGCAGTGGATGGCAGCGGGGGTGGTGTTTCAGCAGACCGGGGTGGGAATGATGATCCCGACGCTGATCACCTGGGCACAGCGCGACCTTCCGGCCGCACATCGCGGGCGCGGCATGGGCGTTTGGACGGGGTGCTTCTTCCTTGGGCAGTTCCTGAGCCCGCCGATCGTCACGCTGATGAAGTCCGCGACCGGCAGCATGCAGGGGACGTTCGCCGTCGCCGGCCTCGCCGCCTTCGCCGGCATGCTGGTCGCGATCGCGGCGCTGCTTCGGCGCGAAAGCGCGATCGGGGCGGCTGTCGCCCCGAATTGATCGATGGCCGCACCCGGCGCTGTAAGACTAACGTGGCAGGGGCAGACGAACGCAGTTCGCGCGGCGGCGTGCCGCGTCAATCGCGAGCCAAGCTCGCCTCTCTTTCCGCCGCTTCAACTCGTCACCCGACGTGAACCGGCTAATCGTACTGATGTACGTGCGCTTCCCATTGTCACTTCGAAACCTAGAAGATCTGCTGTGCGAGCGCGGCATCGACATCTGCCACAAGACCGAGCGGCTTTGGTGGAACAGCTTCGCAACGCTGTTTGCCGTCGACATCCGACGCCAGCGCGTCAGCCAGCTCACGAACGCCTCCAATAGCGAAGATCGGAAGCACGAGCTCACCGCTATTGATTGTTAGAACGACTCGCATTAGCGACTCGAGCTCGAAGTGCGGGGGTTCTATGAAGATGAAGAAGCCGATCTGCTGGTGGGCTCCGGCGGTGAGTGCGCTTGCGCTGTCGGCCGCTCCCGCGTGGGCGCAGGACTCGGCTGTTGACGAGGCTTTGACGGACGACATTGTCGTCAATGCCCAGCGCAACAACCAGACGGAGGTCGCGCGGAGCGGCTCCGTCGGCGTGCTGGGTGACAAGGATGCGGGCGACGTACCGTTCAGCATCAAAAGCTATAATGAGCAGCTGATCCTGAACCAGCAGCCGCAGTCGCTCGGCCAGGTATTAGAGAATGATCCGTCGATCCGCACCACCTATGGCTTCGGCAACGCCGCCGAGCAGTTTGTAATTCGGGGCTTCGCATTGTTCGGCGACGACGTGGGCCTCAACGGCCTCTACGGCATTACACCGCGCCAATTGGTCGCGCCCGAACTTTACGGTTCGGTTCAGGTGCTGAACGGCGCCAGCGCTTTCTTGAACGGAGCGGCGCCGAGCGGCACTGGCTTCGGAGGCAACGTCAACCTGCTCACGAAGGTTGCCGGGAATGACCCGCTCACCCGCGTCACCGCCAATTACACGTCCTCGTCGCATTTCGGCGGCAGCTTTGATGTGGCCCGCCGGTTCGGTGCGAACGATGAATGGGGGGTGCGCGTCAACGGGGCCTTTCGCAGCGGCGACGTTGCGATCAACGACGAGTTCCGTCGCGCGGCGGTGATCGGTGCCGCGCTCGACTACCGCGGCGACCGCGGGCGCGTGATCGTGGACGTCGCCTATCAGCGTTACGAGGTGGATCGCCTTCGTCCGACCGTGACGCTCGGCTTCGGCGTGACCGCCATTCCAGAAGTACCCGACGCCGACCACAATTACGGTCAGGCGTTCACCTCTACCGAAATCCGCGACATCTTCGGCACTGTCCGCGCCGAATACGACATCGCAGACAATGCGTTGCTCTACGCCACCGTCGGATCGATCGACGGCAGGGAGGACGGCACCTATGGCGGCCTGACCGTCACCAACGCGCTGACCGGCGCGGCCGATGGTTCCGCCAGCATCATCCCCTATGAGCGCAACGGAACATCGGCGACCGCCGGATTGCGCGTCAAACTGCAGGCGGGCGGCGTCACCAACGAGTTCAATTTGGGCGGCTCGCACATCTGGCAGGTGAACCGCACGGCCTATGACTTCCGCTATGCCAACGCCGGGTTCGGCGTCCCGTACCAGACCAACCTTTATGTCACGCCGCAGGTGCCGCTGCCGACCGGTTTCAGCTTCGCCGGCGGCGACCTCAACGACCCGTTCCCGATCTCGCGCAGCCGGATCGGCAGCGCGTTCGCGTCCGACACGCTCGGGCTGTTCGATGATCGGGTGCTGATTACCGGCGGCGTGCGCCTGCAGAACATCCAGCAGTCGAGCTACAGCTACGCCGATGGTTCGCTCGTCACCCGGTATAGCGAGAGCGCGGTTACCCCGGTCGTCGGCGTGGTGGTGAAGCCCACGGACGGCGTGTCGCTGTTCGCGAACCGGATCGAGGGTCTGGCGGCCGGCGCCACCGCGCCGAACAATGCCGACACGCTGAACGCGGGGGAGGTTTTCGCTCCCTACAAGACGCGCCAGTACGAGGTCGGGGGCAAGCTGCTGCTCGGCCGCTTCAACCTCAGCCTCGCCGCGTTCCAGATCGACCTGCCGAGCGCCTATGTCACTCCGACGCCGACCGCGACCAACGTGAATGCCGTGACCTTCGGCTATTTCGGGCGGCAGCGGAATCGCGGGCTTGAGCTGAGCCTCGACGGCGAACCGGTGCGCGGCCTGCGGATCATTGCCGGCGGCACCTATATCGACGCGAAGCTGCGCCAGACGGCGGGCGGCCTCAATGAGGGCAACGAGGTGTTCGGCGTGCCCGAATGGCTGGCCAACGCGAATGTCGAGTGGGACCTACCGTTCGGCGCGACGATGACCGGCCGGGTCGTCCATACCGGCGACCAGTGGTACGACAATGCCAACACGGTGAAGCTGGACGACTGGACCCGCTTCGACGTCGGCGCCCGCTACGTCGTGCCGCTGGCGAGCGCGCCGCTGACGCTTCGCTTCACCATCGATAACGTCGCCGACAAGCGCTACTGGGCGTCGTCCTTCGGTTCGTTCGGCCCGGCGCTGCTGCAGGGGCAGCCGCGGACTTTCAAGGCGTCGGCTTCCATCGACTTCTGATGGCCGGTATTGTCATCCTGTCCCTCGGCTGCGCGCTTGCCAGCATCCGTGCAGCGCGCAAGACGCCCGCATGACCCGCCGCACCATCCGCATCTGGTTCCAAGTGCACAAGTGGACCAGCCTGATCTCGACGGCGTTCCTGCTGATGCTGTGCCTGACCGGGCTGCCGTTGATCTTTCACGACGAAATCGACATGTTGACCGGGCCCCCGCCGCAGTTCGGCCGACCGGGTGTCGGCTCATCCTCCGATACAGTCGGGCTGCTGCCGCTCGACGAGGTGCTGAGACGCGTGCTCGCGACGCGGCCGGGCGACGTGCCGGTGTTCATGGCCTTCGACAATGCGCAGCCTGCCATGACGGTCACGACCGCGCCGAATCCTGGTTCGCACGCCGCTGACATGACGCTCCACCTGATCGATCGTTCGACGGGTAATCCTTACGCGGTCGAGGACGAGGGGGGTGTCATGCACTTCCTGCTCCAGCTCCATACCGACATGTTCCTGGGCTTGCCGGGCATGTTGTTCCTGGCGCTGATGGGCGTCCTGTTTGTCGCCGCGATCATATCGGGGGTCGTGCTCTACGCGCCGTTCATGCGGAAGCTTGATTTCGGCACGCTGCGGGTCTCACGCAGTAGGCGGATCAAATGGCTCGACTATCACAACCTGCTCGGGATCGTGGCGGTTGCCTGGACGGTGGTCGTTGGAATGACGGGCGTCATCAACGCCCTCGCGACGCCGATCAACCAACTTTGGCAAGCGCGCGAGCTGCAGGACATGACACGCACCTACGCGGGTCGCCCGGCGCTTCCGCCTGCTCGCTACGGCTCGCTCGACCGGGCGATGGCGGCGGCGCGGCGTGCATTGCCCGGCTACAACCCGCAGTTCATCGCCTTTCCTGGCGGTACCTTCAGCTCGAAGCATCATTATGCCGTCTTTTTCCAGGGCGACACCCCGCTGACCGAGCATCTGCTAACACCCGCGCTAATCGATGCGGAAAACGGCGTCTTCACCGATGCACGCGCGATGCCCTGGTATTATCAGGCGCTGGCGCTATCCCGCCCGCTCCACTTTGGTGATTATGGGGGCGTGCCGCTCAAGATCCTGTGGGCGGTGCTAGACCTGTTCACCATCGCCGTCCTCGTGACCGGGCTCTACTTATGGTTGGGGCGTCGACGTCAGGCACCCGACGCGCCGGTGCTGGAGGTCACAAGCGGCGGCCTCATCGCGGCGGACTGATGCGCGGCGCTGCCTTCTGGCGCACCTTTGCGATGCCGTCGGCGATCGGCCTGCTCGGCTGCATCGGCCTGGTCAGCGCGCTTACCGGCGACGGCTGGAGAGATGCGCTGAGCTGGGCCGCGTTGGGCACGCCGACCGCGGTTCTCGGTTGGGCCTGGGGGCATAAGCGAAAGTAGAGCGAGTGCTCGCCACGAGCAGGGACACGCGGACCCTAGAACGCAGCTGCCGGTCCATAAATGATGAACCAGGGTCCGGAACCCGCTTCGCGCCGTTCGAAAGCGGCATGTCCGCTTTCCTGCCCGTTGCGGACGATCAGACCGTTCGGGAGCAAACCCCAAAGCGGCCATTCCGCTTCCGCCCATTTTCAGACGATCGTTTGTCGGTTCGCGCTGCCTGAAAGCAGCCGGTCCGGTTGGCATCAACGCCCGATTGGGATAGCTTCGACAGATGAAGTCCGCAGACCGAAGCACCGTCATCGCGCTTACTTGTATCTGATACTGTAAGCGGGGGCGGCGATCCCTAGGATCGCTTGCCGAGCTTCACCCGAGCGTGTTCGGGTGAACCTTCGCCGCCTGCGCGGTATGCAAATGATCGGTCTACGTAATGAGAAATGTCTTCGAAAGCCCATTCAGGGGCATCGCGCTCGATCGCCTTGCCACCAATCCTAACATTCGCGTCGGGCGTTACAGCTACTATTCCGGCTATTATCACGGCCACGGGTTTGATGAGTGCGCCCGTTTCCTCTTGCCGGACGAGGGCGTCGACAAACTCGTAATCGGCTCCTTTTGTTCGATCGGTTCGGGTGCAGCTTTCATCATGGCTGGAAACCAAGGCCATCGAAACGATTGGATCAGCACCTTTCCTTTCTATTGGATGTCGGAGATCAACGTCTTTGAGGACGCACAGAACGGCTTCGAACCAGCCGGAGATACGGTTGTCGGTAACGATGTCTGGATCGGCACTGAGGCGGTCATCATGCCGGGCATCAAGATCGGAGACGGGGCCGTTATCGGCACACGCGCCTTGGTAACGAAGGACGTCGAGCCCTACGCAATTGTTGGGGGGAATCCCTCGAAGACGCTGCGGATGCGGTTCGCCGAGGCCGATATTGCTCGTCTCCTGGAAATCCGTTGGTGGGATTGGAGTGATGATGAATTGAGAGCGATCATGCCAATTCTCACCAGTGGCGACATCTCCGCTCTCTATCGTTACTGGAAGACGTTGAACAAGCCGCAGCCATAGCCAAAGCGGTTCATGTCCGCTTATGCCCGTCCTGTTGTTCAAACGGGACGGGCAACTAACCTGCCCTTAGCGGACATTCGGCCATCGAGCAGAAGATCATCGTTTTTTGGGTCCTAGATCACGCGCCATACCCACAGCTTGATCGCGTTTGGAAAGCGGGCGCCGGTGCATAGAAAGATGCTGGAGTTCATCCAGTCGTAGCGACCGAGCGGCGCGATGAATTCAGGCACCGTCCGGAAATAGTAGGCGGCGGGGTCGACGGGGTCGCCCGCCGCCAGCCGCGCCATCACTTCCGCGGGACCATGGCGCAGGCCGCGGTTGCGGATCTGGATCAGCACGCCGTCGTCGGTCTCGATCGGATAGGTCGCGTCGGCGACGGTGACCTCGTCCGAGCGAAGCACCTGCCAGTCGCTGCCGCCTGCGAGGATGCGGCCGCGGATGCGCGGCCCCGCCACCGTGCCGGACAGGATGGGGATGATGCGACGCGCGCCGTCCGGTGTTTGACCGATGGGAAGCGGCGCGCCGAGCTCTGCATGCGCCTCGTAGACGAACTCGAACCCCGGATGGATCGCATCGGCGGGGATGGCGGGGTTGGTCGGCATCTGGCCTCCGTCAGCCGGGGTCATGGTCGCAGGTGAGACCGCTCGCGCGCACGACATTCTGGTCGATGTCGAGATCGAGCACGATGTCGGCATGGCTCGGCAGCGTCGCGAAGTTGTGGCGCGTCAACCGCTCGTAATGGCTGATGAAGCGCTTGACCCCCGAATCGTCCATCACCCCCGGCGCGTCCGGCGCCACTGCGCGCAGCTTGTGCTCCTGAAGCAGCCGGTTGCGCGCGACGGCCTCGAACGATGGTGGCCGTAGCATCACCAGCCGGTCCAATGGTGCGAACAGCGCCGTGTATGCGGTCGCGAGCGCATCGTTCACATGGCGCCGCCAGCAGCCATCCGCGTCTTCATCGGCCTCCAGCGCATTCTGGGGATCGGCGAGATCGCGTGCATCCTGCGGCCGGGTGCCGACACACCATCCCTCGAACAGCACGACGTCGACCCGGCCGTGGTGCCGCGTCCAATCGGGCGAGGGCAGGCGATCGTCCAATGCCTTGCTGAACCGCGGCATCGCGATGTCGCGCCCGGCGCGCAGCGCGTCGAGGATGGAGACGCCCAGCGCGACGTCGTGCGTTCCCGGCACGCCGCGCGTCCGCAGCAGCGGGTGAACCTCCTGCGCCAAGCGCTCGCGATCGGATCGGGGCAGATACAGGTCGTCCAGCGAAAGCGTCACGGTCGACAGGCCGCGCACGGCCAACAGCAGTTCTAGGAAGCGGCAGAGCGTCGACTTGCCGCTCCCCTGCGCGCCGTTGATGCCGACGATCAGCGGCGATCGTGCGGCCGCGTGCCATTCGGCGATCCGGTCCGCCAGCGGACGCCACCATGTGTCGACCGTCTCGGCATAGGCCTGCGGCAAGCGCTCGTCCGCGATCAGGCGATCGATCGCCCCCGCGGTCACAGCGCGTCTTGCGGCGTCCGCCCTGCCGCCCAGTCGTCGAGGTTCGCCAGCGCGCGCAGGCCCATCGCCTCCCGCGTCTCCCGCGTCGCGCTGCCCAGATGCGGGAGCAGCACGGTGTTGGGCGCCGCGATCAGCCGCGGCGACACGTTCGGCTCGCCCGCGAACACGTCCAGCCCCGCCCCGGCAATGCCGCCCGTCTCCAGCGCGTCGATCAGTGCCGCTTCATCCACCACATCGCCGCGCGCCGTGTTCACGAGGATGGCGTGCGCCGGCATCCGCGCCAGCACCTCCCTGTCGATGATGTTGCGCGTCGCCGCGCCGCCGGGAATGTGCAGCGAGAGGATGTCGCTCCGTGCGGCGAGGTCGTGGAGCGAGGCGCAATAGCGAGCCTCGACAGGCGCCGAGGCGGCCTCCGGCGCCGGACGGCGGGCAAAATAGGCGATGTTCATGCCGAAGCCGAAGCGCGCGCGCGTCGCCATCGCCTGAGCGATGCGGCCATAGCCGACCAGTCCCAGCGTCTTGTAGCGCAGGCTGGTGCCGAGCAGATGCGTCGGGCGCCAGCCGGTCCACGCCCCGGCCCGCAACTCCCGCTCGCCCTCTCCGGCGCGGCGCGCGGTCATCAGCATCAGCGTGATGGCGATGTCGGCAGTGGCATCGGTCAGCACGCCCGGCGTGTTCGACACGATGATTCCGGCCGAATGAGCGGCATCGAGGTCGATATGCTCGAACCCGGCGCCGTAATTGGCGATCATCCGCACGCGCCGCTGCGGCGCCGTCAGAATGCCAGCGTGCAGGCGATCGGTGATCGTCGGCAGGATCGCGTCATACTCGCCCATCGCGGCAGTGAGGCGCGCCTCGTCCAACGCCACGTCGTCGGCGTTGAAGGTCGCGTCATAGCGCTCGTTCAGCAGCGCCTCGACCCGCTCGGGCCATTTGCGGGTGACGAGGACCCGCAGCTTGTCGGTCATGGCTTCGCGGTCAGTTCGATGGCGTCGACGAGGCGAAATAGGCCGTGAACGGATCGTCGGCCTGCTCCGGCGCATCGCCCTCGCGCACCGTGGTGCGCCGCATGTCGCGGCGCTCGTTATAGATGTCGAAGTCGCCGCCGCGGTGCATGGTCGCCAGATTGTCCCAGATGACGAGGTCGCCGGGCTCGTAGGAAACGCCGAAAGTATATTGCGGCTGGGTGGCGAACTCGATCAGATATTTGATGAGCGCGCGCCCCTCTTCCTTGGGCATGCCGACGACGTCCATCGCATGGCTGCCGATATAGATGGCGGTACGGCCGGTCGCTTCCTGCGGCATGATCATCGGCTGAAGCGCCTTGGGCCGGGCGTCGATCTCTTCCTCCGTCACGGGGAAGCCGGCGAGCAGGCGGGAATACCAGAGCGAATGCTCGGCGGTCAGGGTGCCGATCTTCTCGCGGATGTCGGCCGGCAAGTCTTCGTAGGCCGAGCGCATGTCCGCGAAATAGGTCAGCCCGCCCTCCTTCGGCGCTTCGTAGCACAGGAGAAGCGAATAGGCCGAGCGCATGGCCATGAACGAGGAATCGGTGTGCCAGAGCCGATCGCCCTTCTTGTGCAGCACCATATTCTCATCGACCAGGATTTCGCCCTCGGGCGTCAGGTTGCTGGCGTCGAAGATCTCCGGCGTATGCGGATGGCGGCGCGGGCGGTTCTTGACCGCGGGCGCCTTTTCCAGATGGCCGAGATGCCGGCTGAATTCGACATGCCCGACATTGTCGAAGCCGGTGTTGCGGATGACGCAGACGCCCCAGACGTCCATGGCGGCGCGGATCTCGGCGACGGTGGCGTCACTGAGCGGCTGGCTGAAGTCGATGCCGGTCAGTTCGGCGCCGAAGCGCGGCGTGATCGGCGTGGCGGTGATGGTCATGATCGCTGTTCCTTGATTGGGTTCGCAGCCCCGGCAACCAGGGGAATTTCGTCGGTTGAAACGGAAAGCGGCGGCGTCCGTGCTCGGCCGACCCGCGCCAGGAGGACGAGCGCGATCGCGGTCATCAGCGGCGTCGCCGCCAAGAGGACGAACAACAGCCGCGGCGGCACGTTGGTCGCCAGGAGGTAGCCGCCGAGCAAGGGGGCGAAGATCGACCCGATCTTGGCGATCGAGGTCGCCCAGCCGGCGCCGTTGGCGCGGATCGAACTGGCGTAAAAAATGCCCGCGATCGAATGCATGCCGACATGGGTGCCGCCGATCACCGCCATGCTGAGCAGCGACAATGCCGCCAACCCGCCCAGACCGACCGGCGCCAGCCCCATCAGGAGGAGGAGAGGCGCGGCAATCAGCGGATAGACGGCGATCGCGATCGGTCCGAGCCGGTCGGTAAAGCGCATCAGCAACAGGCCCGACAGCGAGCCGCCGATCGAACTGACCGACATGATCATCGCCGCCTGCGTCCGTGTGAAGCCGACGTCCTCGAAGATGATCGGGCCCCAGTTCGACTTGAAATAGACCGCCATCGAGCTGCCGATATAGGCCAGCCACAGCAGCGAGGTGATCCAGCGCAGATCGCCCGCGAAAAGCTCGCCGAGATGGAATTTGCGCTCGCTGGAGCCACCGGCTTCGTCCGTGACGACGAAGCGATCCTGCGGTCGTGCGTCGAGGCCGGGTGACAGCGCGTTGAGCGCCGCGACGATCCTTTCGGGTGCCTTGCCCCTGACCGCCAGCCAGCGCGCTGATTCGGGCAGCAACGCGAATAGCACAGGTACCAGCGCCAGCGTCGCGACGCCTGCCACCAGGAAGACCGACTGCCAGCCATAGAGCGGCGCCAGCCACACGGTCACGGGCCCGGCGACCACGCCGCCCAGCGTGTAGCCCATCATGATGATCGTCACGACAGTGGCGCGGAACCGGCGCGGGACATATTCGATGTTCAGCGCCCAGGCGAGCGGCATCAGGCCGCCCAGCGCGATACCGTTGGCGAAGCGCAGCGCCATCAGCGCGCGCATATCCGGTGCCATCGCCATCGCGATGCCGGTGGCGCCGAAGGCCGCGACCGCCGCGATGATGATCGGTCGGCGGCCATAGCGATCGCCGAGCCAGCCGAACGCGATCCCGCCCAGCATCGCCCCGAAAACACCGGTCGCGAACAGCTCGCCGAGCGAGATGGCGGTCGCCCCGAACCCGTCGCGCAGATAGGGCGCGACGAACGAGATGACGAGCATGTCGAACCCGTCGAGGAAGGTCACGGTCCATGAGATCGCGACGAGCCGGATGACGAACGCATTGATCCGCTGACGCTCGATCACGTCGGTCACCTCGATGGTGACGGGGGGTGTCGATCCCGAAGCGCTCATCATCGCTCGTCCTGCGCCGTTCCCGATCCCTATGATCCGAAGTGGAAGCGGGCACCGAACTTGAAGGCGCGGCCGACGGGATCGAACAGGATCTGATTGGTGCCGCCCGACGGGCCGGGGATCGCCGGCGGATCGCGATCGAGCAGGTTGTTGACGGTCGCGAACAGCTGG
Source organism: Sphingomonas sp. Y38-1Y (assembly GCF_032391395.1). Classification (NCBI taxonomy): domain Bacteria; kingdom Pseudomonadati; phylum Pseudomonadota; class Alphaproteobacteria; order Sphingomonadales; family Sphingomonadaceae; genus Sphingomonas; species Sphingomonas sp. Y38-1Y. The sequence goes on from NZ_CP135916.1 coordinate 740,743, forward strand.
AACGTGCGTCCGGCGCCTGCCTCGACATTGTAGCGCGCGGTCAGGTCGAGATAGAAGCGGCCGGGCACGCGATTATTGTCGACGCTGTTGGGCAAGGTCGGCGCATAGCCTTCCTGATCGGGACCGATGAAGTTGGTCCAGTAGATGCCCGACGGGATGTAGCGACCGTGACCGGTCAGCTGGAACCCGTCGGTCGACCAGGTCAGCACGCCGTCCAGCACATAGTCGGGCACGCCGGGGATCGTACCCGTGCGAACCCCGGTCTGGCCTGCTCGATCCACTGCGCCCAGCTGATCGACGGTGGTGAGTTCGCGGGTGATGTTGGCGATGACCTGCGCGCTCAGTTCGCCCAGCGCGCCGATCGGCTGGCGATACTGCATCTCGATGTCGAAGCCGCTGGTCTTCAGCGCATTCGAATTGAGGATGACGTCTCGCACCTGGGTGATCTGGTTGCTGGCATCGCGCGTGATCTGGCTGCAGAAATCGGTCGCGCCCTCCGCGCACCGATTGACCAGCGTCTGCGCGCCCAGCGCGCCGATCGCGCCCTTCACCTGGATGTCGTAATAGTCGACCGAAAGCTTCAGGCGCCGCAGAAAGCCTGCGCGGGGCGTCAGCACCACGCCGACAGTCAGGCTGTCCGCCTTTTCCGCCTGAAGATCGGGGTTGGATCCGGTCAGCACGAACGGATTGGTCTGAAGGCCGTTGTTCTGCGGATCGGACAGGCCGATCGAGCGCAGCGTCTGCGGTCCGAACAGCTCGAAGATGTTGGGCGCGCGGATATCGCGCGAGCGCGTGCCGCGCAGCCGGATACCGTCGATCGGCTCATAGACCGCGCCGCCCTTCCATGTCGTGACCGCGCCGCTGGTGCTGTAGTCGGTCCGGCGAACCGCGCCGTTCAGGTCGAGCGAATGACCGATCGGCGAGTCCCGCAAGATCGGAACGGCGATTTCGCCGAACGCTTCCTTGACAGTCACCGCGCCAGAGAGCGCTGAGCCGTTTAGCGAATAGAAGCCGTTACGCGCCGACACGTCGTCGGCGGTACCGTCGACCGAATCGCGGCGATACTCGGCACCGACCGCGACTTTCACCGCACCGGCGGGCAATTCGAAAAGATCGCCGCGCAGATCGACACCGGCGACATGCTGTTCGCTGACGGTCCGCTGGAGGCCGTTGCCGGTGATATAGCCGACCGCGGCCGCGCTGTACCGGCCTTCACCGAAAGGGTTGAACGGTACGCACGCGGGATCGTCGTTGGTGGTGATCGCGTCGGCGTTCACCCGGCACACGATCTGGCCGTTCGAGCGCACCGCGTCGACCGCCTTCAGGATGTTCGCCTGATTGACGAGATTGGTGGCACGCTGGGTGAAGTTGGTGCGGCCATATTGATAATAAGCGTTGACCGTCCATTCGGGGCTGAGCTTGGCTTCCATGCCCAGGACGCCGCGATAGGTTTCGGTGGTCGATGTCGCCTGACCCGGCCCTAGGTCGAACGCCGCCTTGCCCAGGATGAACGATGCCACGCCGTTCGCATCCATCGCGTTGGCGACTTCGGCCGGGATGAACGGATTGTCGCGCCTGATCCGGCCCAGCAGCGTGCCGTTAAAGTCACGGAAGATCGCGCCGTCGACCGTGCCCTTGACCCGGCCGTAGGAGCCATCGGCGGTCAGCGTCACGTCGTCGGTCACCTGCGCGGTCACCGCCGCATAGCTCGACACGCGCTCCACCGGCACCTTGAGGCGCAGGGCGGAGATGAAGCCGTTACGCCCTTGCCCTTCGCCGCCCAGCATGAACAGCGGGCCGACCAGCGTGCCGTACTGGAACCGGCCCGGCGTGCCGTCAGCCAGGAACTTGGTCCCGCGCAGCGGATCGGTGGCGGTGGTGCCGATCACCTGACCGGCCGCGTTGTAGGAGCGGTTGATGAGCCCGCCGGGCGTCATCGTCGAGGTGTTGACGCCGCCGATGATCAGGTTCGCGGGCAGGCCGCCCGCACCCGGCGCCGTGTTGCCAAGGATCAGCGTCTGGCTGTTGCACCAGCTGCGCGTGGTGCAGTTGCCGAGCCCTTCGAGCGCTTCATACTCGACCGCACCGACCACGTTGATCCGCTCGCCAATTGCGAACCCGCCGGCCACGCTCGCGAACCGGTTGGCGTCGTCGCCGCGCTCGGAAATGCCGGCGGAAAGGTCGACATCCAATCCGGTTTTCTTGCGATCGAGGATGAAGTTGACCACGCCGGCGACCGCATCCGACCCATAGGCCGCCGAAGCGCCGCCGGTGACGACATCGGCCGAGCGGACCAGCGAGGAAGGAATGAGGTTGGTATCGACCGACCCCTGCACGGTGCTGGGCACGAAGCGTTTGCCGTCCACCAGCACCAGCGTGCGCTGCGGGTCGAGGCCGCGAAGGTCGAGGAGGCGCGCGCCGATGTTGCCGCCGAGATTGGCCTGCGCAGCGGGGCCGGTGGAGGCGCGGAAGCTCGGCAATTGGGTCAGCGCCTCGCCGACATTGTTGATGCCGAGCGCTTCGAGACGCTCCGAGCCGATCGACGTCACCGGCGTCGGCGCCGTAAAGCCCGAGCCGAGCCGCGTACCGGTGACCACGATGTCTTCCGTGACGCCGCCGGTCGGTTCCGCCTGATCCGCATCGGCCGTCGTGTCGGCGGGGGTCTGAGCGGTGGTCGACTGGACCGCGGTCGTGGCAGCGTCGGGCGCATCTTGCGCCATGGCGGTGTCGGCAAAGGTCGCCATCATCGCGCAGGCTATCGCTGCCCCGCTCACACCGCGTCGCATCAGGTGACTGCTCGGTCGCATCGCAAACTTCCTCTCCTTGGGCCTTCTCGCGAGGCCTCGTCAGGATTTATGTATCAGGGTACATATGCTGTCAACACGCGCGGTTTGGAGCACGCCGTCGCAGCGCGTAGGATGAACCAGCCCGCGGCGCCGGCATTGAAGTCTTGGGGATTGAATGATTTCGGACAGCGACGATCACGCAGGTTCGTTCGGCAACGAGACGCCGCGATACCGCGAGTACTTTCCGGAACGCTCGCGCGACGAGATCGAGTTTTCGCTCACCCGCATCTTGTCACTGTCGTCGCGCCGGTGGGGTGCGCATGTCGAAAACCGTATGTTGGCGGCCACGGGCGAAACGCGGCCACGGTGGCAGACGCTGTTCGTCCTCAGCGTTGCAACCCCGCCGGTGACGACATCGCTGCTGTCGAACCGACTGGCGATCCAGTGGCCGCCACTGATCCGCACGCTCAATTCACTCGAAGCCGATGGCCTTATCCGCCGCACGCCAAATCCTCACGACAAACGCTCACGCTACATCGAAATCACGCCGGCCGGCCTCGCGGTCGTGGACAGGGTGCAACCGGCGCTCGCGGAAATCCGTGCGTCAGTGTTCAAGGACATCAGCGAAGACGACATGCGTCACGCGGCGAGGGTCCTGCAATTGATCCTGGCGGGTGTCGCCAACGCGGAAACCGACCGCGCTTCGCAGCATGGAAAGGTCGAAGATGACCAGGAAAACTCATCGCGATGATTGCGCCGGGTCGCGTGCTTGGACCGTCGCGCCTGACCAAACTCCCGATCAAGCCAGCCGCGTAAATTCATGCAGCATCAGGCGGGGAGTTGCAGAGTAGATACGCGCATCTCGCGACCGGTGTCGCTACGGACGCCAAGCGCGATCGCGAAGGATCTGAAAGCTGTCCTTCCGCTTTCGCCCAATAGCGGACTTCGGTTTTGCCGGTGCCTAAGCTAATATGCGGTTCAAAATCACGCGTGTCGGTATGCGCTGTGGGTGAGGGATAACCAGAGATGTTCGGGTTTCTTTTATTTCTTACCCCGACAAGTCAGCATGTTGAAAGTCCATTTCTTTCCGCTCAGAAAGAATGGCAAGCATGTACGGCAAGATTTTCCAGACAGCATGCGGATGCATCAAACGATCCTCATGAAGTCTCGATAGCTAAGGCCGTCACTAATTGCCATTCGTACTATGTTCAAGCCGAACAGGCCCTGTTATCCGATCCACAATTTAAGGGCCTGAGTGAAAACCAAATGAAAAGCGCCTTGGCGCTCATGGTGTCCGATTGGCGCTTGGTTATAGCTGCCGGCCTAAATAAGCTTCTGCCCCGCTGATACCTGCTTAGCCAGTGAACGTCCGCTTTCCTGCCCAGAGCAGACGCAGCGCCGCGCCGCGCGGGACGCCGGAAAGCGGACGGGCTGCTTACGCCCACAACCGGACATTCTGATCTGAGCGCTCGCTGACGCGGGCGTTGCGATAACTAGTAGCCAGCTACCGCGATCAGCAGGGTCAGCGTTTGTGTTGGTGGTTCCTGCCCGCAGCAGCGTGCTGCTCACAACTCAGGATCTCTTCGCTTGATCGCTCCCGGCTGGTGCTCCAACGGCGCCCAGACACGCTGACAGCGTAATCTGCAGCAAATCCGTTCCGTCGCGCGTCAATTCAACCCTTCGGCGGCGACGATCGGCAAAGTCGTCTTCGATCGTGATCAGGCCATTTTCTTGCAGCTTAGCCAAGTATCTTAGCCCGGTGCTTGACGACGATCCGGAGCCGATAGTTGCCGTGGACATATAGGTCACGCGCCCCTCGCTTTCGCGAACGAGAAGGTCAAGCAGCATGTCCCATGCGGGATCGCCAAATAGGTCCGGATCGGGAAAGAGGGAATGTCGCCGGCGTCTGATTAGAAGGGCGGCGCGAGCCAACTGGACGCAGGTAGCGGCATCCGCGGCGCCTGCACTGACTACGGGCTCTGCTTCGGGTTCTACGTCAAGTCGCTTGGCAACATCACGAAGCTGCTCAGCTATGCGTAGCACATCTGAACGAAGATCCATCTCCATGCTTCCCAGCATCAACACCGATCGCGATGATCTTCACATCACTTTGAAGTCTCGTTATTGATCTAGATTGGTACGGATACGTACCGAACAAGCTTCACGCTTTACTTTCGGCGGGCCGTGTCCTGCAGATCGTAGCAAAGCCGCTATCGAGCTTTACCGACCCGGAGCAGGCGGCACCTGCAGAACCTTCTGAGCACGCAGATGGTTGATCGCCTGCATTCGATCCATGCCGCTCTCTGTCATGAGGCGGAGGATTTGTTCTTCGGCTGGCATCATGGCTGCTCAACTAACATTTGTTAGTTTAGTCGCAAGCGGTTCAATCTCCCGGTGCCGATTTCCCCGCTCGGCCCGCATGCGAGCATCGCTAGATTTCACCGCTATTCCCTTGAAATGGTAAGCGCGGGGCGCGGCGCCCCGCTCAGCCCCAGCTGCTATGATAGCTGGCGTACCAAGTATCGCGCGGTTGGAACGGGCGGGTCTGAAGACGCATTCCGTTCGAATGCACGCTCTAATCCACCGGATCGTTTACCAAAGCTCCGCTAGCGACGCTCTTATCCAGCAGGATTTTGACCTGATCCTCTCCCAATCGCGTCACAACAACTCCCTCGATGGTGTGTCTGGCTTTCTCGCTTGGGAGGGCGACACTTCGTTCAGCTGCTGGAGGCAGCTCCGGGCATTTTAGCCGGCACCTTTGAACGCATCGCGAGGGACAAACGTCATAAGGATGTGCTGCTCTTGCACTCCGAGGACGACGATCACCGGTTGTTTCCTGACTGGGCGATGGGGTTGGCCGAAGCACACGGTCCCGGCTCGCTCGCCGCTCAACGGATAAACCGCTATCTTTCAGGTGCATCTTCGGCGGTACGGGATGCGTTTCGCCAAGTTGGGGTTGTCTGATGATCGCCACCGACCAAGAGGGCTGGGTTGAGGCCTCTAAGCTCAAGCACCAACACGGTAGTTCCGCTGTGGCCTATGCTGCGGCGGAGGTTCAAAAGCACGCCGAGGTCGGCGACGCCGCGGGGACGCGTCGCTGGATTAATATAGAGCTCTGCCTTGCCATCCTCATCAACGAAGCTGACGCGCCCCCAGATCAATGACCTGGGGGCGGGAAGCTCCGCTGGGAGCTGGCGCTTCGAAAGCCCTTTAGCAGTGTTCAAAATTGACACATGCCTATCCTGCGATCGGTACGCTGACGGACTATTCCATCGCGACGCCGGCTTCGACTTACATCGTAACGATGGCGCAACTATCAGTGGAGCAACTAGGCGCGCGAACACCAAGAGGGTCACGGCATGCATTCGGCGATAACCGAGCCTCTATCCCGAAGGCAGCCAACTCGGCTCGCTAATGGGTTCGTCTACGCCGCCATCGCTGTAACCCTGTCGGGGTTCTGGTTCGAAGTCGCGCGATTAGTTCTTTGATCCTGCCATTGTGCCTATGCCCTCCGTCACTTTCGACAGCGCATCGCCCGTGAAGCGCAAAGGTACTGAAATTGGGGACGGTCACGGGCGCCCGAAAACATACAATCTCCGTTTGCACAGCTGCTGGGTTTCTCTCCCTTTTCTCGGCCGTGTTGACCTGGCCAAGTTGCCAGCAACCGTTAGGCCGAGTGGACGAAGAGGCGAGCCGCGTTCCCCCACACCCCATAAGCGTTTCGCCTCTTCTATCCGAATGACGGCATCGCGAGGCTACGGCGCGCAGACGAAAGCGGCCCCCTCAAGGCTGCCGCGGAAGCCGCGTAACATCTACCAGACTATCGCTCCCGTATCTTCAAGCCAATTGGAAGAGCTATTATCCTTAATGCAGTCGAGACGGCGAAGATCGGACAGCTGCGGACTTGCCGCCTCAGATCGGAAGCGTTGAACGCTCTTGCCGCATGGATTACTCAGCAACGATCGGCTTGGGACTGGCGACGGATCGATTGGTAGATCTGGTAGGTGAGCGTGGTCACTGGCTTCTCAGCCGCGCCGACGATGTTTGCTTTCCTGCCCATAGCAGACGTCACGACCGAGTGGCGCGACACCCGGTATCGGCCATTCCGCTCTCACCCAATCGCGGACGATCATTGCCAGAAGACATTCAAGGATTTGATGGCCGTGCGAGCTGCCGGCCGGCTCTGCACGACGTAATCGCCGCGCGACCTGTCGAGCGACGCTGGATCAGTGCGTGACGCTACGGTTAGCTGCATGCGGGGCTGATTGGAGGATGACATGCTGCGCGGAATTGCGTGCCTGATCGCTGGTTTGATGCTGCTTCATGTCACACCGGCAAGTGCACAATATGCTCCAGTGGACACCACGCCGATGGGGCACACTGCAACCGGCGTGATGGCCAACAAACATTCCGGCGACATCGCCAGCAGAAGAGTCCGTTCAAATTCGGTATCGAGCCGATGCTTGGCCGATTCCGGGCCTGGTCCTGAACGGCGAACGATGGAGGCGCAGTATGCGAGGGTTCTCCGCTCAAGCGGTCGACAACGTGCTGATGCATGGCGGGCAGAGCATGGGCGTCGCTACCGCGCAAAGCTTAAAGCCGAAGGGAAATGTAAGTAGGCGTAATCTGGTCGGAACCATCGCTATCTGCCCGTTGCGGACGCTTCGGTCTAGCGCGACATGAAGCGGATGAGCGGCAACGACATGCGCGCGCACGATCTGACGGAGAAAGGCTTTGTCGAGCGATAGTGCGCCGCTGACGCCGAGCGAGAGGGCCGAAATGGAAGCGGCAATCGTTCGCGCGGTTGTGGGCGGCGTCACCGACGTGACCGACGGCGAGTGGGGCGAGCGCGACTGGCTGCATCTGCTCGTCGATATCGAGCTGGCCGCGAAGGAGGACCGATCGAGCAGCATCACCTTCGCCTTTGCACGACTGCCCGGCCAGGCGGTCGAGAAAGTGGCGTTTCGATTGCCGCAGGAAGCAAAGCGGCTGTTCCGCCAGTTGGCCGACGCGATGGACACGTCTTCGAACGGCAGGTGGAGCAGCGCGCGGCTGCGGGTATCACGCGACGGGCGATATACGCTGGAGTTCTCTTACGAGCCGCCGTGGCGGCTTGGCGGCAACCTGATCGACAAGCGGTTCGACGGGGCGCTCGAGCACTGGCTGGCAAGCGACGAAGGCGCGCCGTACCGTCCACGGGTGAAGCGGTGGTGGCAAGGCCGACTTGGCGTGTGAGTTTATAGATGAGGAGCCGCAATGGTCTTCAAGCTCGCCGGCATCGCGCTGGCCGTGTTGGCAGCGCAGGTGACGCACACGGGGCCGCTTGTCGCCACCGCGGAGGACTCGGCCGCGATGCGGATGCATGTCGGCGATACCGGGATCCGCTGCGTCAAATTGCCTTGCCCGTCGCGCGGTGTGTTCCTGCCCGACCGGGATGGGAGCCCGCAAAAGGAGCTGTTGTACGCCGATCGCGACGGCAAGACACCGCCGCCGCCAATGGTCGGAAGACCAGAGGTGCAGGCCGCGGTTGTTCGGGCATGGGAAACCCGTGCGTGCCTTGCGATCGATGCGCGATTGATCGGGGGCGTGGACGACCGGCCGGTGTTGCGCGTTGACCGGATCGTCGGACCCTGCGGCGGTCCCGAAGAATGAAGCGGGCCGGATGGCTGGGTGCGATGTTGCCGGGGCTGTTTCTGTCGGGCTGCGGAGACCGCCAGGGATCGATCGATGCCGCGGTGGCGCTGGCCGAGGCGGTGTATCCCGGTCAACTCGAACTGCTCGATAGCCAGTTGAAGAAGGGCCAATATGCGGTCACGATGGGCATCAAAGGCGACCCATTGACGCGCATCCGCTTCGACGTCGATCCCGACCCCGCGCAATGCCGCGTCGGCACGCGCTGCGAAGAACGACTGCGCCGCGCCTATGCCGCTGGGGTCGCGGCTGGCGTCAAGATGAAGGCACTCAACGCCACCCTGCCGGCCTGCGGCGTCAGGATGCTGGGCGTGCAAGAGACCGAGATCACGCCAGCGTTCCGCACAGTGGTCGAACTCGACCTCGACCCTGCTGACCCACAGCCGGGGCTCGATCGCATGACGCCGTGCATCGCGGCCTATCGCGCGGCCATGCCGGCCGATGCGAGGGACGATCACCTCGCATTCCGTATCCTGCTGCCGAACGGCGCGCCCGCAAAAAGCGCACCGCTCACGTTCGAGCGTCAGCTGGACGGCGCGCGCAACGACGAACCGAGCTACATGATCAGCGTCGCCCCTGACGCAGCGTCGCTTTCGGCCAGTCAGTTGCGCCTTTATGCGTGGTTCCTCTCCACCCCGGACCGACGGGACCGCCTTGCCGACGCGGCACGCGCTGCGCTCGCGGCGCGGCGAAGCCCAGGGCACGTCCCCAAACTGCCCTACTTCCACGGAACACGGCTCGATCCGCAGCGGCTCGACGTGTTGCGCACCTATGTGCTGGCGTGCAGCGAGCATGAGCAAGGTAAGGGGCCATGCCGGACGGACATGGCCGTCAGCCTCCGCTATGACGTCCGAAGCGGCGAAATTTCTGAGCCGGCAATCCTGCACGACATCCGCGACGCCAAGGGACAGATCACGCTGCCGGAGCTTCCGGGACGCTGAGCGACGCCTGCCGCTACTTCATTTCGCGCAAGAAGCCGTGGAGCAGGTTGGTCAAGCACCCGTGAAGCATCAGCGAAAACCCCGCCCGTAGCGGCGCGCATCCGCTACTCTTATTGCTCGTCCGACGTGCATGTCTTCAGGTTGCGCGCCGAGCGCCACGAAGCGATCGTGATGGCCTGAGCGCCGCGCCGGCGGAGAGCTGGGCTTGATCGGGCGAAAGCATTTGCGACAGCGTCATCGCACGCGGGCATTGTAGGGACAGGCGCCCGAACCCGTTCAAGAGGGACGTGTCGCATGAACATCGCTTGGGCCTCGCTGGCCATGCTCCATCGCGCGCCGGCGATGGCGAAGCGGCGGAGCGATCGTCAGGACGTTTGGCATCTGGCGGTTGCCGCCTGCTCGTCGGTACAAGCGCGGTGATGCACATCGATCTGCTCTACTCCCTGGCCGGCCTGTTGGTCGGTGTCCTCGTGGGGATGACGGGGGTTGGCGGCGGATCGTTGATGACGCCGCTGCTCGTTCTCGCCTTCAACTTCCATCCGGCGACCGCGGTCGGAACCGACCTGCTCTATGCCTCCGTGACCAAGTCGGTCGGGACGGTGGTCCATGGCGCGGGCGGGACGATCGACTGGCGAGTGGTCCGGCGCCTGGCGGCCGGAAGCGTCCCGGCGACGATCCTGACGTTGCTCGTGCTCAGCCGCCTCGACGTCAATATGGGCGGGACGGCAAAGGCGATCACCGTCACGCTCGGTCTCGCGCTCATCGCGACCGCCATCGCGATCTTCTTTCGCGCCAGGATCGTCGCCGCGTTTGCCCGATCGCGGCCCACACGATCATCGCGGAAGGTCGCGATCGCGACGATCATCCTCGGCGGCTTTCTCGGCGTGCTCGTATCGCTCTCCTCGGTGGGGGCGGGCGCGCTCGGGATGACGGTGCTGCTCGTTCTCTATCCGGAGCTGCCGATCAACCGGCTCGTCGGATCGGACATCGCGCATGCGGTTCCCCTCACGCTGATCGCCGGCGCGGGGCATTGGGCAATAGGATCGGTAGATCTCGGCCTGCTCGGATCGCTGTTGATCGGCTCGGTGCCCGGTATCGTCATCGGCAGTCTGGCGGCGCACCGCGTGCCCGAAGGCGTGTTGCGCACCGTGCTCGCCGCGACGCTTGCCGTCGTCGGCTTCAAGCTGCTGGTCTGATCGCCGCCCGGCGTCTTGCGTAGCAGGGCCTCGACCGACTAAGGGCCAAGCATTCGCAAGGACCCGGTGCAATCCCGGGTGGCTATTCCGGCCGCCGATCCGCCGGACAACAACACGCACCGAAATCTTCGAAGCGCGCCAAGGCTGCGCGCCGTGTCCTGTTGTGGAATCCAGATGACCCTCGATCCTGTTGCCTATCGCCGCCAGTGGTTCACCACCGGCGCCGCCGCCCGCCGCGACGTGCTGGCCGGCATCGTCGTCGCGCTTGCCCTCATCCCCGAAGCCATCGGCTTCTCGATCATCGCCGGCGTCGATCCGCGCGTCGGCCTCTATGCCTCGGTCGCGATCGCCATCGTCATCTCGCTGATCGGTGGACGGCCGGGCATGATCTCCGCGGCGACCGCCGCCGTCGCCGTCCTGGTCGGGCCGCTGGTGCGCGTCCACGGCGCCCAGTATCTCTTCGCCGCCACGATCCTGATGGGGCTGATCCAGATCGCCGCGGGGCTGGCGCGCCTCGATCTCGTCATGCAGTTCGTCTCGCGGTCGGTCATCACCGGCTTCGTCAACGCGCTCGCGATCCTGATCTTCATGGCACAGCTGCCGCAGCTGATCGGCGTCACGTGGCACACCTATGCGATGGTCGCGGCGGGACTTGCCATCATCTACCTGCTGCCTCGCCTGACCCGGGCGGTGCCGTCGCCGCTGGTCGCGATCCTGCTGCTCAGCGTGGTCAGCATCGGGCTCGGGCTGCCCGTCAACACCGTCGGCGACATGGGTCGGTTGCCCAATGGTTTGCCCAGCTTCGCGCTGCCGATCGTGCCGCTGACCCTCGATACGCTGCGGATCATCCTGCCCTATTCGGTGACAATGGCGGCGGTGGGGATCCTCGAATCGCTCCTCACCGCCCAGATCGTCGACGACATGACCGATACCGACAGCGACAAGCGCGTCGAATGCGCGGGTCAGGGCGGGGCCAACATCGTCGCCGCGCTGATCGGCGGCATGGGCGGCTGCGCGATGATCGGCCAGTCGGTCATCAACGTGACCTCTGGCGGACGCGGGCGGCTGTCGACCTTCGTCGCGGGGGCGTTCCTGCTCGTCCTGCTCGCCGCCTTGGGGCCGTTCGTCGGGCGCGTGCCGATGCCGGCGCTCGTCGCGGTGATGGTGATGGTGTCGATCGGCACCTTCAGCTGGCACTCGATCCCCAATCTGCGCCGGCATCCCCCGACTTCGTCGATCGTCATGCTGACGACGGTGGTCGTCGTCGTGGCGACGCGCGACCTGTCGCTGGGCGTCGCGGCGGGGGTGCTGCTTTCCGGCATCTTCTTCGCGGGCAAGGTCCAGCGCATGTTCGCGGTCGAGCGTCGGGAAGCCGACGGGCTTGTGACCTATGCCGTGTCGGGCGAGATCTTCTTCGCCTCGGTCGATCGCTTTACCCGCGCTTTCGCGGCCGAGGACGCGGGCCGGGTGCGGATCGACGTGTCGGCAGCGCACTTTTGGGACATTTCGGGCGTCGGTGCCCTCGACAAGATCGTCGCGCGCCTCCGCCAGGGCGGCGCCGTCGTCGAGGTCGTGGGCTACAACCGCGCCAGCGCCGACATCGTCGACCGCTTCGCGCTGCACGACAAGATCGGGGTCGAAATGGGGCTGGCGCCGCACTGACGGCACCAATCTCTCATCGCGGAGGGGCTATTCTGCCGTCAGCGGCCGTGTCGCCAGCCAGATCGTATAGGGCGCCCGGTCCGCACCCAGTTCGTCCGCCAGCTCCACCTCCTCGACGCCGAACCCGGCCGCTTCGAGGCGATCGCGGAAGGCATCGTCGGGATAGGCGGACCAGACCGCGAGGATGCCGCCCGGCCGCAGCGCGCGCCGGGCGTCCCTCAGACCCCAATTGCAATAGAGCCTGTCGTTCGCCGGCCGGATGAAGCCATCGGGGCCATTGTCCACATCGAGCAGGATCGCGTCGAACTGGCCGTCCGCCTCGGCGATCACGTCATGGACGTCGCGAATGTCGAGCGTCAGGCGGGGGTCGTCGAGCGCCGCGCCGTACAGATGCGCAAGCTCGGCGCGGGCCCAGCGCACCACCTGGGGCACGAGCTCCGCCACGACGACGCTCGAGCTGGCCGGCAGTGCGGCGAGCGCCGCCTTCAGCGTGAACCCCATGCCGAGCCCGCCGATCAGGATGCGATCGTGCTGCTCGCCCATTCGCTCGATCGCCAGATCCGCCAGCGCCTCCTCGGACTGACAGGCATCGCTGCCCATCAACTCGTCCTCGCCGAGCTGGATCGAGAAGGACGACCCGAAGCGCATCAGGCGCAGCGTGCCGCCGCCGGGCACTGCCGCGGTGTCGATGCACTCGCCATCGTGTTGCGCGCCCGTCACCGGCTCTGCGCCGGGCGTGATCGGCGCCAGATCGGCGGTCAGCATGATTGGCCAACGCGGCGATCGAGCGTGCAAACCGAAGGGGCAGGCGAAGGATCTCGCCGACGATCGGCGAGGTTGGATTGGGTCATGGTGATCCTGAAAGCTGACGGCGATGGGCGACGCCGGAGAGAAGAGAAAGGCGTCGTCCCAGCGCCGAATCGCCGGAGGACGGGCGTCAGCGCTTCCGTGCCTTGCGTGCCGCATAGCGGGCGTCACGCTCGGCCTTCAGTTCCGCTTCCGTCTTCTGGGTGCGCTTGCTCGCGGCCGCGGCGCTGGCGGCCTTGGCGAGCTTGCGCGCTTCCTTCTCGGCTGCAGCCGCTTCCATTGCGGCAGCGCGTGCGGCACGCTTTTCCGCCGCGGCGGCATCGCGCGCGGCCTGCGCGGCCTGGCGCTCGGCCACGATCGCGGGGTCGATCGGCGGCTTGTTGCGCAGCTTCTCGAGCGCCTTTTCCTTCGCCGCCTTTGCCGCCGCCACACGGTCGTTGAAATCGGGGGGCGTAAATCGAGCCATTATCCATCCATTGTCTTCGAGCGGCGAAATGCCCCGCTCCGAACGGGCCTCTAGCAGGCCTGGGCGGACTCGCCGAATGCAATGTGACATGATCGACGCGGCGATGCCCGCCAAGGCGTCATCCTAATAGGTGACCGTCGCCACCACCGTGTCGCTGTAGAGGCCGGGCGAGGGCGTCGTCTGGACGGGCACCCGACCATAGATCGTCATCTGCTGGGTGGTGCCGAGCCCCATACCGGACTGCTGCGCGCCCGCGCTCCAGGCAGAGGCGAGGGCCGCGTCCCTGAACAGGCCATAGCTGATGAAGCCGCCCGAGGGGCCGCGCATGCGCCGGCCACCGGCGGCGTCGGCGTTGCGGCCGGCATCGAGCTGAAGGGCATAGGCGGTCTGATTGGTGCACGCGACCGACAGCTGGCTTTGCGCCGTCACCGCACGCGAAAGCACGCCGGCGGTCGGAAAGGTGAGCGGCGTGGCGGCGATCGTGCAGCCCTTTGGCGGCGCAGCCAGCACGCTGAAGGTCGGGCGGATCGAGGCGGCGCCCGCAAAGCCGGTACAGCTGTTGCTCGCCCCCAGCAGCTGCGCGCCATAGCTGAAGTTGGTCGCGTTGCCGGCGAAGTTCGACTGATAGCTTCCGGGGACCGCGCTCGTCTGACCGCCGAACAGGCGGGCATAGAGGATGCGCGTGGCCGAACCGGCGCCGTTCAGGGAACCCGACACGATGATCGCCGGCACCGTCCCGAGCACCGGATTGTCGAGCGAGCCCCAGGCCACGGATCGTGCGGTATCCTGATAAAGCTGGTAGCGCAGCGACCCGGAAGGCCCCGCCATCAGCCGCCCCGACCCATCGGTGCCGCCGCTTCCCGCGCCGATCCCCGGGCAGACCTTCACGACGCTCAGCAGCGGAATGCTCGTGCAGGTGACGGTGACCGTGCCGGTTACATCGAGCGGGCCGCCCGAGATCAGCGACGGGCTGCCGAAATCGATCGTCGAGATGGTGGCCGAACAGGTCTGGGCGCTGGCGGGCGAAGGGATGGCCAGGACGCCGCAGAACAGCAGAAGCGCGACCAACAGCCGTTTCATCGCACCGCCGCCGAGATCGGGGTGCAGACAGCGCGAATGCTGACCTGCTCGCCCGCGCGCGCGGCAAAGGCGAAGGCGGCGCGGCACTGCCTGCCATCGGGATCAGCGATGACGACCTCGTTGCGGGGGCCGAGTGCGGCGAGGAAGGCGGCCCCGTCATAGCCGACGACGTCGTTGGCCTGGTCGGCGCGGGTGATCCGCGACCCGAGCGGCAGCGGACGGCCGGCTTCGTCGACGAACTGGACGAGCGCCGTATCGGCGCTGCGCGCCACGCCGAAACTGACGACCGCCGGCACCCGCGTGAAGGCGACCGCCTCCGCATGGGTGGTGGTGATCTGGGTGTCGACGGGAAGGGAGGAGGGGTCGATGGTGATCGCGCTCGGCTCGAACGGGGCGATGTCGGGAACGAGCAGCTTTCCGGACGCACCGGTCGTGCCCACCAGCCGGTTTTCACGAAACACGCGCACGCCGGGCGCGCCGGCGTCAGCGACGGCGAACGACTGGTCGAGCCGCCGGGCGGCATGAACGCCGCCGCCCACCAGCGCGACCGCGCCTTCCGCCTGCAGGGTGCCGGAGACGTTGCCGCCGGCATAGAGGCCGGTCGCCTCGAACAAGGCGAAGTCGGTCGTGTGGCGGACGATCGCATGGCCGGCACGCTCCCGCCCGTCGGCGACGCGCACCGACCAACCCCAGGAGCCCGGCTCGTGCGCGCCCTGGCGCGACAGCTCTGCATAGCCGGAGACGCGGCGGTCGGAGACGGTCGCGCCGGTCGTCGCCGACGACCGCTCGCCCAGCGGCAGGCTGGCACCGACGAACAGGGCAAGGTTGCGATCGCTTCCCAGATCTGCGACCGCGTTGGCGAACAGCGACAGCCGGCCGACGCTGACGGTCGAGGACAGGCTGGCGAGGCGATAGCGGTCGCCCGAGGCGGTCTTCGAGTTGACGAGGCTGACGCCGACCGAGGCCGAGGTCCGCGCGATCGGCAGCGACAGCGAGAACTGATCGACCTCACGCGGCGCGCCGAAGATGCGCCGATCGCCGGTCAGGATCGGTCCGAACGATGCGGTGCGCGACGCAAGGTCGGCATAGTCGCCGATCGTCCGCATCGACCGCACCAGGATCGCGATGCCGGGCCGCCGCACCTCAAACCCCAGGTCGACGAGCGCGCCGGTGGCGCCGCCCGCCCGGCTGACCGCGCCGGCCACCGACACGAGCGCCTGATTGCGAAGCGTGAAGACGCTGCCGGCGCCGAGCTGGAGCAACCCTGCGCCCGCTTCGACATGGCCCTGCAGCGTCAGACCGTCAGAGATGCCGCGCCGCGCCGAGGCCGAGAGGAGGAGGCGCCGGTCATAGTCGTTCGACAGGATGGCATAGCTGCGGCGCGCGAAGCCGATCTCGGCGCTGAAGTCGGTCAGCCCCTTTGCGAGCAATTGGGGCGAGGCATAGAAGGGGGCGCTCGACACGGTTTCGCGGCCCAGCGCGTCGCGCACGACGACCGTGGCGACGCCCGCGCCCTGAACGACAGGCGGGTGCATCACCGCATAGGGACCGGCCGGCACGTCGGCGCTGAGCGCGCGCACCCGGTCGATGAACAGGTCGAGGGTCGAGGGCGCCGCCGCACTGCCCAGGAGGCGCGGGACCGGCATGGTGACGAGGTCGGGGCGCAACCCGAAGGTGCGCTGGACCTGAAGCCCGGCCATGCGGATCGGCCGCGTCCATGCATGGCCGCCATTGATCGTGTCGCCCGCCCGCAGCGTGATCAGCCGCCCGGGATCCTCATAGCTGTAGGTGCTCGACAGGCGGGTGAAGCGCATCCCGTCCGACAAAAGGCCGATGGCGCTGTTCTCGAACAAGCCGAACGGGCCGAACACCCGGACGCCGAACGCGCCCGATGCGCCGGTGAAGCGCGGCCCGACCGCGCTGTTGTCGGCGCTGGCGAACAAGGTGTAGTCGAGCACCGCGCCGAGCGGTGGCCGGGCAGGGGCTGCTTCACCGCGGACTACCTGGCGACCGTCGATCAGCGTCGGGCGCTGGAGCGTCGGGCCGGCGACCAGCCACATGATCTGCTTGGCCTCGTCATAGCGGTAGCGAAGCCCCGGAATGCGCTCGAGCGGCACGTCGCCGGCATCCGCATCGTCCGGCAACTGGACGCCGAGCGTGCGGAGCTCGGTGGCGGGCGAGCTGAACTGGCCGTCCGGGCGACGCGTGAACGACGCGACGAAGCCGGTCGGATGCTCGTTCAGATAAACCTCCAGCTGGAGCGCCTGAAGCTGGCGCTCGGGATCCACATCGACCCCTATGCGAAAGCTGCCGCCGTCCTGCGCTTGCGCCACTTGGACGCAGAACAGCGTGGCGAGGAGCGGCCATGCGAGGTCACGCGCGCGGCTGCGTCGCAAGGGAGACCTCGATCGGGCCGCCGTCCGACACCGCCCGCATCCGCAGGTCCGATCCGCTCGGAACGGTGGTACCGGCATCCAGCGGGATGCGCAGTTCCGATCCCGCAAGGACATAACCGACCAGACCCGCGCGCGAGAGCAGCTGCTGGCCGCCGGCGATCAGCTGAAGATCGGCGATGCGCAGGCGGCGATTGCCCTTGTTGCGCCCGACCAGCGCCGCGCCGCCGTTCGATCGGTCGATCCGCCAGGCGACGTCGGGGGTGCGGCGCGGCACGTCGGAGAAGAACGCCGGGATCGACTGGCGCACGACCAGGTTTACCGTGCCCGGTCGCGCATCGGCAGGATCGGGCACCTCGTCGATCAGGACGCGATAGGATTCCTCACCCACCGGCGCCGCCTTGGCCGTGCGGACGACGCGGATCAGATATTGCTGCTGCGGCGCGAGCGTGGAGAAGGGCGGGCTGGCGACGACCTCGTCGGTCGGTGCCAGCACGTCGACCCCGTCCTTCGACGTCCATTTCATCACGCGGACCTGGACGCGGACGGGCCGCTGCTCGGCGTTGCTGAGCGTCAGCGACGTCGTGCGCGCGCCCGGCAACGGATCGATGGCGACGGGCGCCACGCGGATGTCCGACGCCATCGCCGCGGTCGGGAGGGGGAGCAGGAGCGCGGCGGCGATCATTGCTTTCTTCATTCGCGATCTCCGCTCGGTTCTCAGTAGGTGACCGTCACTTGCACCGTGTCGGTGTAGCTGCCCGCGGCGGGCGTGGTCTGGGCGGGGACGCGGCCATAGACGGTGAGCGTCTGCACCGCGCCGTTGCCGATCCCGGCCAGCGTATCGGTGCCGGCGGTATTGCCCCAGATCTGCGAGCGCGCGGGATCGCGGAATAGTTCGTAGGTGACGGTCGCACCGGCGCCCGACGTCATTCGCCGCGCCGCCACGGTCGCGCCCGAGCCCGCACCGGCATTGAGGCCGATGTTATAGGGCGTGGTGTTGGTGCACTGGACGCCGATCGTGCTGGTCGACGTGATCGCGGTCTGGATGACGCCGGTGTTGCCAAAGGCGAGGTCGCTGGCCGAAGTCAGCCGGCATTCGGCCTGGATCGTCATCGAGACCTGGAACTGCGTGCTCTGCTGAGCCGCCGCCTCGCCGGGCAGCATGACGGCACCGAAGCCCGCCACGATTGCGAAGGATGCGATGGAGCGTTTCACGGCGCGTTTACCTCCCGTAGCCATGTCTCCGAACAAAGCGCGGGGCTCCAAGCGAGAGGCTTTGCTTCCGATTTCGGAAGCATTTTCCGCGGGATGGTCGCGCGACGCGGACGCTTTAATGCGCGCGGCCGGCGCCCGGCACGCGGACGAGGAAGGCAGCACCCTGATCGCTGTCGAGCGACACGAGCGTGCCGCCGACGCCCGCGATCAGCGACTTGGCGATCGGCAGGCCGAGGCCGGTGCCGCCGCGTCCGCGCCGGGAAGTGAAGAAGGGTTCGAAGATGCGGCGTCGATCGGCTTCGGGGATGCCGCTGCCGTCATCGGTGACGGTGACGGTGACCTCGTCGCCGCCCTTGATGCGGAGCGCCACCCGGTTGGCGCTCGCCTGCACGCTGTTTTCGACCAGGGTCGTCAGCACGGCGTCGAGGGTCGCGGCGGGCGCGCGTGCGAGAACGGTATCTGCATCTGCCTCGATGACGATGTCCGTCGATCGGGTTCGCAGGGCACTCGCAACCGTGCGCGCGACGGCGACGACGTCCGCCACTTCTGCCTCGCTCGCCACCGTCATGTCGGCGCGCGCGAGCTCGAGAAGGCGGGAGACCAGCAGCGTCAGGCGGGATGCGTCGGCGTCCGCATTGGCCAGGAACCGTCGGCGATCCTCCGGCAACATCGTATCGGCATGATCCTGAAGCAGTTCGAGCGCGCCGCGGATTCCTGCAAGCGGCGTCTTGAACTCGTGGCTGACCGCATGGGCGAAGTCGCGCAGATAGTGCGACCGGACCTCGATCGCGCCGGCCATGGCGGAAAAGTCGCGGAACAGGTCCTGGATCTCGATCGCCGCGGTCGGGGGGATCGGCGGCACATGGCCCTGACCTGCGGCGAGGCTCCTAGACGTAGCGCGCAGGGCATCAATCGGGCGGGCGATCGCGCGCGAGAGGATGCCGGACAGCAGCACGAGCGCGGCGAGGATCAGCAGCACGCCGATCGCGATCTTGCCCCAGTCCTGATAGAGGCCGACGAACAGCGACCGCGAGGAGCGCGAGAGCAGCAGCACGCCGACCGCCCGACCGTCGACAATGATCGGGCGCGCATGGTGGACGCGAAGCGCCGCGGCGCTTGACAGCCACTCGAAGCGATACACCGCGCGATAGTCCGCGTTCCGCCGCAACACGGTCGACGCCCTTCCATCCAGTGCCGCTGCGACCTCCGGCAGCGCCGCATAGCTGCCGCGCACCGCCGTTCCGTCGACGATTCGGCCGTCGCGATCGAGCAGGATGATCGATGCCAAGGTCTCGCGACGCGTGGCGTCCAGGACCGGGCGGAGCCTGGTGGCGGCGGTTCGGCTGTCGCCCATCGGCAGAGGTGCCGGTTTCGGCGCCGGCCGTTCGGCGAAGATCGGGGCGTTGCTCAGGTCGATCGTATCGTCGGGGAGCAGACTATAAGGGTCGGCCTCCACCCCGACTTTGGTGACTTGCCGGCCCTCGGCGCCCAGAGGCCAGAGCACCGCGGCAGCCGCGGCCAGCGCGGCGCCTTGCGCAACGAGCTCGGCCTGGGTCTGGCGGACCAGCGTGTTCTCATAGACGCGCAATGCGACCGCGCCGACGCCGGGCAGCGCGGCCACCAGGAAGAAGCTGGCGAACAGATAGGTTCGCAGGCTCAGGCGCGGCCAGTGCCGTTTGGCCCAGCGCTTCGCGGCGCCGATCACCCGACCGCGCCGGCGCACGCCCCCAGGCGATAGCCGATGCCCGGCCGCGTCTCGATCAGGTCGGTGCCGCCCCGCTCGGCGAACTTGGCGCGCAGGTTGCGGACATGGCTGTCGATCGTGCGGTCGGTGACGGCGAAGCCCGGACCATGCAGCCGGTCAATGATTGCATCGCGGCTGAACACCTTGCCGGGCATCACCGCCAGCGTGCGCAGGATCGAGAATTCGGTGACCGTCAGCGGCACCTCCGCCCCGTTCCACTGCGCCTGCCATCCTTCGACGTCGATCGTCAGCCGATCGTGCCGGATGAGGGGACCGGCGCGGTCGGCGGCGGGCGGATGCGCCTGAGTCCGGCGCAGGATCGCCATGACCCGCGCCACCACCTCGCGCGGGGAGAAGGGTTTGACCACATAGTCGTCGGCGCCGAGTTCGATGCCCAGCACGCGATCGATCTCGTCATCGCGCGAAGACAGGAACAGGATCGGCAGCTCGCCCGATGCGCGCAGCCGGCGGCAGACCTCCAGCCCGTCCATCCGCGGCATGTTGATGTCGAGGATGACCAGATCGGGGTGCTGCGCCTCCGCCATCGCCAGCGCAACCTCGCCATCCTCCGCCTCGATCGTGTCGAGCCCGGCCTTGGCAAGCGCGAAGACGAGCAGTTGCCGGATATGCGGGTCGTCGTCGGCGATCAGGATCGTGCGGGGCATGGGGCACAGGATCATGGTCGCTGGCGCTTCGTCAACGGGGTGGGTGTCGGCCGGACAGGCGGCGCGGAGACGTCCTCCGGCGGACGGTTGGGCGCGGCGTCGCAGTCGCGGCCCCATTGCGCCTTTCGCGGCACCGCCGCGTCGCTGCCCAGCCGCTCGCGCGCCGCCGCGAGCCGGCGGGCGCCCCGCCAGGTCCAGCGGTGCCAGTCTGCCTGGTCCAGTTCGAGTGTGCGCATTGCCCGCGCCCGAAGGAAGGCGGCGCGGTCGCGTAGCACCGGCCCGCCGGCGCGCGCTTCAAGCTCGATCAACGGCAGCAGCGCAGACGGGCCAAGGCTGCCGAGATAGCAGAGGTCAAGGTCCTCGCCCCGGCTGGCGTGGCGGACGTTCCAGGTCGCGGCGATCGCGCCCAGGTTGCTGAAGGCAGCAGCCGTGAGCAGGACGCCCGCGGCGAGCGTGTTGGCGTTGATCAGCCAGCGCGTCGTTCGACCGGCGAGCATCCGCCACGTGATGAGCACGAGCCCCACCGCGACCAGCCCCATCCAGCCCAGCGCGGCGATCCGCAATCCGGTCAGCGAATAGGCGGCGACATAGTCCAGCGTCCGATGGATGCTGGATGCCACAAGCAACAAATTCTGCGCGACCCAGAGCACGATCAGACGCCGGACCAGCGGACTTGCCGCCGCCGCGCTGCCCGGCCGCGCCGCGATCAGGACGAAGCCGGCGGCGAGCAGCGCCGTGACGATCAGCGGATAGGCGCCCTGATGCGCATAATCGGCAAGCGTGACGCCGGCGGGAAGCGGCGCGCCGCTCCACAGGAAGACGAGGTCGAGAACGTTCTCGATCGCGAAGACCGCATTGAACGTGACCAGCGACAGGATGAGAGGCAAGAGCGGGATCGATGGCAGCGAGCCTTGATCGCGTAACGTGCCGCGGTCGTGCAGAACGGCGCGCGCTGGCCGAAAGCCGGGCCAGATCGCCAGCAGGACGATCGACCAGAAGAGGAGGTGCAGCATGCCCGTCCCGACATCCGGAAACCGGATGGCGGCGAATGCATTGGCGATCAGCGGATTGGCCGCGGCGAACAGCATCAGGAACACGCCGCCGCCGATGACCGGCAGCGCTAGAGTCGCGGCCACGTGGCGGAACTTGGATCTGCCGGCAGGGCGCCGGGGTCGCATCAACCGCCTGAGGTCGCGAACGGGCGTCGCCAGCCCGCGCACCGCGTGGACGAGCAGGCCGCCGACCCAGTTAATCGCGTGATCGAAGCGGCCAAGCGGCAGCAGCGCGGCTGAAGCGATCGCGGTCCAGAAGAGCACCCAGTCGAGCGGACCGGGATCGTCGATCATCGCCGCACCGAACAGCGCCGCGCCGGCGAGCGCAGAGCGGGCGGGGCCGCTCCGACGGACGTCCCGGCGCACGAGCGCGAGCACCGCCGCCCATGCCAGCGCGAAGCCACCCAACGTCCATCCCGGCTCCTCGCCATAGAACAGGAAGTCGGCCAGGCCGATCAGTGCGACGGCACCGACGATCTTGGCCAGGAACGTTGCGCGTCGCATCGAGTCGTTGAGAACCATGCCGACCTCCTTCGATCAGTGGTTCTGAGCGATGGCGGTCGACGCGTGCCGGTCCGGGCGGTGCCGATCGCGTGGGCATGGCGTGCAGATTCCGTGCAGGCGGCCGCGATTGCGCTCCGACGCCGCGATCTCCGCCGCCGAGCGATCGGCGGCACGCTGCGCTTCCGGATGTAGGCACGGCGCGACGGGCATATTCCCTTTTCGTTCCGCCGCTGCTACGCCGCCGGCATGGCCAAGCCCCGCAAGCGCTATGTCTGTCAGGCCTGTGGGTCGGTGACGTCGCAATGGGCGGGGCAATGCACCGATTGCGGCGAGTGGAACACGCTGGTCGAGGAAGCGCCGGTTGCGGTCACGCCGTTCCAGCAGAAGCACAATCTCCAGTCCGGCGGGCGCGCGATCCTGCTCTCGGGGCTCGACACCGACGTCGCGCTGCCCGAGCGGATGGCGACGGGGATCGCCGAGCTCGACCGGGCGCTGGGCGGCGGGTTTGTCGAGGGTTCGGCGACTCTGATCGGCGGTGATCCCGGCATCGGCAAGTCGACCTTGCTGCTTCAGGCGACGGCCAAGCTGGCGCTGGCGGGCAAGCGCGTCGCCTATGTCTCGGGCGAGGAGGCGGCGGACCAGGTGCGGCTGCGCGCGCGGCGCCTCGGCCTCGGCAACGCGCCTGTGCAGCTGGCCGCCGCGACCTCGGTCCGCGATATCCTGACGACCTTTGGCGGGGCGGGGCCGCCCGACCTGCTCGTCATCGATTCGATCCAGACGATGCATTCCGACCTGATCGAGGGCGCCCCCGGCACTGTCAGTCAGGTGCGCGCGGCGGCGGGCGAGCTGATCCGCTTCGCCAAGGAGCGCGGGACGGCGGTGGTGCTGGTAGGCCACGTCACCAAGGACGGCAGTCTCGCCGGTCCTCGGGTCATGGAGCACATGGTCGACACCGTGCTCGCGTTCGAGGGCGAGCGCAGCCACCAGTACCGGATTTTGCGCGCGATCAAGAACCGCTTCGGCGGCACCGACGAGATCGGCGTGTTCGCGATGGAGACGCAGGGGCTCTCCGAAATCGCCAACCCCTCCAGCCTGTTCCTGACAAGCCGTGACGAGGGCGTGACGGGCACCGTCGTGTTCCCCGCGCTGGAGGGCACGCGCCCGGTGCTGGTCGAGGTGCAGGCACTGACCGTGCGGCTGGCGAGCGGTGCGACGCCGCGGCGTGCGGTGGTGGGCTGGGACAGCGGTCGGCTGTCGATGATCCTGGCGGTGCTGGAGGCGCGGTGCGGGCTCAGCTTCTCATCGGCCGAAGTCTATCTCAACATCGCCGGCGGCTATCGCTTGTCCGATCCGGCGGCGGACCTGGCGGTCGCGGCGGCACTCGTCTCAGCGCTGAGCGAACGCGCGGTGCCGATCGATGCGGTGGCGTTCGGGGAGATCGCGCTGTCGGGAGAGGTGCGGCCGGTGGCGCACGCGAACCTGCGGCTGAAGGAAGCGGCGAAGCTCGGCTTCCAGCGCGCGCTGGCGGCGACATCACCGGGGACCGAGGATGGCGGCATGCGGCTCCAGTCGTTCCGGACGCTGGGGGCGTTAGTGGAGCATCTGCTGGGGCGGTGACCCCAACCCCCGTTCGTGCTGAGCCTGTCGAAGCCCGGGTCACAGGCGGGGCGCCTCCCACGTGCTTCGACAAGCTCAGCACGAACGGGTTTTCAAAAGCTCGAGGCTACCGACACGCGCGCCAGCCGCTCTCTCCGCGTTCGGCCTGATCCAGGTGGAAGTGGTCGGCGTGGGCGGCGTTGTAGTCGGGCGACAGCACCGTCGCGAACAGGTCGCAGGCGCCCGTCCGCACTTCGCGCAGAAACGCGCCCTTGGCCCCTTCGTTCTTCCAGTCGCCGAGCACGCTGACGCGGGTGCCGTCGCTCAGGCGAAAGCCGGCGATGTCGACCGCGTCGGCGGTGGCGTGCTCCGAATAGTCGCCCGTGTCGCGGCCATACATTCGCCGGCAGTTGTAGCTGCCGAGATGATCGATCCGCGTCACGCGCGCGCCGAAATGCTTCTCGGCGGCGGGCTGGACGATGTTCCATTCCCACATCGCCAGCGATGCGGCGACGGGGCAGGAGACGCCGAGATTGGCGGGCGAAAAGCCGATCCGCCGCGCGCCGCCGCTCGCGAAGCGCACCGCGTCGCGATAGCCGCAGGACGCCCCCGCCTCCACCGGCGCGAGCACGGTGTAGCGGACGCCGGCTTTGTCGAGCAGTCGCCGGCACTGGCCGAAATCCTGGGTCAGGCCGGTGAGCTTCCGCCCGGTGAACAGCCCGATCGGCTGACCGAGATCGAGCTTCGTCCAGGGCAGGTCCTGCGGCCGGCTTTTCACCCAGGCATAGAGCGCGAACGCCGCAGCGAGCAGCAAAGCCGCGATCAGCACCGCGGTGACGATGCGGCGGACCTCGCTCATGCGCGCTGGGCGCTCGCCATCGGTTCGGCGGTGACCGGATAGCCGAGATCGTCGGGAATGCAGAGATGCGGCACGCCGCCGCGATCCTCGATCGTCGGGGTGATCGTGCGCACCGGATGCCGGGCGGCGTCGGCGAAGATCGCGTCGATGTCGGGGTGCTGCGCCAGCCGTTCGAGATTGCGGCGGGTGGGGAAGATGAGCTTGCCGCCGCCCGCCAGCACGTCGGCCGGGCGCGCCCAGAAGGCGCGCACATTCTCCACGCCATCGACCACGGGCTTACCGTCGCCGCGCGCGAGATAGAAGCGCGTGTCGAAGATGCGGTGCGGCAGGCCGAGCGGCAGCCAGCGCGCGAAGGGCGTGAGCGCGGCGAGGTCGAAGGCAGCGGCGGGCAGCAGCGTCTCGACCGGCTCGCCCGCGAGCAGCGCGTCGCGATGGCGGGCGAGCGCGGGGTCGAGGCCGATCGCCAGCCCCGCTTCCTCGATCGTTTCGCGGATTGCGGCGATGCGCGCCACGGTGTCGTCCGGCTCGCCGCCGAACCGGGCCGCAAGCGCGCGGTCGCCGGGATCGACGCGCCCGCCCGGAAACACCAGGGCGCCGCCGGCAAAGGCGAGGGTGGCGCCACGCTCGACCATCAGCACTTCGGGGCCGCCAGTGGCGGGGCGCAGCACGATCAGCGACGCGGCGGGGATCGGCGCATCGCTCACCAGAATTGCGTGCCCGGCCCGCCCTTGAACGGCCCGGCAAGGTCGGCGGTCACCCAGCCGCCATAGAAGCCGCCGGGCTGCGCGACTGCGCGCTTGCCATCGACCAGGCAGGTGTCGAACAGATGCGGGTAAAAGGCGATGTGCCCCGCCAGCATCGCAAAGGCGCGGGTCGGCTGCGCATAGCTCCACGCGCCCTCGACAATCGCCTCCCCCTCGACATGGACGTCGAAATAGCGAGCCTGACCCTTCCATTCGCACAGGCTGCGGTGGGTGGCGGGGCGGAGGAGGGCCGTCGCCACGTCCCCGCGCGGGAAATAGTAGCTCGGCGGGTGGCTCGTCTCCAGCGTGCGGATGCCGGCGCGGGTTTCGGCGATGGTGACGCCGCGATGGCGGACGACCAGATGGCGCATCGTTGGCTCGGCGATGGCGGGGCGCGGATAGGTCCAGACGCTTTCCTGGCCGGGGCCGACGGGAACGGGCGTCGGCCTCATGCCAGCCACCGCTGCAATCGCGGGCGAACGCGGAGGAAGCGATCGTAGAGCGCGTCGAGCAGCGGCAGCACACCCGGCAGCCGCGCGCACTGACCCAGCGGACTAAGCAGCGGAATCGCCCGCCACATTGCCGCGAACGCCGCGGCGCCGTTCAGCACGCGGCCGTCCTCGATGGCGTGGAAGCGGGCGAGCGCCTCGCGCCGATCGATCGGGCAGCTGGCGGCGGGATCGGCGGCATCGACGAACGCGATCGCCCCGCGCGTGTCGAGCCGGCGCATCAACGCGATCTCGCGCGCGCAAAGCGGGCAGGCGCCATCGTGAAGGACGGTGAGCTTGGCCATACGCCCAAGGTGGCGTCCGCGGCCGGCGGGTGCAAGCACGGTCGAAAGGTCCGGGCAGCCTTGAGCCTCATCAATCGTCATCCCGGACTTGATCCGGGATCCCGCTTCTTTCTTTCGTCGGAGGCCAAGAAGCGGGACCCCGGATCAAGTCCGGGGTGACGAAGCGGAAATGTTATGCTCCGCGCCCCATCTTCAGGAATTTCTCGCGGCGCGCCTTCTTCAGCGCCTCGGGCGTCTGGCCTTCCAGCGCGGCGAGCGAGGCTTCGATCGCGTCGCCAAGCGCGGTGATCGCGGCGGCGGCGTCGCGGTGGGCGCCGCCCAGCGGCTCGGGCACGACGCGGTCGATGACGCCGAGCGCCATCAGGTCCTGCGCGGTGACCTTCATCGCTTCGGCGGCGTCGGCGGCCTTGTCGGCGGTGCGCCACAGGATCGAAGCGCAACCTTCCGGCGAGATCACCGAATAGACCGCATGCTCCATCATGATGACGGTGTTGCCAGACGCGAGCGCCACCGCGCCGCCCGATCCGCCTTCGCCCAGGATCGAGGCGACGAGCGGCACGCCCAGATTGAGGCAAGCCTCGGTTGCGCGGGCGATCGCCTCGGCCTGACCGCGTTCCTCCGCCTGGACACCGGGGAAGGCACCGGAGGTGTCGACCAGGGTGACCACGGGCAGGCCGAACCGGTCGGCGAGCTGCATCAGGCGGATCGCCTTGCGATAGCCCTCGGGCTTGCCCATGCCGAAATTGTGGCGAAGACGGCTGGCGGTATCGTCGCCCTTTTCATGGCCGATCACCATCACGCGCCGCCCGCGGAAGCGCCCCAGACCGCCGATGATCGCCGCATCATCGGCAAAGGCGCGATCGCCGCCCAGCGGCATGAATTCCTCGATCAGCGCGGCGACATAATGCTTGAAGTGCGGCCGCTCGGGATGGCGGGCGACCTGCGTCTTCTGCCAGGGCGACAGCCGCGAATAGGTCTCGCGCAGCAGCTTGTCGGACTTGGCCTGGATGCGCGCAACCTCGGCGTCGATGTCGACCTCGCCCTCGGCGGCGGTGTCGCGCAACTCGTCGATCCGCGCCTGCAGCTCGGCGATGGGTTTTTCGAAGTCCAGAAAGCTAGCCATTGGCCCGCGCGGTTAGGCCCCGCGGGGTTCGGCGTCAACTTGGGGGCATGAGCTCGGCCAGCGGATGGCGCTGGTTGACGAGCTCGACCAGGCGCCGACTGTCGACATGCGTGTAGATTTCGGTCGTCGCGATATCGGCATGGCCGAGCATCGCCTGAAGCGCGCGCAGGTCCGCCCCGCCTTCCAGCAAGTGGGTGGCAAAGGCGTGGCGAAGCACGTGCGGGCTGACGCGGTCGGGGGGGATCCCCGCCGCGGCGGCGAGCGCGCGGACCAGCTGGTAGAGCCGGACGCGCGACAGGTGGCTCTTGCCCGAGGGGAACAGCCACGTGGCATCTTCGGGAACATTCGCGCGCCATGCGGCGACGGCGGCACGCGCGCGGTCGGAGATCGGCACCAGTCGCTCGCGCCCGCCCTTGCCCTTGAGGATCAGGAACGGCCGGTCGGGATGGATCGCGGCGCGCGGGATCGAGACGAGCTCGGTCGCGCGCAGCCCCGAGCCGTAGAGCAGCTCGAACAGCGCGGAGAGGCGAAGGTCGAGCGGGTCGGGCGGCATGCGCTTCAGCCGGTCGTCGATCGCGGCGAAGAGGCGGTCGATCTCTGCCGCCGACAAAATCTTGGGGAGCGCGCGGCGGGTGCCGGGGCGCGGAAGCGCGTCGGAGGGATCGTCCGCGCGCAAGCCATCGTCCACGAGGAAGCCGAAGAAGCGCCGAAGCGCCGCCGCCTTTCGCGCGACGGTGGCGGGGGAGAGCGCGTCCCAGCCGTCCGCCAGCCGGCCGATCGCGGCGGCATCGGCATCTCCGAGGTGTCCGCCAAGCGCCTGCGACGCGAGCCGCAAGTCGGTGCCGTAAGCGGCGAGCGTGTTGCGCGCCGCGCCGCGTTCGGCCGCGAGCATCTCGAGGAAGCGATCAATTAGGGCGGCGTCGCTTCCACGTATGTGCTCCCGCGAAGGCGGGAGCCCAGCGTTGTTGTCCTCAACGGGTGTTGCTCTGCTTGGCTCTGGGCTCCCGCCTGCGCGGGAGCACTGGGTTTCTTCGTCCTCCGCGCTCACGTGCGGGAGACCGCCTCCGCGGCGATCATCCGCGCTTCGCCCTCAAGCCCGACCTGGCGGAGCGCCGCGACGATGTGGAACAGCGCGGCGGGCGACACGCCGCGCCAGTCGGGCGTCTGCATGCCGACCGCGGCGAGCAGCACCACGGTGGCGGGCTCGCGCCGCTCGGCCGCGGTGCGGATCGCGCGGACCCAGCCATTCTCCGCCCCGATCGCGACGCCGAAGCTCTGCGCGAGGCTGGGGATGCTGCCCTCGTCCATGCGGCCCAGGCCGGCGATGCCCGCGAAGAACATCTGCGCGCGGCGCTCGTGGGAGGTGCCGCGATAGCCGTCGACCTCGCCCGAGCCGAGCCGGCCAGGCAAATCGGGATCGGTGAGCGCGATCAGCGCCCAGGCGTGGCTCGACGGCTCGACGACGGCGCGCCAGCGCGCGGCGGGGCGGTCGAGCCCGGCGGTCAGCATCGCCGCGACCAGATCGCCGGCGGCGCCGGCCTGCGCCTCCGACGGGCGGACCATCGCGGCGGCGCGGGCGGCGAGGACCATGCGCGCATGACGCTGGCGCGGGTCCGAGGCCTCCGACCAGAGCTGGGTGAGGAGCGACACGCGCTCGCCCATGTCGGCGCTGGTATAGGCGGCGCGCAGGTCGCGCGCGACGCTCGAATCGCTGTTGCTCGCTTCCTCCGCGTCCTCGATCTGGCCCCACAGGTCGACCATCGCGAGATTGGAGAGCACGCCCTGCGACGCGGCCCAGTCGGCGGCACGCAGGCGCAGCGCCGGTGCGATGCCCGCCGCACGCGCCGCCCAGCCGCGTACCTGCGGCCCGGCGGTGGTGATAAGGTTGTCGGGCACCGCCACGCCGGAGGCGGTGGCCAGACCCCAGCGCCAGGCCGACAGCCGGTCGACGCCGTCCCACTCGATCGTCACCGCGCGGCGGCCTTGTGCGCCCGCGCCCAGCACCTTTTCGGCGAGCAACAGGTCGATGCCCGTCGCCGCGCGCTGGCGCCGCGCCGCGTCGATCAGCCGCCCGGCCTTAGATGGCTCGCCGGCCAGCCCCGCGCACATCGCCTCCGCCAGCCGCCAGCCGGTGTCGCGCGAGCGCGCCATCGCGAAGGGCTGGAGCGGGCAGAGCATCGCCGGGTCCGCGGTCGCCATCGCGACCTGCATCGCCACCTGGTCGAGCTTGGGGGTGAAATTCTCGGTATCGACGCCATTGACGACGTCGCGCGCCGCCTGTGCCTCGCCCATGCGCAGCAGCAGCCAGGCGCGCTCGGCCGCGAAGTCCGCGCCGTTCACCTGCACCGGCGTGTCGAGGCGCGAGACGAGCATGCGCCTCAACGTGATCGATAGCCAGCGTGAGGCGATCGGCGCGTCGAGGCGTCGCATCAGGCCTTGCAGAAAGCGCCCATCGGCATTGCCGAACGCGTTTGCCGGCATCCCGCCTTCCGCCAGCCCGATCGCGCCGACCCGCGCCGTCGAGCGGCGGGCATAGTCGGGCAGGTCGTACTGGAGGAGTTCGGCCGGGGTCAGCGGCGTCGCGGTGGGGGTGGGCGTCGGGGTCGGGCCGGGCGCGGGCAGCCCCGGCGCGGTCGGCAGGCCGGGAAGCGGCTGGACGATCTCACCCGGGCGGCGCACCGGCGCGGGTGCGGGGGTGGTCGGTGCCTGCTGTTGCTGGGGCCGATCCTGCGGCGGCGGCGGCGGGGCGGGGTCGCCGAACCCCTCTGGCAGCAGCGATTCGGGCGCGTCGCGATCTTGCGACTGCGCGCTCAGCGACCGGGCGGCCAGCGACGCGCCGGTCGCCGCCAGCGCGATCGCGCCAAGCGATGCGGCCCAGCGCCCGCGCATCGGCGTCAGTTCGCCAGGTTCTCGAGCGCGACCGGCTTCTCGACCGTGACCGGCGGCTTTTCGGTCGTGCGGCCCGCCAGGAACGCGAGAAGGCCCGCCAGCGCCAGCAGAATGACGAACAGGATGACGAGCGGACGGGGCACAAGCGAACGGGACACGGGAGCGGCAATCCTTTCGGGCGGTCGGTCGCGCCGGGCTTTTGCCCGAGGCGAGGGGGCGCTGTATAGCCCCCGCGCAAATGCTGCAAACCCGTGATCCCGCCCGCGCCAAACGCTTTGACCGTCCGATAGTCCTGGTCGGGCTGATGGGCGTGGGCAAGTCGACCGTCGGCCGCCGCCTGGCCGTGCGGCTGGGCCTGCCCTTCGTCGATGCCGACCATGAGATCGAGGCGGCGGCCGGGATGACGATCGCCGACATCTTCGAGCGGTTCGGCGAACCCTATTTCCGCGATGGCGAGCGGCGGGTGATCGCGCGGCTGGTCGACGGCCGGCCCAAGGTGATCGCGACCGGGGGCGGCGCGTTCATCAACGACGAGACGCGCGCGCTGATCCTGGAGTCGGCGCTGGCGGTGTGGCTGGATGCCGAGCCGCGGGTGCTCGCCCAACGCGTCAGCCGGCGCGACACGCGGCCGCTGCTGCGCGGACGCGATCCGCTGGCGGTGCTGACCGATCTGGCGGCACAGCGAAATCCCTTCTACGCGCTCGCGCCGATCCACGTGACAAGCTACGACGCGCCGCACGAGGCGACGGTGAACGCCATCCTGGAGGCGATCGAGAAATGACGAGCGTGCATGTGGCGCTGGGGACCCGCGGCTACGACATCCTGATCGAGGCGGGCGCGCTCGCCCGCAGCGGCGAGCTGCTGGCGCCGCTGGCCAAGGGCCGGCCGATGCCGATCGTCACCGACGCCAATCTGAAGGCGCAGCTTAACGCGCTGCGCGAATCGCTCAATGCCGTCGGGATCGAGACGCAGGCGATCGTCGTGCCCGCGGGTGAAGGGTCGAAGAGCTGGGAGATGCTCGCCTTCGTCATGGACCGGCTGCTCGACATGGGGATCGAGCGGTCGGATCACGTGATTGCGCTCGGCGGCGGGGTGATCGGCGACCTGGTCGGCTTCGCCGCCTCGATCCTGAAGCGCGGTTGCCGCTTCGTCCAGGTGCCGACCAGCCTGCTCGCGCAGGTCGACAGCTCGGTCGGCGGCAAGACCGCGATCAACACGCCCGCCGGCAAGAACCTGGTCGGCGCGTTTCACCAGCCGAGCTTCGTGCTGATCGACCCGCTTGTGCTCGAAACGCTGCCGCCGCGCGAGCTGCGCTCGGGCTATGCCGAGGTGGTCAAGTACGGGCTGATCGACGATGCGGGCTTCTTCGCCTGGTGCGAGGCGAATGGCGAGGCGCTGCTCGCCGGCGATATCGAGGCGCGTGAGGTCGCGATCGCGCATTCGGTGGCGGCCAAGGCGCGCATCGTCGCCGAGGACGAGCGCGAGACGAGCGGACGCCGGGCGCTCCTCAACCTGGGCCACACCTTCGGCCATGCGCTGGAGGCCGAGACGGGCTTTTCCGACCGGCTGCTCCACGGCGAGGCGGTGGCGGCGGGGATGGCGCTCGCCTACGCCTTTTCGGCATCCGAAGGCCTGTGCGATCCTGCCGATGCGGATCGCGTCGCCGCGCATCTGAAGGCGGTCGGCCTGCCGCACGATCTGCGCAGCGCGGGGGTGGACGCCTCAGGTGCGACGCTCGTCGCCCATATGCGCCACGACAAGAAGATGGAGGCGGGGACGCTGCCCTTCCTGCTGACGCGCGGGATCGGCGCCACCTATCTGGACCGCACCGTCTCGCTCGATCGCGTCGCGGCGTTCCTCGATAGTCACACCGTCCCGGCCTGAGTCGCCGAACCCATTCGAGCGCTTGCCAGCGGGCGGTGCATCATGTTTAGATTCGGTTCGGCCAATCCGGTCGGTCCGGTCTGAAAAGTCGCCGACATGATCCTCGAATGCACCCAGTGCCGTACGCGCTACCTCGTCCCCGACACCGCCATCGGCGCGGAGGGGCGGACGGTGCGCTGCGCCCATTGCAAGCATAGCTGGTTCCAGCCGCCGCAGGTCATGGCGCTGGCGCCCAAGCCCGCGCCGAAACCCGAGCCCGTGCCCGCCGCGCCGCAGCCGGCGCCGGTCGCGAAGGCCGCCCATCCTGCGCCCGTCGCCGCGGCGCCCGCACCCGTTGCCGAAGCGGCGCCTGCGCCGGCCGAGCGCGTCTATAGCTATGTCGATCCGAACATCGACAATCCGCATTTCGATCCGTTCGCGCACAAGCCGCCCTTCCAGCCGACGCGAAATCCCGCGCGGCGCTGGACGATGGCGGCGGCGATCGCGGGAACGTCGATGCTGCTGGGCGCCGGCGCGATCCTCTACACCGGTGCGCCGGGGATCGCCGCGCAGCTCGGCCTGCCGCTGCCGGGGGCGGAGACGCCGCTCCGCTTCACAGAGCGCGCGATCGAGCGGCGCTATCTGTCGAGCGGCAACGAGCTGTTCGTCGTGTCGGGCAAGGTGTCGAACCCCAGCGGCAGCGCGCAGCCGGTCCCCGACATCCGGGCGGAACTGCGCGATCCGCAGGGGCGCATCGTCTATAGCTGGACGATCACGCCCGAGATGCGGCGGCTCGCCCCCAATGCCAGCGTCGCGTTCAGCAGCGGCAAGCTGGACGTGCCGGCGAATTCCAAGCAGCTCGACCTGAGTTTCGCTGGCGGGATCTGAGGGGGGGCTACTGGGTAGGTTGTACCCCGGCGAAGGCCGGGGTCCAGTTACGGCCGGGGTCTGAGGGCGCGCCGACCTAACTTCCGCCTTCCTAACTGGGCCCCGGCCTTCGCCGGGGTACAAAGGAAATCAGAAGAAAGAGGCTCTCACGCCTTTTCCAGCGTGCATTGCAGCGGGTGCTGGTTCTCGCGGGCGAAGTCCATGACCTGGCTGACCTTGGTCTCGGCGACTTCGTAGCTGAACACGCCGCACACCCCGACGCCCTTCTGGTGGACGTGGAGCATCACCTGCGTCGCTTCCTCCATGCTCATGCGGAAGAAGCGCTGGAGGACGAGCACGACGAACTCCATCGGCGTGTAATCGTCGTTGAGCATCAGCACGCGATAGGGCGTCGGCTTCTTGGTCTTTTCGCGCGTGCGGGTGGCAATGCCGACCGACGGGCCGTTGCCGCCGGCGCCGCCCTGTTCGTCATCGTCGGTCATGCGGGGATCGGAAAGCATCATCGCGCCCGAAAATAGGGGATGCCCCCCCATCGGGGCAAGGGCCGCGTTGCCCGGAAACGGAAAAGGGGCGGCCGCATCGCGACCGCCCCCAATCCGTTCGTCCGATGCGCGGGTGCGCGATCAGGCGACGACCTTCACCTTCTCGGCGGCGACGGCCATGCGGTTCGACAGCGGCTGCATCGCGTCGCTCGACAGCTTCAGCATGTGCTCGGTCGTCTTCGACGCTTCGGCGACATAGGCGTCGAAGGCCGAGCGGACATAGTCGCTCTGCAGCTTGAACAGCTCGGTCGGCGACTTGACCGACGCGAAGCTCTTCATCGCGGCGGTCGCGTGCTCGAACGACTTGCGGCTGTACTCGGCGGCTTCCTGGCCCAGCGTCTCGACGCCCTTGGCGGCGATGCGGCTCGACTCGACGACGGCCTCGAGGTTGCCCTTGGCGAAATCGCCCATCTCTTCGGCGAGCTTGGCGCTCTTTTCCATCGCGGCCTTGGCGCGGTCGTTCATCTCGCCGAACGCGAACTGGGTCTTCTGGGCGGTCGTCTCGGCGGCATTGCGGATGTCGGTCATCGGCGGCTTTTCCTTCTGCACGGTCTGGGCGGTAGTTTCCGCCGCAGCCGTCACGGCCTCGGCGGTGTCGGTCGCGGCGTTTGTGGCGGCCTCGACCAGGGTCGAGGCGGCCTTTGCGACCGGTTCGGCGACATTCTGAACGGTCGCCTTGGCGGTGTCGGCAGCCTTTTCGGCGACCTCCACCACGGGAAGCTTGGGGGCAGGCGCGGGCGTCGCCTGGGCGACGGGCGCAGGCTTGGCCTCTGCCACGGGCGCTGGCTTGGCGACCGGTGCGGGCTTGGGCGCGGCGACCGGCGCGGCAGCCTTGGGCGTCTCGACCTTCAGCGCCTCGGCGGCGACGATCGCCGTCTCTGCGGGCGCTGCGACGGGCGGCTTCACCGGCTTGGGCGGCACGATCTTGGCGCGCGGAGCGGCCGCGCGGGGAGGGTTCGTTTTGGGACCTTTGATCGCCATGGCTACGCCTCACGCATGATGGATGCGGCGCAGCATTTACTTGATCTGACGCAAGTGCACAAGACTTTTGTTGCAATGCAACAAAAGTGGAAAAGCGGCGTTTTATCGCGTTGGTTCAGCGGGTTCGCACATAGCTCCCGGGTGCATCCTCAAGGGCCGCAAGCGTACCTCCGCCGGGGATGCGCGCACCCGCAGCGGGCACGGTTTCCGAATCCAGCGAGCCGATCCACGCGCGCCAGTCGGGCCACCAGCTCCCCTTCACCTCCCGCGCGCCGGCGACGAAGTCGGCCAGGCTGCCGACCTTCGCGTCGTTGATCCAATATTGGTACTTGCCCGCCGCGGGCGGGTTGACGACGCCGGCGATGTGCCCGGATCCGGCAAGCACGAAGCGCAGCGGCCCGGCGAAATGATGCGTGATCTTCCACACGCTTTCGGCCGGCGCGATATGATCCTCGCGCCCCGCCTGGACATAGGTTGGCGTCGCCACTCGGCTTAGGTCGATCGGCGTTCCCGCCACGCTGATCGCGCCCGGCGTCGCCAGCTTGTTGTCGCGATAAAGGTCGGCGAGATAGCTCTGGTGCCACTTCGACGGCAAGTTGGTGACGTCGCTGTTCCAGTGGAGCAGGTCGAAGGGCGTGTATTCGGCGCCCATCAGGTAGTTGTTGGCGACATAGTTCCAAATGAGGTCGCGCCCGCGCAGCAGGTTGAACGTCGCGGCCATGTACCGCCCGTCCAGAAACCCCTCGGGCGACAGCGTCTCGATCAGCTTCATCTGCTCGTCGTCGACGAACAGGTTGAGGTCGCCGGCCTGGCTGAAGTCGACCTGCGCGGTGAAGAAGGTCGCCGACGCGACCTTGTCCGCCTGTCCGCGCGCGGTCAGCAGCGCCAGCGTCGCGGCAAGCGTCGTGCCCGCCACGCAATAGCCGATGGTGTGGACCGCGGGCACGTCCAGAAGCTCGCGCACCGTGTCGACCGCGTCGATCTGGCCGCGTTCGATGAAGTCGTCCCAGACCACGTCCTTCATCGACGCGTCCGCCGACTTCCAGGAGACGACGAAGACGCTCAGACCCTGCTCGACCGCCCAGCGGATGAAGCTCTTCTCGGCGGTGAGGTCGAGGATGTAGAAGCGGTTGATCCAGGGCGGGAAGATGACGAGCGGGATCTTGGCGACGCTTTCCGTCGTCGGCGCATAGTGGATCAGCTCGTACATCGGCGTGCGCTTGACGACCTTGCCCGGCGTCGTCGCGATGTTGCGGCCGAGCTCGAACGAGCCCTCGCTCGTTTGCGTCAGCTGCCCCTTGGCCATGTCGGCGAGCATGTTCTGGAGACCCTTGAGCAGGCTCTCGCCCTTGGTCTCGATCGCCTTTTCCAGGACCAGCGGGTTGGTTGCGGGAAAGTTGGTCGGGCTCATCGCGTCGATGAAGCCGCGGGTTGCGAAGCGGATCTGCTCCTTCTGCTTGGGGTCGACGCCCTCGATCGCGTCGACGCCCTTCACCAGATGCTCGGCGATCAGGAAATAGCTGCGCCGGATGAAGTCGAACACGGGATCGTCGCGCCATTGCGGCGCCTTGAAGCGCTTGTCGCGCGCCTGCTCGGGCGTCTCCTCGGGCGCGGCGGCGCCGGCGGGGTCGAGGAAGCGCTGCCAGAGCTTCATCGTGTCGGCCCAAAAATCGGCCTGTGCGCGGATCACCGGGGTGGGGTCGAACGGCGCGGGCAGGGTGCTCCCCTGCGCCGGCTGCATGAGGTCGAGGCCATGCTCCATCATCATCTGCTGCATGCGGCCCAGCACCCAGGTCCAGTGCTGAAGGTCCTTGAGGTCGGGCGCGGCGCCCCCGGTGTTGCCCTCGGGTTGGTCGGCCATCTTCCTCTCCTCTGGCAGTCCGCGGTGCCGGTCCGTATAGCGAACGCACCGCACACGCGAAATCGCCCGTTGCGGTCCCAGGAGTAGAGGAAAATGTCCGACGATTTCTACCGCATCAAGCGCCTGCCCCCCTATGTCATCGCGGAAGTGAACGCGATGCGGGCAGCGGCGCGTGCGGCAGGCGAGGACATCATCGACCTGGGCATGGGCAATCCCGACCTGCCACCGCCGCCGCACGTGCTGGAGAAATTGTGCGAAGTGGCGATGAAGCCCGACGCCCACGGCTATTCGCAGTCGAAGGGCATCCCCGGCCTTCGCCGCGCGCAGGCCAACTATTATGCGCGCCGCTTCGGGGTCGAGGTCGATCCCGAGAGCGAGGTCGTGGTGACAATGGGGTCGAAGGAGGGGCTCGCCAGCCTCGCCACCGCGATCACCGCGCCGGGCGACGTCGTGCTGGCGCCCAATCCTTCCTATCCGATCCACACCTTCGGCTTCATCATCGCCGGCGCGACGATCCGCAGCGTGCCGACGACGCCGGACGAGGAGTATTGGAAGAGCCTAGACCGGGCGATGGCGTTCACCGTGCCGCGGCCGAGCATCCTCGTCGTCAACTATCCGTCGAACCCGACGGCGGAGACGGTCGACCTCGCCTTCTACGAGCGGCTGGTCGCCTGGGCCAAGGAGAACAAGGTCTGGGTGCTGTCCGACCTTGCCTATTCCGAGCTTTATTTCGACGGCAATCCGACGCGCTCGATTCTGGAGGTGCCGGGCGCCAAGGACGTGGCGATCGAGTTCACCTCGCTTTCCAAGACCTATTCGATGGCGGGCTGGCGGATGGGCTTTGCGGTCGGCAACCCGAAGCTGATCGCGGCAATGACGCGGGTGAAGTCGTATCTCGATTATGGCGCGTTCACGCCGATCCAGGCGGCGGCGTGCGCGGCGCTGAACGGCCCGCAGGACATCGTCGAACGCAACCGCACCCTCTACCACAAGCGTCGCGACGTGATGGTCGAGGCGTTCGGCCGCGCGGGCTGGGAGATCCCGGCGCCCAAAGCGTCGATGTTCGCCTGGGCACCCTTGCCGCCGGCGCTCAAGCATCTCGGCAGCCTGGAGTTTTCCAAGCAACTCCTCACCCATGCCAAGGTCGCGGTGGCACCCGGCGTCGGCTATGGCGAGGACGGCGAGGGCTTCGTGCGGATCGCGATGGTCGAGAACGAGCAGCGGCTGCGCCAGGCGGCACGCAACGTGAAGCGGTATCTCCAGTCGATGGGGGTGAACACGCCGGCGCGGGCGAGCAACGGGTAACGCTCGCCACACCCGTTCGTGCTGAGTAGCGGCTGAGCGAAGTCGAAGTCGCGTATCGAAGCATCCTTGGCGGTCCTTCGATACGCCATTTCGCCAAGCTCAATGGCTACTCAGGACGAACGGCTGAATGGGAGGCGAGGGTGACGCGGTGCCCCCTGTCCCTCTGCCCTCACCCATGCCAAAGACCCCGCACCAACCAAGAGGATGCGCATGAACCGGATCGGCATTTACGGCAGCCTGGGCCGCATGGGACAGGCGATCGTCGGCGCCATGCCGGCGCTGGGCGGCGTGCATGCCGGCGGCGTGGATGCGGGCGAGGATCCCGGTCCGCTGGCGCGCGAGTGCGACGTGCTGGTCGACTTTTCCGCGCCGGCCGCGCTCGATGCGCATCTGGAGGCGGCGCTGGCCGCAGGGACGCCGATCGTCGTCGGCACCACCGGCCTGTCGCCGCATCATCACGAGGCGATCGATGCCGCAGCCGAGCGGATCGCAGTGCTCCAGACGGGCAACACCTCCGTCGGGGTCGGGCTCATCATGGCGCTGGTGCGCGATGCCGCGCGCAAGCTGGGGCAGGAATGGGACATCGAGATCGTCGAGATGCACCATCGCGACAAGATCGATGCCCCCTCCGGCACCGCGCTGATGCTGGGCGAGGCGGCGGCGGCGGGGCGCGAGACGACGATCGCGGAAACGGGCGTGCAGGGTCGTGCCGGCCTGGTCGGCGCGCGCGCGCGCGGGACGATCGGCTTTTCCAGCCTGCGCGGCGGCACGGTCGTCGGCGACCATAATGTCGTGTTCGCCGGCAATGGCGAGCGGATCGAGATCGGCCATTACGCGCAGGATCGCGCGATCTTCGCCGCGGGCGCGGTCAAGGCGGCGCTGTGGCTCGCCGGCCGCGCGCCCGGCCGTTACCGGATGGACCAGGTCCTCGGACTTTGAAGAAGGCCGACGTTTTCGAGTTCTTCCGGCGCCTGGCCGAAGCCAATCCAAGCCCCGAGACCGAACTTGAATCGGTCAACGTCTATACCCTGCTCGTCGCCGTGGTGCTGTCGGCGCAGGCGACCGATGCGGGCGTCAATCGCGCCACGCGCCGGCTGTTCGCGGAAGTGGACACGCCCGAGAAGATGGTCGCGCTGGGCGAGGATGCGCTGAAGGACCACATCAAGACGATCGGGCTGTTCAACACCAAGGCGAAGAACGTCATCGCCCTGAGCCAGGCGCTGATCGACGAGCATGGCGGCGAGGTGCCGGCCAGCCGCGACGCGCTGGAGAAGCTGCCCGGCGTCGGACGAAAGACCGCCAACGTCGTCATGAACGTCGCGTTCGGGGCGGAGACGTTTGCGGTCGACACGCATCTGTTTCGGGTCGGCAACCGCACCGGCCTTGCCCCCGGCAAGACGCCGCTGGCGGTCGAGCTCAAGCTCGAAAAGGCGGTGCCGGGGCCGTTCCGGCTGCACGCGCATCACTGGCTGATCCTGCACGGCCGCTATGTCTGCAAGGCGCGGACGCCCGAATGCTGGCGCTGCGTCGTCGCCGATCTCTGCCGCTACAAGCCCAAGACGCCGCCGCCCAGGGATCGCAAGGCCGACTCAACTATTCAGGCGTGAGGCCCTATCTGGGCGCCCGATGGTTCGAAGAGGTCGTTTCATGCTGATGTCCATTCTGGCGAGCGCGCTGCTCGCCGCGGCACCTGCGCCCGCCCAGTCGGCGCCCGATTGGTCGGGTGTGTGGCGCAACGGATCGAACAGCGTCCATATCCGCGCCAGCCGGTGCGGCGACGCGATGTGCGGTACCGTCATCTGGGCCAACGAAAAAGCGAAGGCCGATGCGGCCGCGGGCGGCACCGACAAGCTGGTCGGCACGCGCATCTTCGACGGCTTCACGCCGGAGGATGGCGAGTGGGTGGGCGAAGTCTATGTCCCCGACCTGGCGCGCAGCTTCTCGGGCTCGGTTTGGTTGGAGGGGCGCAACACCCTGGTCGGGCGTGGCTGCCTGTTCGGCAATTTCGGCTGCCGCGAGCAGCGCTGGACGCGCGTCGCTGATACTGCCCGGCCCGCACCCAAGCGCCGCCGCTGAATGGCGACGCCCGCCTGGCCGCCCGATTCGACGCCGCGGCTGTTCGTCGAGACGCCGCTTTCCGAAGGCGCGGTGCTGACAATCGACGGCGGACAGGCGCATTACCTGTCGGGCGTGATGCGGCTGAAGCCGGGCGAGCCCGTGCGCCTGTTCGACGATGCGACCGGCGAATGGCTGGCCGAAGCGCGTGACGTCCGCAAGCGCGACCTGACGCTGGCGGTGACGAAGCGGCTTCGCGAGCGTGAGGCGGTGCCCGACCTGTGGCTGTGCGCCGCGCCGATCAAGAAGGGGCGGATCGACTGGGTCGCGGAAAAGGCGTGCGAGCTGGGCGTCGACCGGCTGGTGCCGGTGCTGACCCAGCGGACGATCGTCGACCGCCTCAACCTCGACCGGCTGCGCGCACACATGATCGAGGCGGCCGAGCAATGCGGGCGCACCGCGCTGCCTTCGCTGGTCGAACCGGTGAAGCTTGCGGCGCTGCTCGGCTCATGGCCCGCCGAGCGGGCGCTGTTCTTCGCCGACGAGACCGGCGGTGTGCCGGCGGCCGAGGCGATGCGAGCGCGGCCGGGGCCGGCGGCGATCCTGGTGGGGCCGGAGGGCGGCTTTACCGACGCCGAGCGCGACCTGATCCGCACTTGTCCTGCGGCGGTCGGCATTTCGCTCGGACCGCGGATCCTGCGAGCCGAGACCGCGGCAGCGGCGGCGGTGTCGGTGTGGATGGCGGCAGCGGGCGACTGGTAGGGTTCGATCGGGAAGCCGCGAGGAGGGGATCGCGGCTTCCCGACCCGCAGACCGCCCGGCGGCGATACGCCCCGCCGGACGATCCGAAGCGGTTCAGACGAGCACGGGCTCCGGCCGCTCGACCGCATCGAGGCGCGTCTCCGCGTCGATCGTCATCAGCGGCTTGAGGATGCCGTCGCGCAGGTCATAGACCCAGCCGTGGAGCGTCAACTCGTGACCGCGCTCGAACGCGGCCTGGACCAGCGGCAGGCGGGCGAGGCGGACGAGCTGATCGCGCACGTTGAGTTCGACCATGCGGTTGAGGCGCTGGCCCTCGGGCAGCGCATCGACCTCTTCGCGGTGCTCGGCATAGACGTCGTGGACGCCCGCGACCCATTCGCCGATCGCGCCCTGACCTTCGCGCTTCCAGCCCTGCGCCACGCCGCCGCAGCCATAATGGCCGCACAGGATGACGTGGCTGACCTTGGTCCGTTCGATGGCGGTCTGGAGCACCGCCATCAGGTTGAGGTCTTCCTCATAGACGAGATTGGCGACGTTGCGGTGGATCGACATCACGCCCGGGGGCGAGTTGGTGATCTGGTCGGGGGCGACGCGGCTGTCGGAACAGCCGATCCACAGGAAGTTGGGCTTCTGCTCCTCGGCCTGGCGCGCGAAATAGTCGGGCCGCTCCTCGCGTAGCTGTTCGGCCCACGCCTTGTTGGCGAGGAGGAGGAGTTTGTAGTCGTTCATAGGTGGACGAGCTCCCGGCGCGGCGCGTTGACGAGCGGCGCGCTCTTTTCGGCGATGTCGCCGCGGACGGAGACCTTGATGTCGCGGAACGGCGCGCCGCGGACGAAGGCGTTGATGATGTCGATATTGTCGAGGTCGACATAGGAGGTCGACGACAGGTCGATCAGCAGGTCGGCGCCGGTCGGCACCTGGTTCAGCGCCTTTTGCAGCTCGTACTTGTGGATGAAGTAGAGGTTGCGGCGGGCGCGGATCATGCAGCTCTGGCCGTCGCCGTCGCACACGAAGCTGACCGCCGGGCGGAAGTTGCGCGCGACCACGAACACGAATCCGATGGCGAGGCCGATGACGATCCCGACGAGCAGGTCGGTGAACAGGATCGCCGCGATCGTCGCGACGAACGGCACGAACTGCGTGTAGCCCTGCTTCCAGCGCTTGAGGAACAGCGCCGGCTTGGTGAGCTTGTAGCCGGTCTGGATCAGCACGGCGGCGAGGGCGGCAAGCGGGATCAGGTTGAGGATCGCTGGGATCAGGAGGACGCTGAGCAGCAGCCAGCTGCCGTGGAGGATCGTCGACAGCTTGCTGGTCGCGCCCGAATCGACGTTCGCCGACGAGCGGACGATCACCGAAGTGACGGGCAGGCCGCCGATCAGGCCGGAGACGAGGTTGCCAGTCCCCTGCGCGAACAGCTCATGGTTCTTGTCGGTGGTGCGGCGCTGCGGATCGAGCTCATCGACCGCGGTGACGCTGAGCAGCGATTCGAGGCTGGCGACGATCGCCAGCGTGATCGCCACGGTCCAGACGGTCGCGTTGCCGACCTGGCCGAAATCGGGGAGCGAGAACAGGCTGACGAAGCCCGAAATGCCTTCGGCGATCGGGACCTCGACCAGATGCTCGCGCTGGAGCTGAAGGCCGGGGGCGATCGTGCCGAACAGTGCGTTGAGGCCGACCGCGCCGGCGACGACGACGAGCGGGCCGGGGAGCAGCTTGAACGGACCGTCCTTGGGCCGGTTGGCATCCCACCAGAACAGGAAGGCGATCGAGATCACCGAGATGACGACGGCGCCCATCGTCAGCTTGTCGGTGAAGGAGAACCACAGGGCCGACAGCGTGTTCATGCCGTCGGTCTGGCTGAAAGCGAACTCGCCCGAGGGATCGCCGTCATAGCCGACCGCGTGCGGGATCTGCTTGAGGATCAGGATCAGGCCGATCGCCGCGAGCATCCCGGTGATGACCGAGCTCGGCACGAATTCGGCGAGCACGCCCGATCGGCTGAGCGAGAACAGCATCTGCATCGCGCCCGCGAGCACGACGGCGAGGGTGAAGGCCTGGAAGCTCGGCAGCGACTGGATCGCGTCGAAGACGATGACGGTCAGGCCCGCAGCGGGGCCGCTGACCGACAGCGGCGACTTCGACATGAAGCCGATGACGATCCCGCCGACGATGCCGGCTATCAGGCCCGAGAACAAAGGCGCGCCCGAGGCGAGGGCGACGCCCAGGCACAGGGGCAGCGCGACCAGCGCGACGACGATCGAGGCGGGCAGGTCCTGCTTGAGCCCGCCGAGCGGCGGCAACAGGCCGGAGAAGAACCCCGGCTTTGCCTGTTGCACGGCGGCGGTCATGCCGCGGCCCCGAGCCCAAGGACGCATCCGTTTGCGTCGGTCATCGCCAATCCCTCCTCACTCGCCGATTCCCGACAGGGGGACCGGCCCGATCCTGGCATAGACGGCGGGATCTTTCCGGTTGGGGACGGGATGTAACGAATGATTGCTGGCGGGCGATGGCCTTTGATGCAGGATAGGCGCACCGTCGATGGCCGCGTTTGGACAAAGGACGGCGTTTTAGAAAGGTCGCGCGCTGCCGTTCCGTTCTCTCGGAGACCATCATGATCTCACCCTATACGATCGACATCCCGGACGAGCGGCTCGCCGCGATCAGAGCCAAGGTCGAGGCTTATGACTGGCGCCAACTGCCGGATGCGGGGGGCTGGTCGGCGGGGGTCGGGATCAGCGATCTCAAGCGGCTCGCCGCGTATTGGCGGGACAGCTACGACTGGCGTGCGGTCGAACGGCGCCTCAACGCGCTGCCGAACTTCATGGCCGACGTGGAGGGCGAG
Organism: Sphingomonas sp. Y38-1Y; assembly: GCF_032391395.1. Lineage (NCBI taxonomy): Bacteria > Pseudomonadati > Pseudomonadota > Alphaproteobacteria > Sphingomonadales > Sphingomonadaceae > Sphingomonas > Sphingomonas sp. Y38-1Y. Next base: position 784,047 of record NZ_CP135916.1, read on the forward strand.
CCCCTCCACTTCCTGCATATGAAGGGCGACGGCTCCAAGCCGCCCGTCCTGCTTCTCCACGGCTGGCCGGGCTCGTATCTCGAGTTCGAGCGCCTGTTGGAGCCGCTCGCGGCGGACGGGCACGATGTCGTCGTCCCCTCGCTTCCCGGTTTCGCCTTCTCCAACCCGATCACGCGCCCGATCGGCCCGCGGCGGGCCGCTGCGCTCGTGCATGGGCTGATGGTCCAACTGTTCGGCGACGCGCGCTATTTCGTTCAAGGAGGCGATTGGGGCCACAGCGTCGCGGCCTGGGCCGCGCATGATCGACCGGACGCTCTGCTCGGCATCCATATCAACATGATGACCGTGCGCGCGGAAGACGCCGTTCCGACCACCGACGAGGAGAAGTCCTTCGCCGCCAGGCGTGCCGCGATCGCCGATTGGGAGAGCGCCTACTTTCACGAGCAGGAAACCCGTCCGCAGACGCTCGGCGTCGCGATGGCCGACAGCCCGGTGGGAGCGGCGGGCTGGATCCTCGAAAAGTTCGGCAAGTGGGCCGATCTTCCGACTACTGCGGATGGCGACCCCGACATCTGGAGCAAGTTTTCCGAGGAGGAACTCCTCACTAACATCATGCTCTACATCGCGCCGGCATCGTTCGTGACGGCGACCTGGATCTACTATGGCAGCCGGCTCGAGAAGTCGCGGATGCTTCCGGCCGGCGCTCGCATCCAGGTGCCGACCGGCGTTGCGGCCTTTCCCGATCCGGTGTTCATGCCGCCGCCGCGCTCGTTCGCCGAGAAGACCTTCAACATCGTACACTGGACCGACATGCCCAGGGGCGGGCATTTCGCCGCAATGGAAGAGCCGGAACTGATGCTGGCCGACCTCCGCGCCTTTATCGCGCTGGTGTCGGGAGCCCGATCGTCGCCCTAAGCCCCCCCTCAGCCCGATTCTGCAGCTCTAGCGTGCCGCCCTCGGTCGCGACGGCTCGGGCCACGATGGAGAGGCCGAGGCCGAAGCCCGCGGTGTCGCGGCCGCGGGCATTGTCCAGGCGGACGAAGGGTTCGAGGACCATCGCCAGCGAGTCCTCGGGAATGCCGGGGCCGTCGTCCTCGACATGGAGGCAGACCGCGTCGCCGCGCGCTTCCAGCCGGACGAGGACCTGCTCGCCATAATGGACGGCGTTGTCGACAAGGTTGGTGACCGCGCGGCGGAAGCTCGACGGACGGACCTGATGCTCGAGGTGCGAGGGCCCTTCGTACCGGACGTCGTGGCCATGGTCGCTCGCATCGTCGGCGAGGCTGGCGCACAGCACCGCCAGGTCGACGCGGCGCGGTGCTTCGGGCTCCGCCTCGCCGCCCAGGAAGGCGAGCAGCGAATTGACCATCGCCTCCATCCCCTCGATGTCGGCGGCGACGTCGCGGCGCAGCGTCTCGTCGGCGATCGCGTCGGTGCGCAGCCGTAACCGCGCCAGCGGCGTGCGCAGGTCGTGGCCGACCGCGGCGAGCGCGCGCGTGCGCTCGTCGATCAGCCGCCGGATGCGCGCCTGCATCGCGTTGAACGCGGCGATCAACCGGCGAATCTCGGCCGGCCCGGCCTCGTCGAGTTGGGGCAGCGGCTCGCCGGGCTTGTAGCGCTCGACCGCGCCGGTCAGGCCGCGGATCGGCTTGAGCGTGCGGCGGATGAGGAGGCCGCCCATCAGCATCACCGCGAAGACCGGGATGAGCGCCGCCACCATCCGCTCGATCGGCAGGCCGGCGGAGCGCACGGGTTCGCGCGTGCGGAAATAGATCCAGCTTCGGTCGGGCAGCCGCATCACGCCGGTAATGACCGACTTGGTGCCGACGCGGAGCAGCGCGAGGCGAAGCTGCTGGTCGCCGAGTCCGGGTTCCCAGGCGATCACCTGGCCGCGGATCTGGTCGGGGGCGGGCCCGTTCTGCGGCAACGCCGGCGCGGCCGGTGTCCAGCGAACGATGTAGCGGTCGGTGGTCAGTTCCTCGGCATAGCGGGGCCGGGCGGGCGGCGGCGCCTCGCCGACCAGGCGGCGGACGATGACCAGATGCTCGGCCAGCCGCCGCGCTTCGTCGTCGCGGACGGAGAATTCGCTGGCGCGTTCGTAGAGGAGCGTGCTCGCGACGAATTCGAGTGCGAGCGCGAACAGGAGGATCGCGACCAGCCGACCGATCAGGCCGATCGCCGGCCAGTGCGGGCGGATCATTCGCGCGTCACGGGCGCGCTCAGCATGTAGCCGACGCCGCGCACGGTGACGATCGGCGCGGGCCGCTCCTCGGTCGACAGCTTGCGGCGCAGGCGGCTGATGAGCACGTCGATCGAGCGGTCGGACGAATCGCCGATGCGCGTGCGGGAGAGCTCGATCAGTCGCTCGCGGGCGATCACGCGCTGGGCATGGTCGACGAGCACCGCGAGGAGGTCGAACTCGGCGCCGGTCAGCTCGACGACGGCGTCGGTGGGCGAGCGCAGCTCACGCCGGGGTAGGTCGATCGTCCAGCTCTCGAACCGGGCAATGCCCTTGGACCGCTCGTCACCGCCGTTGCTCTTGGCTTCCCAGCGGCGGAGCACGGCGCGGACGCGGGCGATCAGCTCGCGCGTGCCGAACGGCTTGGGCAGATAATCGTCGGCGCCGAGTTCCAGGCCAATGACGCGATCGACCTCGCTCCCCTTGGCACTGATGAAGATGATCGGGACGTCGCTCTGCTGGCGGATGCGGCGGCACAGGTCGATGCCGCTGGTGCCGGGGAGCATGATGTCGAGCAGGATGAGCTCGACGTCGCCGCCCTCGAACGCCTGCCAGAATTCGGGCGCGGCGGCGCAGGCGCGAACCTGATACCCGTTTTCCTGCAGCGCGCGCGCAGTGAGGACGCGGAGCGCCGGATCGTCTTCGACAAGCAGGATCATGGAGGGGGTTTAGTGCGGCGCGCGACTGAGGGGAAGGTGGGCTTCCGCCCAAACCGTTCATGCTGAGTAGCGGCCGAGCGCAGTCGAGGTCGCGTATCGAAGTACGGTTCCGCGCGCCACGGTCCTTCGATACGCCGTCTCGATACGCGCTTCGCGCTACTCGACGGCTACTCAGGACGAATGGGGTTGGGAACAGATTGCGCGCGCGCGAGCACGGCTCGAAAAAATGCGCGGACGTCAATGGCCCTGCCCCGACCGGCTCCCTGGAAGGAAGGGAGGGGCTGGGGTGGTCGGTTCGAGGGCGGAGCGCCTCCTCGCCACCAACCCACCGACCCCCCCTTCCAGGGAGGGGAGGATTGTCAATCCAGCCGCCGTGCGAGTTCCTTGTTGAGGCCGAGTGCCAGCAGCGTCGCGATCGCGCCGGAGAGGAGGTAGCCGCCCGCTGCGACCAGCCCGAAATAATGAGTGAGGACCAGCGCCCAGAACGGCGCGAAGCCGGCGCCGAACAGCCAGGCGAGGTCGCTGGTCAGCGCCGCGCCGGTGTAGCGCGCGCGCTTGGGAAAGTTGCTCGTCACCGCGCCCGACGACTGGCCGAAGGAGAGGCCGAGCAGGATGAAGCCCGAGATCATGAACACCGATTCGCCGACCGCACCGCCGCGCAGCAGCTGCGGCGCGAAACCCGAGAAGACCGCGATCGCCGCGGCGGTGTAGCCGAGCACCGAGCGGCGGCCGATCCGGTCGGCGAGCCAGCCCGACAGGACGATCGATCCGACGCCGAACGCCGCGCCCACCATCTCGATCAGGAGGAAGCGCGTCAGGCTCTCGCCGGTGTAGACATAGACCCAGGAGAGCGGGAACACCGTCACCATGTGGAACAGCGCGAAGCTGGCCAGCGGGGCAAAGGCGCCGATGACGATGTTGCGCCACTGCGCCTTGATCGTCGGGAGGACGCGCGAGGGGGTGAGCTCGCGGCTCTTGAACAGCTCGGCATATTCGGCGGTGACGACCATGCGCAGCCGCGCGAACAGCGCGACGACGTTGAGCGCGAACGCGACGAAGAACGGATAGCGCCAGCCCCAGGCATAGAAATCCTGGTCGCCCAGCGTGCCGAGCAGGAACGCGAACAGCCCGCTGGCGACGATCAGGCCGAGCGGGGCACCCAGCTGCGGCACCATCGCCCACCAGCCGCGCTTGTCGTCGGGCGCGTTGAGCGCGAGCAGCGACGCCATCCCGTCCCACGCGCCGCCCAGCGCCAGCCCCTGGCCGATGCGCAGCAGGCCCAGGATTACTGCCGCCCAGAGCCCGATCGCCTCGTATCCGGGCAGGAAGCCGACCGACACGGTCGAGGTGCCGAGCAGGAACAGCGCGATCGTCAGCTTCGTTCCGCGGCCGTGCCGCCGGTCAATCGCCATGAAGATCTGCGTGCCGATCGGCCGCGCGAAGAAGGCGAGCGGGAACAAAGCGAAGGACAGAAGCGTCGCGGTGACGCGATCGGCAAAGGGAAAGATGAGCGTCGGAAACACGATCACGCTGGCGATCGCATAGACGAAGAAGTCGAAGAATTCGGAGGTGCGGCCGATGATGACGCCGATCGCGATCTCGCCCGGGCGGACATGCTCGTCGGCATGCATGGCGCGGGCATCGCGCTCGAGCGAGCTGGAATGGGCGACGGCTTCGGCCATGAACACTTCCTTCGGGCGGGGCGTCGGGGCAGGCAACCCGCGAGCCGCGATTGCGCTCCATTACGCCCCGCCGCCCGCGCATGGGATAGGACATTTTGTCCTATTCCGCGCCGCAGCGGACCGGCCTAGCTCGGCGCCATGCTGAAGCCCCCGCGCGCCCTGGCTGCCCCCCTCGCGCTCCTTGCCCTGCCGCTCGTGCTGGGCGGGTGCGACATGGTGGTGATGAACCCCTCGGGCGACGTCGCGCGCCAACAGGCGGACCTGATCCTGTGGTCGACGGGGCTGATGCTGCTCATCATCGTGCCCGTCATGGTGCTGACCGCGGTGTTCGCCTGGCGCTATCGCGCGTCGAACGAGGAGGCCGAGTACCGACCCGACTGGGACCATTCGACGGGGCTCGAGCTCATCATCTGGTCGGCGCCGCTTCTCATCATCATTGCGCTCGGCGCGCTCACCTGGGTGGCGACGCACACGCTCGACCCCTATCGCCCGATCGGCCGGATCGCCGCGGGCCGCGCCTTGCCCGCCGAGCAGAAGCCGCTGGAGATCCAGGTCGTCTCGCTCGACTGGAAATGGCTGTTCATCTATCCCGAACAGGGCGTGGCGAGCGTCAACCAGCTGGTGCTGCCCCTCGACCGTCAGGTCCGCTTTCGGCTGACCTCGTCGAGCGTGATGAACACCTTCTACGTGCCGGCGATGGCGGGCATGATCTATACGATGGCGGGCATGGAGACGAAGCTCCATGCGGTCATGAACAAGCCCGGCACGTTCGACGGCATGTCCGCCAACTATTCGGGCGCGGGCTTTTCCAAGATGCGCTTCCGCACGCAGGCGGTGGACGAGGCGGACTTCGGGCGCTGGGTCGCCGCGGCGAAGGCGGGGCAGGGCCGGCTGGATGCCGCGACCTATCTGAAGCTAGAGCAGCCGAGCGAGGGCGTGCCGCCGATGCTGTTCTCGCGCGTCGAGCAGGGGCTGTTCGGCCGCATCGTCAACCTTTGCGTCGCGCCCGGCCAGCCGTGCATGACCGAATCGATGCACGGCCATCATGGCGGGCTGCCCGCCCCCACCAACAACGTCGCGCGGCCGCGCACCGAGGGCGTGTTCCAGCGCGCACCGGGCGAGGACGCGCCGAGCCCGCGTACCGACTCGCATGGGCAGGGCGCCGGTCCGGCCGCCCGGACCGGCAGCGGCCAGCGCGTCGATCGCGAACAGCCCGCGCAGGGCGATCCCGCGCACAAGGGGCATTGAGAGAACCATGTCTGACGCGCTCTATCAGCTGATCTTCGGCCGCCTGACGCTCGAGGCGCTGCCGCTCCACGAGCCGATCGTCGTCGGCGCGTTCGTGGGCACCGCGCTGCTCGGCCTCGCGCTGCTCGGCCTGGTCACCAAGTACAAGCTCTGGGGCTATCTCTGGACCGAATGGTTCACGACCGTCGATCATAAGAAGATCGGCATCATGTACATGATCCTGGGCACGGTCATGCTGCTTCGCGGCTTTTCCGACGCGATCATGATGCGGTTGCAGCAGGCGATGGCGTTCGGCGGGTCGGAGGGGTATCTGGACGCGCACCACTACGACCAGATCTTTACTGCGCACGGCGTCATCATGATCTTCTTCGTGGCGATGCCGTTCGTCACGGGCCTGATGAACTATGTCGTCCCGCTCCAGATCGGCGCGCGGGACGTCAGCTTCCCGTTCCTCAACAATTTCAGCTTCTGGATGACCACGGCGGGTGCGATGCTCATCATGGCGAGCCTGTTCGTCGGCGAGTTCGCCAAGACCGGCTGGCTGGCGATGGCGCCGCTCTCGGGCCTCGACTATTCGCCCGACGTCGGCGTCGACTATTATATCTGGGCGCTCCAGATCGCCGGCGTGGGCACATTGCTGTCCGGCGTCAACCTGATCGCCACCATCGTCAAGATGCGCGCGCCGGGCATGAGCCTGATGAAGATGCCGGTCTTCACCTGGTCGGCGCTGGTCACCAACGTGCTGATCGTCGCGGCCTTTCCCGTGCTGACCGCGGTGCTCGCCTTCCTCAGCCTCGACCGGTATGTCGGCACCAACTTCTTCACGAACACGCTGGGCGGCAACCCGATGATGTACGTGAACATGATCTGGATCTGGGGCCACCCGGAAGTCTACATCCTGATCCTGCCCGCGTTCGGCGTGTTCAGCGAGGTCGTGTCGACCTTCTCGGGCAAGCGCCTGTTCGGCTATACGTCGATGATCTACGCGCTGATCGTCATCTGCATCCTGGCCTATCTCGTCTGGCTCCATCACTTTTTCACGATGGGGTCGGGGGCGAGCGTCAACAGCTTCTTTGGCATCACGACGATGATCATCTCGATCCCGACGGGCGCGAAGATCTTCAACTGGCTGTTCACGATGTACAAGGGGCGCATCCGGTACGAGCTGCCGATGATGTGGGCGGTCGCGTTCATGCTGACCTTTACCGTGGGCGGCATGACCGGCGTGCTGCTGGCGGTGCCGCCCGCCGATTTCGTCCTCCACAACTCGCTGTTCCTCGTCGCGCACTTCCACAACGTCATCATCGGCGGCGTGCTGTTCGGCATGTTCGCGGGGATCAACTACTGGTGGCCCAAGGCGTTCGGGTTCAAGCTCGACCGCAAATGGGGGCTGGTCAGCTTCTGGAGCTGGGTGATCGGCTTCTGGGTCGCGTTCACGCCGCTGTATATCCTGGGGCTGATGGGCGTGACGCGCCGCCTGCGCACCTTCGACGATCCGAGCCTCCAGATCTGGTTCGTGATCGCCGGGATCGGCGCGGCGATCATCGCGGTCGGCATCGCCGCCTTCCTCGTCCAGATCGCGGTCAGCATCATGAATCGTGACAAGCTGCGCGACGAGACCGGCGATCCCTGGGGCGGGCGCACGCTCGAATGGGCGACCGCGTCGCCGCCGCCCGCCTATAATTTCGCGTTCACGCCTGTCGTCCACGATCTCGATGCCTGGCACGACATCAAGGCGCGGGGCGGCAAGGCGCCGGCGGAAGGCTATATGGACATCCACATGCCCAAGAACACGGGTGCGGGCGTCATCCTGGCCGGCCTGTCGGCGGCGAGCGGGTTCGGGTTGATCTGGCACATCTGGTGGCTGGCCGCGGCGGGGCTGCTCGGCGTGATCGGCTATGCGATCTGGCACAGCTTCGATTATGACCGCGACTATCACATTCCCGCGGACGAGGTCGCCGAGACCGAGCGCGCGCGGCTGGCGCTGGCGGGGGCGTGACGATGGCGAGCATCACCGCACAGGACGGCGAGGCGCCGCACTTCTGGGAGACCGAGCCGCATCATCATGAGGCGGGGTCGAGCACGATGCTCGGCTTCTGGCTCTATCTGATGAGCGACTGCCTCATCTTCGCGATGCTGTTCGCCGGGTGGGGCGTCTATGGCCGGAGCGCCGCAGGCGGGCCGACCGCGCCCGAATTGTTCGACCTGAAGCTGGTCGCGGTGAACACCGCGATGCTGCTGTTCAGCTCGATCACCTATGGCTTCGCGATGATCGCGGCGCAGGAGAAGAACAAGCGCGGCACGCTCGGCTGGCTGGCGGTCACCGGGCTGTTCGGCGCGGCGTTCCTGGGCATCGAACTCTATGAGTTCGCGCACCTCATCCACGAGGGCGCGGGGCCGCAACGGTCGGCATTCCTGTCGAGCTTCTTCGCGCTGGTGGGCACGCACGGGCTCCACGTCTTCTTCGGCTGCATTTGGCTGATCGTGCTGATGACGCAGGTCGCGCGAAAGGGCCTGATCGAGGCGAACACCCGCCGGCTCGCCTGCCTCAGCCTGTTCTGGCACTTCCTCGACGTCGTCTGGATCGGCGTCTTCACCTTCGTCTATCTTCTGGGATCGATGCAATGAGCCGCGAAGCAACCGCCGCCGAGGCCAAGGGCGTCGCCGACCAGACCTCCGACCATGCCGTCCACGGTGAGGGCGGGGCCGCGCATGCGACGCGCAAGGGCTATCTGACCGGCTTCCTCCTGTCGGTCGTGCTCACTGCCATCCCGTTCGCGCTGGTGATGGGCAACGTGATCGCCGACCCGCGCGTCGCGGCCGGCATCGTCATGGCGCTGGCGGTGGTGCAGATCGTCGTCCACATGATCTACTTCCTCCACATGGACACGCGGTCGGAGGGCGGGTGGACGCTGATGGCGCTGATCTTCACGACGGTGATCGTCGTCATCACCATCGCCGGCTCCTTGTGGGTGATGGTCAACATGAACCGTTACATGATGCCGCCAATGACGCCGCCCGCCGCCGCCAGTCCCGCGACGGACATGAGCGGCATGTGAAGCGCGCCGCCGCCCGGATCGGCGTGCTGGCCCTGATGCTCGGCTTCGTCGGGCTGGGGATCTGGCAGCTCGAGCGGCGGACGTGGAAACTCGACCTGATCGCGCGGGTCGAGGCGCGGCTGGCGACCGCGCCGGTGGCGCCGCCGATGCGCGCGGTTGGCAAGGACGATGAATATACCCGGGTTGCCGCCAGCGGCCGCTGGGTGTCGGGGCACGACACCTATACGCAGGCGGTGACCGAGCTTGGCGGCGGGTTCTGGGTGCTGACGCCGCTCGACACGGGCGCGGGCCGCATCCTCGTCAATCGCGGCTTCGTGCCGCCTGACCGCCGCGGCCGGGTGCCGCCGCCCGCCGGCCCGGTGCGGGTCGAGGGACTGCTCCGGCTGACCGAGCCGGGCGGTGGCTTCCTCCGGTCGAACGATCCGGCCGCCGACCGCTGGTATTCGCGCGACGTCGCGGCGATCGCGGCGGCGCGGGGGCTGGGGCCGGTCGCGCCGTGGTTCCTCGACGCGGGCGTGAATGGCGAGGGCTGGCCGCGCGGCGGGCTGACGGTCGTCCGGTTTCGCAATACGCATCTCCAATATGCGCTGACCTGGTTCGCGATGGCGGCGCTGCTCGGCGTGCTCGCCTGGCGCGCGGGGCGGCGGGCATGAGCGGGCTCGCGCCGGAGGATGCCGGGCGGCGCAATCTGCTGCTGCTCGTCCAGCTGCGCTGGCTCGCGGTCGCGGGGCAGCTCGCGACGATCCTGGCGGTGGCGTTCGGGATGGGCGTGCCGCTGCCGATTCTGCCGATGTTCGCCACCCTGGGCCTGCTGATCGGCCTCAACCTCGTCCAGTTGCTCGCCGAGCGGCGGCGAGCGGTGACCAATGCGCAGCTGTTCGCCGCGCTGATGCTCGACGTCGCGGCGCTCAGCGTGCAGCTCTATCTGTCGGGTGGGGCGACCAATCCGTTCGTCGGCCTGTTCCTCCTCCAGGTCGTGCTCGGCGCGATCCTGCTCAGGCCGGCGACGAGCTGGCTGATCGTCGCGGTGACGAGCGGCGCCTTTGCCGCGCTGACGCTCTGGTACCAGCCGCTGGCGCTACCCACTGGCATGGGGAGCGCGCTGTCGCTCCCCTATCTGGTCGGCAACTGGTTCAACTTCACGCTCGCGGCGGTGCTGATCGTGCTGTTCGCGACGCGCGTCGCGCGCAACCTGTCGGAGCGCGACGCGCGGCTGGCGGCGATGCGCCAGCAGGCGGCGGAGACCGAGCATATCGTTCGCATGGGGCTGCTCGCGAGCGGCGCCGCGCACGAACTCGGCACGCCGCTGTCGACCGTGGCGGTGGCGCTGGGCGACTGGGCGCGCGATCCCGTGATCGCGGGCGATCCTGCCCGCGCCGAGGAAGTCGCCGACATGGCCGCGGAGATCGCGCGGTGCAAGGCGATCCTGTCGGGTATCCTCCTCGCCTCAGGCGAGGTGACGGGGAGCGCGCCCGAGCGGACGACGCTGCGCCGGTTCCTGGGCGGCGAGATCGCGCGGTGGGACGCAAGCCATCCGGGCTTCGTCGCGTTCGAGGATGCGTTGGGAAGCGATCGCCCGATCGTCGCCGACCGCGCGCTCGCCCAGGCGCTGGTCAACGTGCTCGACAATGCGGTCGAGGCGGGGGCGAGCCGTATCGCGGTGCGCGCGTCGGTGGAGGGTGAGGCGCTGGTCCTCCGCATCGTCGACGACGGGCGCGGCGTGCCGGAAAGCATTCTCGCGCATCTCGGCAAGCCCTATCAGTCGAGCAAGAACCGGCGGGGGGCGGGGCTGGGGCTGTTCCTGGCGGTCAACGTGCTGCGCGTGCTGGGTGGCACGCTGACGCTCGCCAATCGTGCGGGCGGCGGGGCGGAAGTGGTGTTCCGCCTGCCGCTTGGCGCGCTCGCGCTGGAGGATCGCGGATGAGACGGTTGCTGATCGTGGAGGACGATGCGGTGTTCGCCCGCACGCTGGCGCGCTCGTTCGAGCGGCGCGGCGATGCGGTGCGCGTGCTGTCGGGGCCAGAGGGGCTGGAGGAGGCCGCGCGCGAGCACGAGGCGACGCACGCGGTCGTCGACCTGAGGCTGGGCGGCGCGTCGGGGCTGACCTGTGTGGCGGCATTGCATGCCATGGACCCGGCGATGCGGATCGTCGTGCTGACCGGCTTCGCCAGCATCGCGACGGCGGTCGAGGCGATCAAGCTGGGCGCCACCAACTACCTCACCAAGCCCGCCAACACCGACGATATCGAAGCGGCGTTCGAGCGCGTCGAGGGGGATGCCGAGGCGGACCTGAAAGCGGCGCCGACGTCGCTGCGCACGCTGGAGTGGGAGCATATCCACCAGGTGCTGGCGGATACGGGGTTCAACGTGTCGGAGGCGGCGCGGCGTCTGGGGATGCACCGGCGGACGCTCGCGCGGAAGCTGGAGAAGCGGCATTTGTGAGGGGCGGCGGTCAGCTTGGCCTGAAGAACCCCGTTCATCCCGAGCGAAGTCGAGGGAGCTTGCCGAGCGAAGCCGAGGCCTCTTGCCGCATTTTCGCTACGCTCGAACAAGTCCCTCGACTTCGCTCGGGATGAACGGGTGAGTTGGGATTTTCAGCCCCTCAGATCCGGTGCTCGCCCTTCACCCAGCGCACCGTGCCCGAGCTCGCGCGCATGACCACGCTCTCGGTGCTCATCACCTTGCCCTTGCGCTTGACGCCGGCGAGGAGCGAGCCGTCGGTGACGCCGGTCGCGGCGAAGATGCAGTCGCCGCGGGCGAGTTCGTCGAGCGAATAGACCTTGTCGAGGTCCTCGATCCCCCAGCGGCGCGCGCGCGAGCGCTCGTCGTCGTTGCGGAAGAGCAGGCGGCCCTGGAACTGGCCGCCGACGCAGCGGAGCGCCGCGCAGGCAAGCACGCCCTCGGGCGCGCCGCCCGAGCCCATGTAGATGTCGATCGTCGTGTCGGGATCGGTCGTCGCGATCACGCCGGCGACGTCGCCGTCGCCGATCAGCATCACGCCGCAGCCGATCGCGCGCAGCTCGGCGATCAGCTTCTCGTGGCGCGGGCGGTCGAGGACGCAGGCGATGATCTCGTGCGGCTCGACCCCCTTGGCCGCGGCGACCGCGCGGACATTCTCGGTCGGCGATTTTTCGAGGTCGATGACGCCCGCCGGATAGCCCGGGCCGACCGCGATCTTGTCCATATAGACGTCGGGCGCATTGAGGAGGCAGCCTTCCTCCGCGATCGCCAGCACGGCGAGCGCGTTGGGACCGGCCTTGGCCGTGATCGTCGTGCCTTCCAGCGGGTCGAGCGCGATGTCGATCTTGGGCCCCTTGCCCGGCGCCGAGCCGACCTTCTCGCCGATGAACAGCATCGGCGCCTCGTCGCGCTCGCCCTCGCCGATGACGACGGTGCCGTCCATGTAGAGGTCGTTGAGCGCCTCGCGCATCGCCTCGACCGCGGCGGCGTCGGCGGCCTTTTCGTCACCGCGGCCGATCAGCGTCGACGCGGCGATGGCGGCGGCCTCGGTCACGCGGACCATCTCGAGCACGAGCACACGGTCGAGCACATGGCTGGGCGATTGCGTCATGTCGGATGATCCCCTTGGTCGCTTCTATTTGCGCGCGCGATAGGCGGGCGGGGCGCCAAGGGCAATGGACGAACGATGCGCTTCGTGATTGGATCGGGGCGGACCGATCGAAAAGGCGCGACCGATGCTGGCGATGCTGTTGTTGGTGCAGGCGAGTGCGGCCGACCCCGCGCGGCTGGTCGCGGAGACACGCGCGCTGACGCGTGCCGCCGTCGAGTGCCGCGCCGAGCGCCAGGGCGAGGAGATCGTCGTCTGTGCCCGGCGCGACGCGGATAAGTGGCGCGTGCCCTTCGTCACGCCCGATCCGGGCGCGATCGATCCCGACGACGTGCCGACCGAGCGCGCGCGGCTGATCGCGCAGCCGAACAACTGCACCGAAATGAAGGTCATGGCCTATGGCTGCGGATCGGTCGGCGTGTCGATGACGACGGGCGGGCGGGGCACGCGGTTCGAGGCGCCCCGGCCGCTCGCGCCCTGAACGGGGGTTCCGCGCGGCGGGCGGCGATGGCATGAGGCCTCGTCATGAGCGCCGCGCCGATCGTACCCGACAGCGAGCACAAGGGACTGGTCGCGCGCCTGCCCGGCCGCGCCCGCGCGCTGGCGCTGCTCGCGCGGTTCGACCGGCCGATCGGCTGGTGGCTGCTGTTCTGGCCGGGCGGCTGGGCGATCGCGCTTGCCGGAGGCCTGCCGGCGCGATGGGACCTGCTCCTCTGGTTCCTGCTCGGCAGCATCGCGATGCGCGGGGCGGGCTGCGTCTATAACGACATCGTCGACCGCGACCTGGATGCCGCGGTCGACCGGACGCGCGCCCGCCCGCTGCCGAGCGGCGCGGTCAGCGTGAAGGCGGCATGGATTTGGCTGGTGACGCTGTCGCTGGTCGGCTTCGTCGTCCTGCTCCAGCTTCGGTTCGAGGCGCAGATCGTCGCGCTTGCCAGCCTGGCGCTGGTCGCCGCCTATCCCTTCATGAAGCGGATCACCTGGTGGCCGCAGGCATGGCTGGGCATCGTCTTTTCCTGGGCGGCGCCCGTCGGCTGGGTCGAGGTGACGGGCGGGGCATCGGCGACGCTGGCGCTCCTTTATGCCGGCTCGATCGCGTGGGTGATCGGGTACGATACCATCTATGCGCTCCAGGATATCGAGGACGATGCGCTGGTCGGCGTGAAGTCGTCGGCGCGCGCGATGGGGCGGCATGTCCGTGCCGGCACGGCGATCTTCTATGCCGCGGCGGTGGCGCTGTGGGCGACGGCGTTCTGGCGCGTGTTCGCCGATCCGCTGGCGCTGCTCGCGCTGCTGCCGGTCGCGGGGCATTTCGCGTGGCAGGTCTTGACGCTGCGGCCGGCGGATGGAGCAGGGGCGCTGGCGCGGTTCCGGTCGAACCGGACGGCGGGGCTGCTGATGTTTCTCGCCTGTGCCGTGGTCGGCACGGCCGCCGCCCTTTGACGCTGGGGGTCGCGCACCCTAACTCCGGTCGATGCTGACCGTTTCCCAAGCCGTCGAGATTGCCGCACGCGCCGCCGAGCGGGCGCGGGCTGCTGGCGCCGATGCCGCCGATGCGAGCGTTGCCGGCGATCAGTCGACGGGCATCGGCGTGCGGCTGGGCCATCTGGAAGAGATCGACCGGTCGGAGGGCGAGAGCCTGAGTCTCCGCGCATTCGTCGGCCGCCGCGTCGCCAGCGTGTCGAGCTCGCGCATGACCGACGCCGACCTCGACCGGCTGGCCGAGCGCGTCGTCGCGATGGCGAAGGCGGCGCCGGAAGACCCCTATGCCGGGCTCGCGCCGCAGGACCGGCTGATGCACGGTTCTGCGCCCGACCTCGATCTTCACGACGGCGGCGCGGTCGAGCCCGACCGGCTGCGCGACTTGGCGCTCGCCGCCGAGGACGCGGCGCGCGGGGTCGAGGGGATCACCAACAGCGACGGCGCGGGCGCGTCGGCGCGGGAGACGGTGTCGGCGCTGGCGACCAGCCACGGCTTTGCGGGCGGGTACAGGACGACGAGCTACAGCCTGTCGGCAAGCGTCATTGCCGGGACGGGCGAGCGGATGCAGGGCGGCGACGCTTCCCACTCGGCGCGCTATCTGGCGCAGCTCGAGGCCGCCGACATCATCGGCCGGCGCGCGGGTGAGCGCGCGGTCGAGCGGCTCGATCCGGTGCAGGTCGAGAGCGGGCCGCTGCCGATCGTCTTCGATCGGCGGGTGAGCGCCAGCCTGATCGGCCATTTCACCGCCGCGATCGCGGGCGCCGCGGTGGCGCGCGGGACGAGCTTCCTCAAGGACAGGCTGGGCAAGCCGGTGTTCGCGGAGGGGGTGACGATCTGCGACGATCCGCAGCGGCCGCGCGGGCTGCGGTCTCGGTCGTTCGACGGCGAGGGGCTGCCCGTCTCACCGGTGACGCTGGTCGATCGCGGCGTGCTCCAGACCTGGCTGCTCGACAGCGCGGCGGCGCGGCAATTGGGGCTGGAGCCCACCGGCCATGCCGCACGCGGCGGCGGCGTGTCGACCAGCAACGTCCACATGGCTGCGGGGACGATCCCGGTCGAGACGCTGCTGGGCGAGGTCGATCGAGGCATCTATGTCACCGAGCTGATCGGCCAGGGCGTCAACGCCGTCACCGGCGACTACAGTCGCGGCGTCGCGGGCTTCCTGATCGAGGGCGGCGAGCTCGTGCGCCCGGTGGCGGGGATCACCGTCGCCGGCAACCTTCTCGACATGTACCGCGCGCTGACGCCGGCCAGCGACCTGGAGTTCCGCTACGGCGTCAACGCGCCGACGATCCGCATCGACGGCATGACGGTCGCGGGTGGCTGAGTCGCTTGCCGACCGAGTGAGCGCGATCGCGGCAGAGGCAGGCGCGCTGGCGCTGTCGCGCTTCGGCGGCGAGGTGAAGCGCTGGGAGAAGACGCCCGGCCATCCGGTGTGCGAGGTCGACATCGCCGTCGACCAGTTGCTGCGCGGCCGGCTGTCGGCGCTGCTGCCGGAGGCGGGATGGCTGTCGGAGGAGACGGTCGACAGTGCCGATCGGCTGGGCGGCCGACGCGTGTGGGTGGTCGATCCGATCGACGGCACGCGCGATTACCTGCGCGGACGGCCGGGCTGGGCGGTGTCGATCGCGCTGGTCGAGGACGGGCAGCCGGTCATCGCGGTGCTCGACGCGCCGGCGCGCCGCGAGCATTGGCGCGCGGTCGCGGGCGAGGGCGCCTATCGCGGGACGGTGCGCGTGCGGGCGAGCGGGCGGACCGAGCTGGCCGGCGCGCGCGTGCCCGCCGATGCGCTGGCGAAGGCGGACCGCGATTTCGTCGTCGTGACCAAGCCCAACTCGATCGCGCTGCGCATGGCGATGGTCGCCGCGGGAGAGGCCGACCTGCTGGCGACGCTGCGCTGGGGCCATGAATGGGACATCGCCGCCGCGGTGCTGATCGCACGAGAGGGCGGCGCGGCGGTCAGCGATGCGCTGGGCCGGCCGCTGTCCTTCAACACCCCGCGCGGCGAGGCGTTCGGCGTGCTCGTCACCGCCCCTGCGATCCACGCCGCCGCGGTCGAGCGGCTTCGCGAGCGAGCCGAGGCGGCAATCGCGCGTTGACCATCAATGGTCAGGCCAGCCGGTGATTGTCTGACCGGTTAACCCGCGATAACGTCGTCGGCATGGCACGCAAATCCTCGCAGCGCCTCTATGCGCAGGTCGCAGGCGGCATCGCCCAGCGGATCGCTTCGGGCGAATACCCCGTCGGTCGCCGCCTTCCGTCCGAGCGGGACCTGGCCGTGGCGTTCGGCGTTTCGCGGCCCAGCATCCGCGAGGCGATTATCGCGCTGGAGGTCGATGGGCTGGTCGAGGTGCGGATGAGCTCGGGCGTCCATGTCATCGCCAGCGAGCCGCGGGGCGGCAAGTCCGCGATGACGGGGGTCGGTCCTTTCGAGCTCTTGGAAGCGAGGCGCGCGATCGAGGCGGAGGCGTGCGCCCTCGCCGCGCAGCGCGTGACCGACGCCGATCTGGCAGGCTTGCGCTCGCTGGTCGAGGAGATGACGGCGGCGGGCCCAGACTGGCGCACGGCCGAGGATGCGGACGAACGGTTCCACTTCGCCATCGCCGACGCCACGCGGAACAGTGCGATGTCGGCGGCGGTCCACGCGCTGTGGGAAGCCAAGGCGCAATCGCCGCAATACCGCCTGTTCTCGCGCAAGGCGCATGAGGCGGGCGTGTTCCCGCGCATCGACGAGCATGCCGCGATCCTGGACGCGCTCGCCTCCCGCGATCCGCTGGCGGCGCGAGAGGCGATGCGGCTCCACATCACGCGCGTGCTCGAGTCGCTGCTCCAAGCGACCGAGGTCGAGGAGGCCGAGCGGCTGGCTGAACAGGTTGCGGCGCGGCGACGGATGTTCGTCGCAGGCTGACCTATTTGACTAACCCGATTGGTCATGCCAATTGGGTTTCACGTGCTCTCTCCCGAGCTCGCAAGCCTTACGCCGGTCAGCCGCCATCCGCGGCGGCCGGCGTTTTTCGTTCCATAGTCGAGTTCTGGCCTGACCAGATCAGTCCGGCGTCAGCGGGTCATCGCCGCCCGCGTATCGTCGAACGCCATCTCAACGAGCTTGCGCATCGCCGCGTCGGCGGCGTCGATGTCGCCGGCGGCAATCGCATCGGCCACGCGGCTGTGGTCGGGAACCGGATCCCGCGGCAGCGCGCGGGCGCGCTGCTTGTACTGCGTCGTCCAGTTGACCGCCGCGCCGATCCCGGCGCTCAAGGCGAAGAGCGCGTCGTTGCGCGTTGCGCGCAGGATCGCGTCGTGGAATTCGCGGTCGGCGACGCGGCCGGGATCGGTGGCGAGCGTAAAGCGGCGCATCGCGGCGAGCGCGTCCCGCATCGCCTTGATATCCGCCTTGTCGCGGCGCTCGGCGGCGAGGCGCGCGGCCGCGGGCTCGACGATGGCGCGAAGTTCGAACAGGTCTCGCACGACGTTCATGTCGGGCTCCTTGGCGAAGGCCCAGGCGAGCACTTCGGGATCGAGCAGGTTCCAGCGGTGGCGCGGCAACACGCGGGTGCCCGCCTTGGGTCGGCTCTCGACCAGGCCCTTCGCGGTCAGCACCTGCACCGCCTCTCGATAGGCGCTGCGCGACACGTCGAGCGCTTCTGCGTTGGCGACCTCGCCCGACAGACGCTCGCCCGGCGCGATCTCGCCCGAGACGATCGCGGTGCCGAGGTAATTGGCGACCGCGCCGCGCAGGCGACGTCCGGTGCCACGCGCCTTTTTTGCCTGTTCTTCCACCCGCCTCATCCCCTCGACTATGCTCTCGACGGTAATCCGCCGTATCGCGCTCGGCAAATGTCGCGTTGCCAATTTGGCAATCGAGTAATAAGTCAGAGTAAATAAAGCGAGAGGCGATTATGCGATTGTTGCAGTTGCGTGCGGAAGAGGGCCGACAGGTCGTGGCGGCGGATGAGGGCGGCGCGCACGTCGTCAATGGCGTCCGCAGCGTCCGCGAACTGGCGCTCCGCGCGATCGAAGCGGGGCAGAGCCTTGCGCAGGCGGTTGAAACCGCGGGCCGCGGCGCCGTGGTCGACCTGGCCGCAGCAGCGGCCGAAGGGCGGCTGCTCGCGCCGATCGACCATGACGATCCGGCGCACCTGATCCTGTCGGGGACAGGCCTCACCCATCTCGGCTCGGCCGAGGGGCGCGACAAGATGCATCGCGCCGCGGCCGAGGCGACCCACCAGACCGATTCGATGCGGATGTTCCTGGAAGGCGTCGAGGGCGGCAAGCCCGCGGCGGGCGCGGTCGGGCAGCAGCCCGAATGGTTCTACAAGGGCGATGGCTCGCAGCTCGTCGGACCGGGCGAGCCGCTGCCCATGCCGGGCTTCGCGCAGGACGGCGGCGAGGAGCCGGAGCTGGCGGGCATCTATCTGATCGGTCCCGACGGCACGCCGCACCGGATCGGCATCGCGCTCGCCAACGAGTTCAGCGACCATGTGACCGAGCGGCACAATTACTTGTGGCTCGCGCACTCCAAGCTCCGCTCGGCGGCGCTGGGGCCGGAGATCCTGACCGGCACGCCGCCCGCCGACGTGCGCGGGACCAGCCGCATCCGCCGCGACGGCGAGGTGTTGTGGGAGAAGCCGTTCCTGTCGGGCGAGGCGAACATGTCGCACACGCTTGCCAATCTCGAGCATCACCATTTCAAGTACGACCTGTTCCGCCGCCCGGGCGACGTTCATGTCCACTTCTTCGGCACCGCGACGCTGTCGTTCAGCGACGGGATCGCCACGCAGGAAGGCGACGTGTTCGAGATCGAGGCCGCGCCCTTCACGCTGCCGCTGCGCAGCCCGCTGTCGCGAGAAGCGGCGCGCGAGGGGGCGACGGGGGTGAAGGTCCTCTGACTCCGTCGGCCCAGCTTTCGCTGGGATGACGTTTCTTCTTCGTCACCCCGGACTTGTTCCGGGGTCCACCGCTCCGCAGGTGCCGCCACCGCTGGGTTCGCGGCACGGTGGACCCCGGCACAAGGCCGGGGTGACGGTGTGGGCGAGTAGCCCGGGCTTTTCTGACTTGCCTGAACGCGCTTGTGCTCCCGCGTCGCGGGAGCACTGGAGCCTACCGGATCGCCAGCATCGTGACCGATGCGGGCGGCAGCGTCACGGTGATCGCGCCGCCCGCCACGCTCGCCGCGATTGGCTGCGGCTTGACGACGTCGGGCGAGGCGAAGCTGTTGAGGCTGTTGACCGCCGGGCCCGTCAGCACCTCGCCGCTCGCCGCGGTCGCGGCGACGCCCGCCAGCCGCGCGTCGATCGTCGCCGGGCGGGTAGGGTCGAGATTGACCAGCGACAGATAGAGCCGCCCGTCCGTGGCCTTGGCTGCCACCGCATCGACCCGCGGCATGGCAAGGTCGCCGAAGCGATAGACGCCCGCGCCCACGTCGACCGGCACGAACGTCGCGTCCTGGAACGGCAGGTACATCTTGTGGATGTGATAGGTGGGGGTCAGCACCATCTTGGCGCCATCGGTCAGGATCATCGACTGGAGGACGTTCACCATCTGCGCGATGTTGGCGACGCGGACGCGGTCGGCATGGCGCGCGAAGATGTTGAAATTGAGTGCCGCGATGATCGCGTCGCGCAGGCTGTTCTGCTGCTGGAGGAAGCCGGGGTTGGTGCCAGGAATGGGTGCCGCCCACACCCCCCATTCGTCGACGACGAGCGCGACCTCCTTCTTGGGGTCGTACTTGTCCATCACTTCGGAATGCTTGGCGATCAGCCCGTCCATGCCGAGCGTTTCCTTGACCAGGGTCGCATATTCCTTCTCCCCGAAGTCGGTCGAGGAATAGCTGACTGGCCAGCCGCCCGTCGTGTAGTTGTGGAGCGACAGCCCCTCGATGTTCCAGGCCCAGTCGTGCGCCTTCCACGCCTTCATCACCGCCTCGGTATAGGCAGTGTCGCCGGTGCCGGGGCCGACCGCGATTCGGCGCATCGCCCCCGGCATCTTCTCACGCTGGTCGGGGTGATAGTTGCGGATGAAGCGGGCATAGAGCTTCATCTGGTCGGTGTAGAAGTCGGGCGTCATCGCGCCGCCGCACGACCAGCTTTCGTTGCCGATGCCGAGGAACTTGACCTTCCATGGCGCCTTGCGACCGTTCGCGGCGCGCTCCGCGCCGGCGCTGGTCGTGGCGGCGTCGCCGGTCATGTACTCGATCCAATCGACCGCCTCCTTGACGGTACCCGAGCCGATGTTGACCGAGACATAGGCCTCGGCGCCGACCTGCTCGGCAAAGTCCATGAACTCGTGCGTGCCGAAGCTATTCGGCTCGGGCGCGTTGCCCCAGGCGGCGTTGACCTTGCGGGTGCGCTTCGCCTGCGGGCCGATGCCGTCGCGCCAGTGATATTCGTCGGCATAGCAGCCGCCCGGCCAGCGGACGTTCGGCACGCGGATCGCCTTCAGCGCCGCGACCACGTCGCTGCGGATGCCGCGCACGTTCGGTATCTTCGAATCGCGGCCGACCCAGACGCCGCCATAGATGCCGGTGCCGAGATGCTCGGCGAACTGGCCGAAAATGTCGCGGTCGATCTTCGCGCCCGGCTGATCGGCCTGGACGGTGACCGGGACCGCCGTTTCCTGGGCCGCCAGCGGGCACGCCAGCACCACCGCGCAGGCAGCAAGGCCCGCGCGCAACATCGTCTTCGTCATGGTCGCTCTCCCTTTGCGGTCCAGCATGGCTGGACTGGTACGGCGCCGCCCTGACTCCCGCGGGGGCGAGCGCCGCCCTCAATCAATGGCTATCGCGCGGCAGGCCCTTGGTCTGGGCGATCCGCTGGAACTGCTCCGAGCCCTCGAGGATCGCACCGGTCGACAGCTGGCCGACGAGATCGCGCTGGATGGCCTGCCACGGCGTCTGCGACGCCGGATACTGGTACCCGCCCTCGGCCTCCAGCGCGCGGCGGCGCTCGGCGAGCTCCTCAGGCGGCAGCAGGATATCGGCGGTGAACTTCTTGAGGTCGATGCGGACGCGGTCGCCGGTACGCAACAGCGCCAGGCCGCCCATCGCCGCCGCTTCCGGGCTGGCGTTGAGGATCGACGGGCTGCCGCTCGTCCCCGACTGGCGGCCGTCGCCGATGCACGGCAGGCTGTGGATGCCGTCGGCGATCAGGTAGGCGGGCGGCCGCATGTTCACGACCTCCGCCGCGCCCGGATAGCCGATCGGGCCGGCGCCGCGCATGATGAGGAGCGTGTCGGCAGTGATGCCGAGCGCGGGGTCGTCGATCGAGTGGTGGTACTGCTCCGGACCGTCGAACACGACGACCGGACCCTCGAACGCGTCGGGATCGTCGGGGTTCGACAGATAGCGGGCGCGGAACTCGTCGGAGATGACCGACAGCTTCATGACGGCGGCGTCGAACAGGTTGCCGCGCAGCACCGCGAAGCCCGCTGTGGTGCGGAGCGGCTCGTCGAAGCGGCGGATGACCTTTTCGTCCTCGATCACCGCGTCGCGGCAATTGTCGCCGATCGACCGGCCGTTGACGGTCAGCGCGCCCTCATGGACCAGCCCCTGGCCCATCAGCTGCGCAACCACCGCGGGGACGCCGCCCGCGCGATAATAATCCTCGCCCAGATACTCGCCCGCGGGCTGGAGGTTGACGAGCAGCGGCAGGTCGAGGCCGTGGGTGTGCCAATCCTCGATCGGCAGGTCGACGCCGATATGGCGCGCGATCGCGGCCAGGTGGATCGGCGCGTTGGTCGAGCCGCCAATCGCGGTGTTGACGCGGATCGCGTTGATGAACGCTTCCTTGGTCAGGATGTCGGAGGGCTTCAGATCCTCGTTGACCATCTCGACGATGCGGCGGCCGGTGCGCCATGCGCATTCCTGGCGGTCGCGATAGGGGGCGGGGATCGCCGCCGAACCGGGCAGCGACATGCCCAGCGCCTCGGTCAGCGAGTTCATCGTCGTCGCCGTGCCCATCGTGTTGCAATAGCCGGTCGAGGGCGCGGAGGAGGCGACGAGCTTGATGAACTGCTCGTCGTCGATCTCACCCGCGGCCAGCAGCTGGCGGGCCTTCCAGACGATCGTGCCCGAACCCGTGCGCTCGCCCTTGAACCAGCCGTTGAGCATCGGGCCGACCGACAGCGCGATCGCGGGGATGTTGACGGTGGCGGCGGCCATCAGCGCGGCCGGCGTCGTCTTGTCGCAGCCGATGGTCAGCACGACGCCGTCCATCGGATAGCCGTAGATCGCCTCGACCATGCCGAGATAGGCAAGGTTGCGGTCGAGGCCCGGCGTCGGCCGCTTGCCCGTCTCCTGGATCGGGTGGACGGGGAATTCGAGCGGGATGCCGCCCATCTCGATGATGCCCGCACGCACCCGCTCGGCGAGGACGAGGTGGTGGCGATTGCAGGGGCTGAGGTCGCTGCCCGTCTGCGCGATGCCGATGATCGGCTTGCCCGACCGCAGTTCCTCCAGGCTGAGCCCGAAGTTCAGGTAACGCTCCAGATAGAGCGCGGTCATGTCGACATTCTCGGGATTGTCGAACCAGGCGCGCGAACGGAGCTTGGGCGTGGGCGTATCGGTCATGGCGCGGTCGGTCACTTTCGAGTGGTCAGGCGATAGATCATCACGTGGCGATAGGGCTTGCCCGGGTCGACCCGCGGCGAGGCGAAGTCGGGCTTGTTGGGCGCGTCGGGGAATTTCTGCGGCTCAAGCGCGATGCCGTCGCCCTGGCGATAGGCGTGGCCCGCCTTGCCGGTCACCGACCCGTCGAGGAAGTTGCCGGTGTAGAACTGGACGCCGGGCTCGGTCGTTAGCACTTCGAGCACGCGGCCGGACTTGGGATCCTCCAGCCGGGCGGCGAGCTGCGGCGCGGGCGTCTGTCCCTTGTCGAGCGCGAAATTATGGTCGTAGCCGCGGCCGAGGCGGATCTGCTCGTCGCGCATGTCGCGAAGACCCTCGGCGATCAGGCGCGGGCGCGTGAAGTCGAACACGTTGCCCGCCACCGCGCGCCGCTCGCCCGTGGGGATCAGCGTCGCGTCGACCGGCGTATAGGCCCTGGCCGGGATGGTCAGCAGATGGTCGGCCGTGCCCGCCGGCGCGCCTTCGCCCGCCAGGTTGAACAACGCGTGGTTGGTCATGTTGGCGATGGTCGGCTTGTCGGTCTTGAGGTCGTAGGCGATCGTCAGGTTGCTCGCCTCGTCGAGCGAATAGGTGACCGTCACGTCGGCCTTGCCCGGATATCCCTGGTCACCATCGGGGCTGGTGAGCGCGAGGACGAGCTTGGCGGTCGGGCCGCTCGCGACCGAGACGATGCGCCAGTTGCGCTTGTCAAAGCCCTGCGTGCCGCCGTGCAGCGAGTTGGTCTTGTCGTTGAGCGTCAGCTGGTACTGGCGCCCGTCGAGGCTGAACTTGCCGCCCTTGATGCGGTTGGCATAGCGGCCGACGGTCACGCCGAAATAGTTCGGCACCTTCTCGTACATGTCGGCCGTGTCGTAGCCGAGCGTCACGTCGGCGCGCTTGCCCGCGCGATCGGGCCCGATCAGCGCCTGGAGCGTCGCGCCATAGGTGATGATCCGCGCCTCGACGCCGGCCTTGTTCTTCAGCGACACGATCTCGACCGGGGTGCCGTCGGACAGGGTGCCGAAGGGCTTGCGCTCGGCATCGGCGGCGAAGGCCGGCATTGCGGTGGCGGCCAGAAGGAGCGCGGCTCCCAAACGCATCATCATGGTGTCTTCCCTCCCGCGCGCCCGGCACGGTGGCACGGGCTTATAGTCTGACAATAGTTGAGGCAAGCGGATTGCCCGCTCAGCCCGTGTACGCGAACGGCCCGATCACCGTCCCGA
Source organism: Sphingomonas sp. Y38-1Y (assembly GCF_032391395.1). Classification (NCBI taxonomy): domain Bacteria; kingdom Pseudomonadati; phylum Pseudomonadota; class Alphaproteobacteria; order Sphingomonadales; family Sphingomonadaceae; genus Sphingomonas; species Sphingomonas sp. Y38-1Y. The sequence continues at coordinate 807,809 of NZ_CP135916.1, forward strand.
CAAAGCCGCCGGCCCGATTGGTGCTGAGGAAGCGCGTGTCGAGCGCGTCCTTCAGCGTGCGCTTGGCCGACCCCGCGTGATAGTCGAATGCCATCGACCCGGCATTGGCGCGGATCGTCAGCGTCACCGGGCGGCGCGGATCGACGGGGACGGAGGCGACGAGCGTCTCCTCGCCCTTGTCGCGGGTGTAGAGCGCCACCACCGGCTTGCCGGCGATCCGCGTCACGCCGAAGAACAGGTTGGACTGGTCGCTCTGCATCGCCGCGAGCCCGGCGCGGTCGCCATCCTTTGCCGGCGCGAAGGTCACTGTCGTGCTGGCGGTCGCGATGTGATGCTGCTGGCGGCGCCCCACAAAGGCCGGCACGCCCTTCTGGTCGCCAAGTGCCGCGCCGCCCTTCATGACGAGGTCGCCGCGGTCGAGCCGCCACAAATTCGCCTTGGGCGTGCGCACGCCGATCCACTGCATGGCGAGGCGGTTGCCGTCGAACTCGTCGACATAGCCGAAGTCGCCGCTGGTCGGCAGCTGGGGCGCCGTGCCGGCGGGGAGGCGCGGCCTGGCGGCGACGTGCGGGATCGGCTTGCCGCGCTCCAGGATCACGGGCCAACCATCCTTCCACGTGACGGGCAGCAGGAACGTCTCGCGCCCGATATTGTAGAAGTCGCCCTCATAGGGGCGGGTCGCGAGGAAGGTTGCCCACCAGTCGCCGTTCGGCGCCTGGACAAGCTTGGCATGCCCCGCCGAGGTGATCGGCGCGGGACGCGCGGGATCGAGGTCGCGCTGGGTGAGGATCGGATTGCCTTCCCACGGCACGAACGGGCCGGTCAGCGCCTTGGACCGGAGCACCACCTGCGAATGGTTGACGCTGGTGCCGCCCTCCGCCGCGGTCATGTAGTACCAGCCGTCCTTCCGGAAGATGTGCGGCCCCTCGATCCAGACGGGCTTCTTCGACAGGTCGACGCCGCCGTTGACGAGCTGCGTCGACGGGCCGACCATCTTGCCGGCGCGCCAGTCATATTCCTGGATCCAGATCGCGCGGTGGCCGTCATAGCGCGGCGGTTCATTGGGCGCGCGATTGTTGACGATATAGGCGCGGTCGCCCTCCCAGTAGATCGAGGGGTCGATCCCCTCGAACGGGAGCCAGATCGGGTCGGACCAGGGGCCCGCCGGGTCCTTCGCCGTGATGACGAAATTGCCCTTACAGTCGACGCAGGTGTTGACGATGTAGAAGGTGCCGTCGTGGTACGAGATGTCGGGCGCGAACACGCCGCGCGACACGGCGAGGCCCGAAGTGTCGAGCTGGCCCGGTCGGTCGATGGCGTTGCCGATCTGCGTCCAGTTGACGAGGTCGCGCGACTTGAAGATCGGCAGCCCCGGGAAGTGCGTGAAGGACGACAGGACGAGATAGTAATCCTCGCCCACGCGCGTGATCGACGGATCGGGATAATAGCCCGAGAGGATCGGGTTGCGATACTCGCCGGCCTTGGGCAACGCGCGCTCGATCGAACGACCGTCATAGCTGAAGCGGCTGAAGCGCGCTTCCTGCGCGGCGGCGGGGAAGGCGAGGGCGGCGCCGGCAAGCGCGGCGGTCAGAAGGGCGCGGGCGCGCATCGGCGATCCTCTCAGAAACAGGAGGGGGGCCGCGATACGTGCCGCGGCCCCCTTAGCAATCAGACGAAGCGGTTGACGAGGTTCTCGAGCCGCTCCTGCTGGCCCGACTTGTGGCTGGGCTTCAGGTCGCGTGTCACCGCGAGGTCGGCGATGCCCGCCAGGTCGAGGCCGGCAAGCTCGCCGCCCAGGCCGTCGGTCCAGCCCGAATAGCGCTTGGCGCGAATTGCATCGACGCGGCCGTCCTCGATGATCGCGGCGGCGTTGAGCAGGCCCTTCGCGACGGTGTCGATGCCGCCGATGTGGCCATAGAACAGGTCGACCGGGTCGATCGACTGGCGGCGCACCTTGGCGTCGAAGTTGAAGCCACCGGTGGTGAAGCCGCCAGCGCGGATCACCTCGAGCATCGCCAGCGTCAGTTCCTCGACCGAGTTCGGAAACTGGTCAGTGTCCCAACCATTCTGGTGGTCGCCGCGGTTGGCATCGATCGAGCCGAAGATGCCGAGCGCGCCGGCCATCGCCAGCTCATGCTCGAAGGTGTGGCCCGACAGCGTGGCGTGGTTCGCCTCGATGTTCACCGCGACCTCGTTCTCCAGGCCATAGCGCTTGAGGAAGCCGTACACGGTGGCGGTGTCGAAGTCGTACTGGTGCTTGGTCGGCTCGTGCGGCTTGGGCTCGATCAGGATCGTGCCGGTGAAGCCGATCTTGTGCTTGTGCTCGACGACCAGGCTCAGGAAGCGGCCGAAATTGTCCATTTCGCGCTTCAGGTCGGTGTTGAGGATCGTCTCATAGCCCTCGCGGCCGCCCCACAGGACGTAGTTCTCGCCGCCCAGGCGATGGGTCGCTTCGAGCACGTCGCGGACCTGCATCGCGGCAAAGGCATAGACCTCGGGGTCGGGGCTGGTCGCCGCGCCCGCGGCGAAGCGCGGGTGGCTGAACAGGTTGGCGGTGCCCCACAGGAGCTTGCGACCGCTGGACGCCTGAAGCTTCTCCAGGTGATCGACCGCCTCGGCCAGATAGCGGCGGTGCGACGTGACGTCGTTCGCCTCGGCCATCACATCGACGTCGTGGAAGCAGTAGAAGGGGACGTCCATCTTCTGGAAGAAGTCGAACGCGACCTCGCGCTTCATCGCCGCGGCGGCGCTGTCGTTGGCGCCGGCGTGCCAGGGGCGGTTGAAGGTGCCGCCGCCGAACACGTCGCTGCCCGGCCAGCAGAAGGTGTGCCAGAAGCAGAGCGCGAAGCGGAGGTGATCCTCCATCCGCTTGCCGAGGACCACCCGGTCCTTGTCGTAGAAGCGGAACGCGAGCTCGTTGTCGCTGTCCGGCCCCTCATATTTGATCTGGGGGATGTCGGCGAAGAAGTCGGTGGCCATTAGATGCTCCTGGGCGTGATGCGGGGATAGGCGGCGCGGAAGGCCGCCAGCTTGGGGGCGAGACGCTCGACCAAATCGGGGTCGGGCGCGATGGTGTGGCTGGTGGTGAGCTTGGTGCAGACCGCGGCGGGATCGCCGCCGTCCACGGCCAGCTGGGCGAGCCGCGCCGCGCCGAGCGCCGGTCCGACCTCGCCGCCCTGCGCATAGACGAGCTCGACGTTGAGCGCGGCGGCCAGCGTCTGGCCCCAATAGCGCGAGCGGGCGCCGCCGCCGATCACCGACAGGCGGGTGAGGTCGGTGCCCGCCTCGCGAAGCACCTCGACCCCGTCGGCGAGCGCGAAGGCGACGCCCTCCAGCACCGCCTGCGCCAGCCGCTCGGGCGTGGTGTCGTGGTCGAGGGCGAGGAAGCCGCCGCGGACCTCCGCGTCGTTGTGCGGCGTACGCTCGCCCGACAAATAGGGAAGGAAGATTTCCGGACCACAGGCGGGGCCGACGCTCTCGGCGCGCGCGAACAGCTCGGCCGCGCCGCTCGTGCCGGTGAGGCGCGCGACCCAGTCGATGCAGGCGGCGGCCGACAGATGGACCGCCATCTGGTGCCACATATCGGGCAGGCAGTGGCAGAAGGCATGGACCGCGCGCGCCGGGTTGGGGCGGAAGTCCCGGGTCGCGACGAAGATGACGCCCGACGTGCCCAGCGAGAGGAGGGCATCGCCATCCTCGACCACGCCGACGCCCGCGGCTCCCGCGGCATTGTCGCCGCCGCCGCCGGCGACGGGCACGCGCTCCATGCCCCATGCCTCGGCCACTTCGGCGCGGAGCGTGCCCGACACCTGCGACCCTTCGACCAGGCGCGGCATGTGCTCACGCGTCAGGCCGGTGGCGGCAAGGATCGCGTCGGACCAGTCGCGCGCGGCGACGTCGAGCCAGAGCGTGCCGGCCGAGTCGGACATGTCCGACACCTTATCGCCGGTCATGCGCAGCCGCACCTCGTCCTTGGGAAGGAGTACGGTGCGCGTGGCGGCGAACGTCTCGGGCTCGTGGCTTGCCACCCACATCAGCTTGGGCGCGGTGAAGCCCGGCATCGCGAGGTTGCCCGCAATGGCGTGGAGGTCGGGCGCCTTGGCCTCCAGCGCCTTGCACTCCGCCTCGCTGCGCCCGTCGTTCCACAGGATCGCGGGGCGGAGCGGACGATCGTCGGCACCGAGCAGGGTCGCGCCGTGCATCTGGCCGGCGATGCCGATGCCGCGGACGGCCCGGCGCACCGCCGGGTCGATCGCGCGCACCGCGGCCTGGGTCGCATCCCACCACGCGTCGGGGTGCTGTTCGGACCAGAGCGGGTGCGGCCGCTGGACGGTGAGCGCCGCCACGCCGGTGGCCACGACGCCGCCGCGCTCGTCGAGCGCGACGGCCTTGACCCCTGACGTCCCGATATCGATGCCGAGGAACATGCGCGTCCTTACTTCGCGAACGGGTCGATGGTCTGGATCGAACCGTCGGGATTGTACTTCAGCTCGGTCATCTTGACGTTGCGAAGGCGCGTCTGACCCGACAGCTGGACGTCGTGGTAGAAGAGGTAGCTCTTGCCCTTCCAGTCGACGATCGAATGGTGGCTGGTCCAGCCGTTCACGGGCTCGAGGATGCGGCCGCGATAGGTGAACGGGCCATAGGGCGACTTGCCCGTCGCGTAGACGAGGTAATGCGTGTCGCCGGTCGAGTAGCTGAGATAATAGGTGTCGCCGCGCTTGTGCATCCACGCCGCCTCGAAGAAGCGGCGGTCGGTGTCGCCGCCCAGGATCGGCTTGCCCGCCTCGTCCACGATCCTGATGTCGCGCGGCGCCTCGGCAAACTCCATCATGTCGCCGTTGAGCTTGGCGATCTTGGGCGCGAGCGCGGGCTCGTTCGGCTTGCCGGCGTCGGTCTTCGACCCGTTGGGATCATAGGTGCCGGTGGTGTTGCGCTGAAGCTGACCGCCCCAGATGCCGCCCCAGATCATGTAGTGATCGTTGCCGTCGGCGAAGACAGCGGGATCGATCGAGAAGCTGTTCTTGATGGGTTCCGGATTGGCCTTGAACGGGCCGACCGGCGACTTCGACGTGGCGACGCCGATGCGGAACGCGCCCTGCTTATCCTTGGCGGGGAAATAGAGGTAGTAGGTGCCGTTCTTGAACGCGGCGTCGGGGGCCCACATCTGCTGGCTGGCCCAGGGCACGTCCTTGACGTCCAGCGCAACGGGGTGGACCGTCGTCTTGCCGCCAGGCTCGTCCATGCTCAGCACGCGATAGTCGCGCATCTCGAAATGGCTGCCGAGATCGTCTTCCTTGGCGTCGCCGTCGATATCGTGGCTGCCATAGACATAGAGCTTGCCGTCGCCCCAAACATGCGCGGAGGGATCGGCAGTGTAGATTTCGGTCGTCAGCGGCTGCGACAGGTACTTGCGGCCATCGGGACCGACCGCATCGGCGCTGGCGTTGGCCAGGATCACCGCATTGCCCAGCGTCTCCGCGGCGGCGTTGTCGGCCGCGGCTTCGTTGCCGGTCTGCGGCGCGTTCCCCGAACAGGCGGCAAGCGCAAGGGCAAGCGCGCTGACGATCAGGGGATTGCGGGCGTTCTTCATTCAACCTCTCCTGCTTGCGGTTCGTTCGGCCGCATGCGGTGTCGATAGCGCTAACATGCTCGTCGCGCCAGTGGGGCTGCGCCGGTTCAGCGAACCTTGGCGTCGGCGGGGGCGGGCACGGTGACGCCCGCTGCGGTGTGCGGCACCTTCTTGAGCGTGCCGTCGGGATTGTAGCGAAGATACTCGGCCGTCACCGTGCGGCGTCCGATCGACCCGTTGAGGTCGCCGATCGCCAGCGTCGCATTGTGCATGAAGATGTACCAGTTACCCCTGAACGCGGCGATCCCCGGATGGATCGTGAAGCTGTACTTGCCCGAATCGGCCAGCTCGCCGCGATAGGTCCACGGTCCCTTGATCGACGGCGCGGTCGAATAGGAGATGCGCTCGTCGCGGTGCTTCGACCGGTCGAGCGAGGCATAGGTGAGATAGTACATCTTGCCGCGCTTGTGCAGCCAGGGCCCCTCCTCGAAATGCGGGGGCGTGATCTCCGTGATCGGGCCGTCCAGTTCGATCATGTTGGGCTTCAGCTTGGCGATATAGGCCTGGCGATTGCCCCAGGCGATGTAGGTCGAGCCATCGTCGTCGGTGAAGACGGTCGGGTCGATATCCTCCCAGCTGTGCGTGCCCTTGGGCGTCATCTGGTTGGTGATGAGCGCCGATCCCTTGGCATCCTTGAACGGGCCGGTGGGCGTGTCGGCGACGGCTACGGCGATCGCCTTGCCCGGGTGCGTGTCGTCATGCTCGACCGCGGCATAGAACCAGAACTTGCCGTTCTTTTCGATCGTCTGCGCGGCCCAGGCATCCTTCTTGGCCCATTTGAAATCCTTGACGTTCATGATCGCCGGGTGCGGGGTCCAGGTCTTCATGTCCTTGGTCGACCAGACCAGCCATTCCTGCATGTTGAACATCTCGTCGCGCTGGGCGACGTCGTGGCCGGTGTAGAGATAGAGCGTGTCGCCGACGACCAGCGGCGCAGGGTCTGCGGTGAAGCGGTCGCGGAACAGCGGGTTCGATCCGGGGGCGGTGCCCATGCGGTCCTGCGCGAGCAGCGGTGCGGCCAGCAGCGCAAGCGCGCCCAGCATCAGGCCCGAACGAAGCTTCATTACCCTCTCCCCTTTTGGTCGCCGGCAGTTTAGTCGGACAAAAACCACGGTCAACACGGGAGAGAGCGATGATCGGACGGACGCTGCGCAACGGACTGTCGGCGGCAGTGCTGGCCGCGATGATGGTGGCACCGGCGAGCGCGCAGACGCGCCGCGATCCGCTGGCACCCACCGGCCGCTGGAGCGCCAACACCGCCGGTCGCGCGGCGACGCCGCCGATGGGGTGGAACAGCTGGAACGCGTTCTACAGCGACGTCGACGAGGAAAAGGTGATGGCCTCGGCCAAGATCATCGCCGACAGCGGGCTTCAGGCGGCGGGATACCGCTCGATCAATATCGACGACGGCTGGTGGCTGCGCCGCCGCCAGCCCGATGGCCGGATGGTGATTCGTGCCGACAAGTTCCCCTCCGCGCGCACCGGCCGGGACGGCGAGACCACCTTTCGCCCGCTGACCGACCGGCTGCACTCGATGGGCTTTCGTGCCGGCATCTACTCCGACATCGGCCGCAACAGCTGCGGCCAGATCTACACGCCCAATTTCGCCAACCAGCCCGAGGGGACGATCGCCGAGCGTGAGGTCGGGCTCTATGGCCATGTCGACCAGGACATCCGCCTCTATTTCGCCGAATGGGGCTTCGACGCGATCAAGGTCGACGGCTGCGGCGTGCGCGGGCTGGGCGCCGACAGCGACCATGTGAAGAAGGGCGACTACCGCCAGTTCGACCCGCTGATCGACATGAACGCGATCGGCCGAACCGACATCGCGCGCGTGCGCGGGCTCTATCAGGAAGTCGCCGACGCGCTGAAGCGGCACAATCCCGACGGCGACTATATGTACTCGGTCTGCCTGTGGGGATCGTCGAACGTCCGCGCCTGGGCCAAGGATGTCGGCAACATCTCTCGCACCAGCGACGACATCACGTCGAACTGGGCGCGGATGCTCACCAATTTCGACACCACGCTGACGCGCGCGCTCTATGCGCATCCGGGCAGCTGGAACGACCCCGACATGCTGTTCGTGGGGCAGGGCGACTTCGACAAGGACCATATGACCGAAGCGCGATCGCACTTCGCGCTTTGGGCAATCACCAATGCGCCGCTGCTGATCGGATACGACCTGCGCAAGGCGACGCGCGAGCAGTTGGCGCTGTTCGGCAACAAGGGGCTGATCGCGCTCAACCAGGATGCCGGCGGGCATCAGGCGGTGCCCGCTTATCTGTCTGACGACGTGCAGGTGCTGGTGAAGACGCTGGCGAACGGCGAGAAGGCGGTGGCGCTGTTCAATCGCGGGCTGGCGCCGATGAAGGCGGTGCTGACCGCCGAGCACCTCAAGATGCGCGCCGACCGGCCGGTGGCGCTGATCGACCTGTGGGGCGGCAAGGCACGCAGCTTCACCGGCGAGACGAGCTTCGAGATCGCGCCGCGCGAAACGCTTGTGTTCACCGCCAAGGGGACGCGGTCGCTGGAGGCGGGCATGTACCTGTCCGAGGTGCCGGGCGACGTGAACCCGGCCGAGGACGGCGTGGTGGTGCCAAAGGCCGACCCGACCATCCATCATTCGGTGATCCCCTGGGTCGGCACCAAGGGTCGCGGCGAGCATCCGCAATATGCCGGCTGGGGCGGGGCGCAGGCGGATCGGTCGCCCTTCCTGACGCCGCTGCGCGTCGCGGGAACGCGGATCGACACGGGGCTGGGCGTGCTCGCCAATTCGCGGCTGGAGGTGCAGGGGCGCGGCGCGTCGCGCTTCGCGGCGACGGTCGGCGTGGACGACGCGGCGAGCGACCGGACGCGGGCGGTGGTGTTCGAGGTCTATGGCGACGGGCGGCTGCTCAAGCGGTCGGCGCCGGTGCGGGCCGGACAGGCGGCAGTGCCGATCGAGGCGGAGTTGGGCGGCGCGCGCATCGTCGAGCTCGTCGCGCGTGCGGCAGGGCGCGGGCCGGCGGGCGAAGCGCTGCCGGTGGTGTGGGGCGAGGCGCGGCTCCTGCGGTAGGGACCGAGCCCGACCGCCAACACCGTTCGTTCTGAGCCTGTCGAAGCACGGGTAGCGGGGGTTGCGCCTGCCACACGCACATCGACAAGCTCAGTGCGAACGGGATAAGCTTGGGGCTCCTGCGCTAGCGGCCGCCGCGCAGCCACTGCATCACCATCGCGCGGATCCGGCCGCGGTTCTGCGCGAGTGGTCCGAGCACGCCGCGCTGCTCGGCCGGCAGATGCTCGAGCGGATGGCGGTCGGGGCGAAAGACATAGTGGTCGTAGAACGCGCGCCATGCCTGCCGCTCGGGCAGCGGCCGCTCGGCCAGCGTCGTCATTGCGAGCAGCAGCGCGGTAAACGGCGCGTCGGGGCCGCTGGGGAACGCGTCCCACCAGTAATTGACGAGAAGGTTGAGGTGGCCCGTGGCCTCGACCTGATGCCACCAGAGCTTTGGCAGGTACAGCGCGTCGCCGGGTTCCAGATCGGCGACGAGCGCGCGGTCGCGCCACGCCTCGAACCGCGGCCAGCGCGGATCGCCGGCGGGCGAGCCGGCCGCGAGGCCGACGGGCTGCCCCGCCATCGTATGGTCGATCGGCCCGACATAGAGGTCGTCGATCGCCTCCGGCGGGAACAGCGTGAAGCGGCGCCGGCCCGCGACGCAGATGGCGAGATTGTCGAGCCGGTCATGATGGCAGGCGACCTGCGACGCGGTGCCGATCCACAGCCGCGGCGTCACTTCGGGCGCGAGCCACGGCATAGGATGCACGGCGGGAAAGCGGACAAATCCCTGGTCGGCGGGAAGCGAACCGAGATAGAGGCTCTCGCCGCCCTCCGCCGCGGCGTGGCCAATCGCGGCGAGCGCCTGACCCAGCTTCATCGTGCGGCGTTCGAAATTGAAGCCCGCCAGATCCTCCGAGTAATAATAGCGGCCGGCGATGCGCGGATCGCCGACGAAAAGCTCCGCTGAGTGATCGTCGGCAAGCTCGGCAAGCGTGTCGATCAGCGCCGCGTCACTTCGAGCCGCCGCCTGGCGGAGCGGCCAATCGGCAGCCGCGCCGCGCAGCACGACAGGGCGGCAGGGCGCCACCACCTCGGTCTCGAACGCTGCGCGGCTCGGGATCGCGCGCGCGTCGATCGCGGCGACCGCGTCGCTCACCCCGCGGTCAACCGAGCATTGCGCAGCCGCGCGAGCCGGCCGATCTGACGCAGTGACTGCACCATCGTATAAGCGGCCTGGAGGTGCCCGGCGCGCAGCAAGGCGAGCGCATCGGCGTCGGGAAGCTCGCCGATCGCGTCGAGGCTGATGGAATAGAGCCCGGCCAGGTTGAGCCGCTCACCATCGTCGAAATCGAGCGCGACCTCGATTGGCTCGAGCAGGCGATGCCGCTCCATCGCGTCGATGAACGCCTGGGTCGCGTCGAGGCCCAGCTTGAGCCGGCCGAGCGACCGCGCCATCGCCTGAAGCGCGGGGGAGGGGGTGTCGCCCTCGAACATCGGCTCGCCCGCGGTGTCGGCGAAGCGCGGATCGTCGCGGTCGATCGCGATCTGCTCGCCCGAGACATGGAAGCCGCGGCGCATCCAGTCGAGCGGCTCGAACAGCCCGGTCAGCTGGTCGCGCGTGACGAGCGTCGGCTCGTCCGGTTTGAGCCCTAGGATCGCGCCGGCATAGAATTGGCCGGTCTCGGCCGCCTTGGTGATGAGGATCGGGCAGAGCGCGGCGGCAGCGGCGAACTCGTCAATGACGATCTGTACGAAGTGCGGCGGCGCTTCGTCGAGCGACCCGAGGCGCAGCGCGCCATGATCCTGCGAATTCAACAGTTCCAAGCGCTGCTGCGCCATGATGACTTCCCCCCTCCGTCCGGTCGGGCCGGTGTTTTCAGCTTTAGACCGACAATTGAGATTGTCGCCACCCGAAAAAGCCGATAGGGTTGTCAACGTTCGGCCGCTGTGCCGGACGTGCGACGCCGATCCGCAAGAGCCGGGGGACGTCGTTTAGAACAGAGCGGACGGGAGAGGACAGTATGAAGGGGTTTTCCGACTCGGCGTATGTTACCGGTATCAGTGGCGGCGCGATGCGCCGGCTGCTTGCCGGTGGCGCGAGCGCCGTCGCGATCGTGTGCGCGACGCCGGTTATGGCGCAGGATCAGACCGTTAATGGTGAGAATACCGCACCGGCCGAAGGCAATGCGGTTCCGGACGCGGACGCTGCTTCGCAGGACATCATTGTTACCGGTATCCGTGGCTCGCTCCAGCGCAATTTGGACATCAAGCGCACCTCGCCGGGTGTCGTCGACGTCATCTCGGCCGAAGACATCGGCAAGTTCCCCGATTCGAACGTCGCGGCGTCGCTCCAGCGCCTGCCAGGCGTGTCGATCAACCGTTCGGGCACGCGCGGCGAGCCGCAGGGCATCACCGTTCGCGGCTTCGGCGGTGACTTTAACGAGACGCTGATCGACGGCCGTCGCATCTCGACCGCGTCGGGTGGCCGTTCGGTCGACTTCACCACGGTCGGCGCCGACTTCGTCGGGCAGCTCGCGGTCTACAAGACGCCGGACGTCACCGTGTCGTCGAGCTCGATCGGTGCCACCGTCAACATCAGCTACCCCAAGCCGTTCGACAAGATGGGCGAGCGCATCGCGATGACCGCGGGCGGATCGATCCAGGACAAGGCCGGCACCTTCGTGCCGACGCTGGGGGCGCTGTTCAGCAAGACCTTCGCCAACGACACGATCGGCCTGCTCGGCAGCGCGATCTATACCCGCCGCGATACGGAGACGAACCGCGTCTATGTGTCTGGCTGGCAGGGCGGCCGCTATGCGCCGTGCCAGATCGCCGGTTCAACCGCCGCGACTTGCGCGCCGACTGCCGATCCGAACTCGGCCGCCTGGGCAACGCCGACCAACCGCCGCAACATCGTCGGCTGGTACATGCAGCAGTATGGCGCCGACCAGCGTTATACCAAGGACGAGCGTCTCGACGGTCGCCTCGCGTTCCAGTGGCAGCCCTCGGATGCGGTGCTGCTGACGATCGACGACAATTACTCGCGCCAGACCGTCAACACCAACATCGCCGGCTTCGGCGTGTGGTTCAACCAGGACCAGTTCCGTAACGTTCAGCTGGACGAGAACGGCACGACGATCGACTTCCGTCAGGCCGGAACGCCGACCGATTTCACCGGTGCGATCGACAGCGCGCTGCTGGAAACGAACCAAGTCGGCGCCAACCTGAAGCTCGAAGCCACGCCCAGCCTGCGTTTCGAGTTCGACGCGAGCTATTCGCTGTCGAAGCTCAACCCCGATGGCCGCATCAGCAGCGACAATGCCGACGTGGGTTACGGCGGTCTGCTCGGCACGACGCTCGGCGTTCAGGTTCTCGGCGACAGCAGCAACAGCTTCCCGACGTTCACGACGTTCGGCCCGAACGGCAATCAGGCGCGCTGGACCGACACGTCGGTCATCGGCAGCCACGTGACGGTGCGCACGGCGCAGCAGAACCGCGACGAGGTCAAGCAGTTCCGCGCCAACGCGATCTGGGAGCGCGAGCAGTTCAGCGTCAAGCTCGGCGGCATGTACCTGGAGGACGAGTACAGCCTCGTCGGCCGGAACACGTTCGTGAACAATTATTGGCAGGCCTATGCCGGCTACGGCCCGCCCTCGGGTCAGGGTGGCGGCGTGCTGATCCCGGGCAACCTTCTTGCCGATCGCATTCCGACAGGTAACTGGATCCCGGGCTTCGAGGGTGGCCTGCCGCCCGAGCTAATCGCGATCAACCCGTTCCTGTACCAGAAGTATCTGGAAGGGCTGGGTAATCCGCAGACGCAGACGGTCCCGGGCTTCAACACCGGCTGCTGCACGCCGCCGTTCGCGGGCCGTTTCGACCTCGCGCTCGATCCGGGTCGCCAGAACATTCAGGAGAAGACCTGGGCGGCGTATATCCGCGGCGACCTGAAGGGTGAACTGGGTGGGATGGCGTTCCGCCTGAATGCCGGCGTCCGCTATGAGAAGACCGACATCGCCTCGACGGGCCTTGGCCGCCTGCCGACGTCGATCGTCACCAGCACGACCGACCCGACGCTGCTCACCGTGATCTTCACGCCCGAGCAGTCGGTGACGACCGAGAGCAGCTACGACTATTTCCTGCCGAGCCTCGATGCGAAGCTGGAGATCACCGACACGCTGCACATCCGCGGCGACGTGTCGCGGACGCTGACGCGGCCGGCGCTCAACACGCTGACCCCGGTGCTGAACGTCGGTGTCGGTCAGCGCCGCGGCGCGCTGACGGCAACGGGCGGCAACCCGGCGCTCCAGCCGTACCTGTCGTGGAACTACGATGCGGCGATCGAGTGGTATTACGCTCGCAACTCGTATTTCGCGGTCAACGGCTTTATCAAGGACGTGTCGAACTTCGTTGTCGCCGGCGCGCAGCCGCAGACGATCAACGGCGTCATCGATCCGACTACGGGTCAGCCGGCGGTGTTCGTCGTGTCGCAGCGCGTCAACGGGCCGAGCGCCACGGTGAAGGGCGTCGAAATCGCCTGGCAGCAGGTGTTCGGCGACTCGGGCTTCGGCTTCAACGCCAACGCGACGATCGTCGATACCAACAAGCCCTATGACGAGACGGACCTGTCGACTTCAGGTTTCGCTGTCACAGGCCTTGCCAACTCGGCGAACTTTGTCGGCTTCTACGACAAGAACGGGTTCCAGATCCGTGCCGCGGTCAACTGGCGCGATAAGTATCTTTCGCAGTTCGGTCAGGCGCAGAACAACTCGAACTTCGGTGCCGAGCCGACCTTCGTCAACGAAGCGATCCAGGTCGACCTGTCGTCGAGCTGGGACATCACGAAGAACTACAGCGTGTTCGTCGAGGCACTCAACGTGTTCGACGAGGTTCAGAGCACTCATGGGCGCTTCTCGAACCAGCTGCTCGACGTGTTCGCCTATGGCCGGCGGTTCACCGGCGGCGTTCGCTTCCGCTTCTGATCCCCTACTGGGGCCGGGCAGTACGGCTTGCTCGGCCCCAATTTTTTCATCAGGGTAGAGGACATGGCTGGGCCGGTCCGAGACATCGTCATCGTCGGCGGCGGCACCGCCGGCTGGCTGACCGCGGGCGTGATCGCCGCGCGGCACAAGGCCCGCATCGATGCGGGCAGCTTCACCGTCACGCTCGTCGAATCACCCAACGTGCCGATCATCGGCGTGGGAGAGGGGACGTGGCCGACGCTTCGCTCGACACTGTCGAAGATGGGCGTCAGCGAGACCGATTTCTTTCGCGAATGCGACGCGGCGTTCAAGCAGGGCGCGCGCTTCCAGCGCTGGACGACCGGCGCGCCCGACGACGCCTATTACCACCCGCTGATGCTGCCCAAGAGCTTCGGGCAGCTCAATCTGGTGCCGCACTGGCTCGCGGCGAACGACGACGAGAGTTTTTGTGACGCGGTCTGTCCGCAGGGGCGCATCTGCGACGACGGGCTCGCGCCCAAGACGATCGCGACGCCCGAATATGACGCGGTCGCCAACTATGCCTATCACCTCGATGCGGGGAAGTTCGCCGACTTCCTGATGCGGCATTGCACGGGCAAGCTGGGCGTGCGCCACGTCCTGGCCGATGTGCGCGAGGTCGTGCAGGGCGAGGATGGCGACGTCACCCACCTCGTCACCGAGCAGGCTGGCGAGATCGCGGGCGACTTGTTCGTCGATTGCACGGGGTTTCGGGCGATTCTGATCGGCGGCGCGATGGGCGTGCCGTTCAAGCCGCTGGGCGACGTGCTGTTCTGCGATACCGCGATGGCGGTGCAGGTACCGCACGAGCGGCCGGACAGCCCGATCGCTCCTCATACGCTGTCGACGGCGCAGTCGGCGGGATGGATTTGGGACATCGGCCTGCCGACGCGGCGGGGCCTGGGCTATGTCTATTCGAGCGCGCATGTCGATGACGAGACGGCCGAGCGCGAGCTGCGCGCCTATGCGGGCGCGGCGGCGGACGGGCTGTCGGTGCGCAAGATCCCGATCCGGGCGGGGCACCGCGAGACCTTCTGGAAGCGCAATGTCGTCGCCGTGGGGCTGGCGGCGGGATTCCTGGAGCCGCTGGAGGCGTCGGCGATCGTGCTGATCGAGCTGTCGGCCAAGCTGATCGCCGAGCAGATGCCCGCGCGGCGCGAGGTGATGGACACGATCGCGCGCCGCTTCAACGAGACGACGGCGTATCGCTGGGGGCGGATCGTCGACTTCCTCAAGCTCCACTACGTGCTGACCAAGCGGACCGACACCGACTTCTGGCGCGACAATGTGCGGGCCGAGAGCATCCCCGACCGCCTAGCCGAGCTGATCGAGCTCTGGCGCTGGCAGTCGCCCTGGTTCCATGACGAGTTCGATCGCGCTGAGGAGGTGTTCCCGGCGGCGAGCTATCAGTATGTGCTCTACGGCATGGGCTTTCGCACCGAGGTCGAGCGCGCGGCGCTCGGCGGGGATGCGCGGCTGGCAGAGCGCGCGATGCGGGAGAACCAGGCGCAGACCGAGAAGCTGCGCGCAGGGCTGCCGCGGCACCGCGAACTGATCGAGCGGATCAAAGCGCAGGGAATGCGGGCGATTTGACGATTGTGCTCCCGCGAAGGCGGGAGCCCAGGGTTGTCGAGCGCGGTGCTGCTTTTTCATTGTTCCCCGGCGGAGGCCGGGGTCCAGGTGGGGGACGTTGGTGGGACTCAGCAGAGCCTTCCCAACTGGACCCCGGCCTCCGCCGGGGAGGTAATCTGGAGGATGTTGTAACTAGGCGAAATCCCGCGCCGTCAGCCGCACCGCCCGGCCGGGCGCCAGCCGCACCTGTTTTTCCCGGTCGCCGAGCACCACGCGCCGCGTGTCCCCGAGCTCGCCGCGCAGTCGCGAGCTTACGAGCTTGCCGCCGCGCCAGGATAGGTCGAGCGTGCCGCGCCCCTTTAGTCGCACGCCGCTCACCGAACCCTGCGGCCAAGCGCTCGGCAGCGCCGGGAGCAGCAGCAGCGTGTCGCCGCGATCCTGGACGAGCATCTCCAGCATCCCCGCCGCACCGCCGAAATTGCCGTCGATCTGGAAGGGCGGATGCGCGTCGAACAGGTTGGGATAGGTGCGCTCCGGCCCGAGCAGGAAGCGGAGGATGCGGTGTGCGTGGTCGCCGTCGCGGAGCCGGGCCCAAAGGTTGATCCGCCACGCCGTCGCCCAGCCCGTGGCCTCGTCACCGCGAAGCTCGAGTGTGCGCTTGGCCGCGGCGGCGAGTGCGGGCGTGGTGTCGGGCGCGATCTGGTGGCTGGGGTAGAGGGCGTAGAGGTGCGAGACGTGGCGGTGGTTGCGCTCGGGCGCTTCCATGTCCCAATCCTCGGCCCATTCCTGAAGCTGGCCGGCCTTGCCGACGCGGTCGGGGGCGAGGCGCGCGCGGGCCGCCGCCATCGCGCGCGTGCCCTCATCCTCGCGGCCGAGGATGCGTGCGGCCTCGCTGACGCGGTCGAACAGGTCGCGGAGGATCTGGTTGTCCATTGCCGGACCCGCGCACAGCGCGCCGCCGAACGGATGCTGGTTCTCCGGGCTGATGCTGGGATTGGTGACGAGGTGGCCGGTCTTCGGATCGCGCTGGAGCGTGTCGACGAAGAACAACGCCGCGCCGTGCAGCACCGGAAAGACCCGCTCAAGAAAGGCGCGGTCGCGGCCATAGTCCCAGCGATCCCACAGGTGCAGCGCCAGCCATGCGCCGCCGGTCGGCCACAAGCCCCATTGCGGCCCGTCGATCGGCGCGGTCGCGCGCCACAGGTCGGTGTTGTGGTGGCAAAGCCAGCCGCGCGCGCCGTACATCTCACGCGCGGTGCGGGCACCGGTGACCGCCAGTTCCTCGACCATGCGGATCAGCGGCTCGGTACATTCGGGCAGCGCCGCCGCTTCGGCGGGCCAGTAGTTCATCTCGGTATTGATGTTGATCGTGTACTTGCTTTCCCAGGGCGGGGTGGGGCGGTCGTTCCAGATGCCCTGGAGATTGGCGGGCTGCGTTCCCGGACGCGACGAGCCGATCAGCAGATACCGGGCATAATCGAAATAGAGCGCGGCGAGCGCTGGGTCGTCGCCCGTCCGCATCGCCTGCACGCGCTGGTCGGTGGGCAGGTCGGGACCGTCGCCGAGGTCGAGGCGGACGCGATCGAACAGGCGGCGATGCTCGGTGGTCGAGGCCGCGGCGATGGTGGCAAAGGACTTGGCCGAGGCGCGTGCGATCTGGTCGCGGGTGGTCGCCGCGGGGTCGCCGGACGTGTCGTCGAAGCGGCGGAAATTGGTGGCGATCGCGATCAGCAGCGTCACGGCATCGGCGCCGGCAACCATCAGCGCGTCGCCGGCAGCGGAGACGCGGCCGCCGTCCGGCAGCACGCGCAGGCGCGCCTCGAACCGGATCGCGGCGGGGGCGGGACGTTCCTTCTGCGGATCGCCGCTCCCCGACAGGACCAGCGTGTCGTCGCCCTCGGCTGCGGCGCGCCACTGCTTCAACGGACAGCTATAGCCCAGCCGCGCGTTGATCGCGCCGGGCTGGTCGGCCTCGATCCGCACCGCAATGACCTGATCGACAGGGGAGGCGAGGACGCGGCGGCGATAGGTGACGCCGCCCGCGGTCCAGCGCGTTTCGGCGACCGCGGTGCCGATGTCGAGGCTGCGGCGATAGCCCGTCACGTCCGCATCCGCGCCGGGCATGTCGATGAGGAGGCTGCCGGCGGTCTGATAGGGTGCCTGCTTGATCGGCACCGCCATCACGTCGGCGCTGGCGAGCTTCTCGGCCTCGGCGAACTTGCCGGCGAAGACGAGCGCGCGGACGCGGTCGAGCGCCCCCTTTGCGCGCGGGTTGACGGGATCATAGGGCGCGCCCGCCCAGACCGTGTCTTCATTGAGCTGGAGCTGTTCCTTGGCGGTGCCGCCGAAGATCATCGCGCCGAGCCGGCCATTGCCGACCGGCAGCGCCTCCGTCCATTTCGCCGCGGGCTGCGTGTACCAGAGCTCGTGCCGGTTCGGCCGGCTGCGGCGCTGTGCGGCGGCGGGGAGGGCCAGGGCCGCCGCGCCGCCCGATGCCGCCGCCAGTGCGCCGCGCCGCGTGATTCCGCTGGTCATTGGTCCTCTCCCTGCCGCTTGTTGCGCTTCTGGGCGCGTGATAGCGGTATCAGATACGATAAAGAAGAGAGGGAGCAGGATGGGGGCGATCCTTAGGCGGGTGAGCATGGCCGCGGCGTTGCTGGTGGGGGCCGGCGCGGCGCGAGCCGAACCGGTGATCCTGACGCCGATGAGCGACCATGCGGTGATCCAGCAGGGCACGCCGATCGTCGTCACCGGGCGGGCCGATCCCGGCGAGGCCGTGGCGGTGAAGCTCGGTTCGGCAAGCCGGCGGGTAACCGCGGGGCGCGACGGCAGCTGGCGCGCGGTGCTGCCGGCGATGCGGGCCGGGGGCGGCGCGCTGCGGCTGACCGCGACGGGCAAGGGCGGCGTCGTCGCGACGGTCGACGACCTCCTGATCGGCGACGTCTGGCTCTGCTCGGGTCAGTCGAACATGGAGTTCGAGACGCGCCAGACCCTGAATGGCGGCGGCATCGTCGCGGGATCGGCCGATCCGGAGATCCGCCTGCTCTCGATGGAGCACAAGGTGGCGTTCTCGCCCGAGACGCCGCTCGCGCCGCGTCCCGCGTGGACGGCGGCTGGGCCGGACAGCGTCGCCGGTTTTTCGGCGGCCTGCTACCTGATGGTCAAGCAGCTCAAGGCCGAGCGCAAGGTGCCGATGGGCGCGATCGATTCGAGCTGGGGCGGCACGCAGATCCGGCCCTGGATCCCAAGCGAGGACGCCGCCGCGCTGCCCGGCATGGGCGAGGATGTGGGCCTGCTCGCGCTTTATCAGCGCGATCCGGTGGCGGCGACCGGCCGCTTCGCTGAGCGCTGGGGAACGTGGTGGCGTGGCCTGAGCGGCGATGCGCCGGGGCAGGAGCCGTGGAACGCACCCGACCGCCGCCGGTGGAAGCCGGTGCCGGGCATGACCTTCTGGGAGCAATGGGGCGTGTCGGAGATGGCCAGCCTCAACGGCACCGTCTTCTTCCGCAAGACCGTCATGCTGCCGCGGGTCGGCGGCGATGCGGTGCTGGAGCTGGGCGGGATCGACGAGCTCGACACCGTGTGGGTCAACGGCGTCGCGGTGGGATCGAGCTTCGGCTGGGGCAGTCCGCGCCGCTATCCCGTGCCCGCGCGCGCGCTGAAGGCCGGGGCGAACGAGATCGTCGTCGCGGTGACCGACACCTATGGGCCCGGCGGCATGAACGGCCCGGCGGCGGCGATGCAGCTGACGCCCGCGGGCGGCGCGCCGGTGCCGATCGGCGAGGGCTGGCGCTACAGCATCGCCGACGAGCCGGGTGCGACGGCGGTCCCGCGCGTGCCGTGGGAGAGCCATGCTGGGCTGGCGACGCTCTACAACGGGATGATCGCGCCGCTCGGCCCGATCGCGCTGAAGGGTGTCGCCTGGTACCAGGGCGAAAGCGACGTCGGAAAGCCCGGATACGACCGGCGCATGGCGGCGCTGATGGCGGGGTGGCGGCGCCAGTTCAGGTCGCCGGACCTGCCGTTCCTGATCGTGGGCCTGGCCGACTATGGCGCGCCGCCGATCGCGCCGACCGACAGCGGCTGGGGCGTGGTGCGCAACGAGCAGCGGCTGGCGGCGAAGAACGACCGCGCGGCGGCGATCGTCACCGCGGTCGATATCGGCGAGCGGACCGACATCCATCCGGCCAACAAGAACACGCTGGCCGAGCGGCTCGCCCGCGCGGCCAACGTCCTCGCTTATGGCGCCAAGCAGTCGGCGTCCGGTCCATTGATCGAGAGCGCAAGTCTGGAGGGGAGCGACGTGGTGCTGCGCTTCACCGGCGTGACGGGCGCGCTGCATGCGTGGAGCGCGGCGGGGCCGATCGGGTTCGAGCTGTGCGGCGGCGGGTCGTGCCGGTTCGCCGAGGGGCGGGTCATGGGCGACCGCGTAGTGCTGCGCGGCGACGGGCGACCGGTGGAGCGCGTCCGCTATGCCTTTGCCGACGCGCCGGTGGTCAATACCTTTGACGAGGCGCCGCTGCCGGTGGTTCCTTTCGAGATCGCGGTGGGCCGCTGATCGACAGTTTCAACTGAAACCGTTATCCTTCCGCGTCGCCAGCGCGCGACGCGGAGAGGAGGCGGCGTTGGTCGCAAGCGTATTCGAGCTGTTCAAGATCGGCGTCGGGCCGTCGTCGTCGCACACGATGGGGCCGATGACCGCCGCGTGCGACTTCGTCGAGGGGCTGGGCGATGCGCCGGTCGCGCGGCTGCACGTCGACCTCTATGGCTCCCTAGCGCTGACGGGGAAGGGGCACGCGACCGACCGTGCGGTGGTCCTGGGGCTGTCGGGTTGCCGGCCCGCAACCGTCGATTCCGATGCGATCGACGGCATCGTCGCGCGGGTCGAGGGCGAGCGCTGCGTGACGCTGCCCGGCGGGGCGCGCGCGGACTTCGACCCGGCGATCGACATCGAATGGCGCATGTTCGAGCGGATGGACTTTCATTCCAACGCGATGCGGCTGGCGGCGTTCGATGAGGGCGGCGCTATGGTCGCCGAGCGCGTCGTCTATTCGGTGGGCGGCGGCGCGGTGGTCGAGGCGGATGCGGTGCGCGGCAATGCCGGGCCGGCGATGATGGACGACCCGCCCTTTCCGTATCGGTCGGGCGTCGACCTGCTCGCGGCTTCGCGGCAATGCGGATCGGTGGCCGAGGTTCAGCGCGCCAACGAGCTTGCCGCGATCGGCGAGGCCGAACTTTCCGAGCGGCTGGCGGCGATCGCGCAGGCGATGCGCGACTGCATCGACCGCGGGATGCGCACCCACGGCATCCTGCCCGGCGGGCTCCGGGTCAAGCGGCGTGCCGCGGCAGGGTTCGAGCGGCTGATGGCGCGGCGCGAGATGATGCTCGCCGACCCGCTGTCGGTCATCGACTGGGTCAACCTCTGGGCGCTAGCGGTCAACGAGGAGAATGCCGCGGGCGGCCGCGTCGTCACCGCGCCCACCAATGGCGCGGCCGGGATCGTGCCCGCGGTGCTGCGCTATTACGAGCGGATGGTGCCGGGGGCGTCTGCACGCGGGACCGAGGACTTCCTGCTCACGGCCTCCGCGATCGGCAGCCTCTTCAAGGAGAATGCCTCGATCTCCGGCGCCGAGGTCGGGTGCCAGGGCGAGGTCGGGGTTGCGTGTTCGATGGCGGCGGCGGGGCTGTGCGCGGTGCTGGGCGGCACACCCGAGCAGGTCGAGAATGCCGCCGAGATCGGGATGGAGCATAATCTCGGCCTCACCTGCGATCCCGTCGGCGGGCTGGTGCAGGTGCCGTGCATCGAGCGCAATGCGGTCGGCGCGATCAAGGCTATCGAGGCGGCGCGGCTCGCCTTGCTCGGCGACGGCACGCACCGCGTCAGCCTGGACGAGGTGATCGAGACGATGCGCAAGACCGGCCTCGACATGGGCGAGAAGTACAAGGAGACCGCGCAGGGCGGCCTCGCCGCCAATGTGGTGGAGTGTTGAGATCGAACTGATCCTCCCCGGCACGGGGAGGTGGCAGCCGTAGGCTGACGGAGGGGGCGGGCCGCAGGCGCTACGCTCGCGGCGATACCCCTCCACCGCCTTCGGCGGTCCCCCTCCCCGTGCCGGGGAGGATCCTATGCCAGCGTGAACTCGCCCGACACGCCCTCCGCCTCTGCCGACGGCGCGATCCAGAGGCGGAACTTGCCCGCCTCGACCGTCGGCTTGAGGTCGGTGCCGATGAAGGTGAGGTCGTCGCGGCGGAGCGTGAACGCCACCCGCTGCGATGCGCCGGGGGCGAGGCGAACCTTGCGGAACGCCTTGAGCTCGCGGACCGGCCGGGTGATGCTGGCGGTGACGTCGCGGATGTAGAGCTGGACGACTTCCTCCGCCGCGCGCGTGCCCGAGTTGGTGATCGTCGCCGCCACCTCGATCGTGCCGCCGGCGTTCAGCACCCCGCCGCCGGCCTCCAGGTTCGAATAAGCGATCCGGCCATAGGTGAGGCCGTGCCCGAACGGGAAGCGCGCGCGGTTGAGCGTCTCGCGGAAATGCGCCTTGTAGGGCTCGGGCTTGTCGCCGGGATTGGGACGGCCGGTCGCCTTGTGCGCGTAGTGATAGGGCGACTGCCCGCTCTCGAACGGGAAGCTGACGGGCAGGCGTGCCGACGGGCTCTGCACTCCGAACAGGATGTCGGCGGTCGCCGGGCCGCTTTCCGACCCCAGGAACCACGCCGCGAGGATCGCCGGCGCCTCGACCACCGCGCCGTGGAGCGCGAGGCCGCGGCCGTGGCGCAGCACGACGACGATCGGCTTGCCCGTCGCGGCGACCGCTTCAGCGAGCGCCATCTGAGCGGACGGGATGACGATGTCGGTGCGCGACTGTGCCTCGCCCGACATGCCCTGGCTCTCGCCGATCGCAAGGACGACGATGTCGGCCGCCTGTGCCGCGGCGACGGCGGCCTCGATCCCGCCCGCGATCGGCGCGTCGATCGCCGAGCCGTCGACTGCGGTGACGAGGCTGGCGTCGGAGACGGCGGCGCGGACGCCGGTGAGGAGGTCGGTCGCCTCGGCATCGGTGCCATAGACGTTCCACGGGCCGATCAGCTCGCGCTTCCCCTGCACGAACGGGCCGATCAACGCGATGCGCTTGCCCGAGCGGGGAAGGGGGAGGAGGTCGCCCTCGTTCTTGAGCAGTACGATCGACTTGGCCGCGGCCTCGCGGGCGAGGGCGAGATGCGCCTTCGTCCGGATGCGCGTCTTTTCTCGCCGGGGATCGATGCGGCGGAAGGGATCGTCGAACAGGCCGAGCTTCTCCTTCAAGGCCAGCACGCGGCCGACCGCCTCGTCCAGTCGCGCCATCGGCACCTCGCCCTTGGCGACGAGGTTGGGTAGGTGGCGGATGTAGAAGCTCGACTGCATCGACATGTCGACACCCGCCAGGAAGGCGAGCTTCGCGGCTTCACGCTCGTCGGCGGCAAAGCCGTGGTCGATCAGCTCCATGTCGCCGGTATAGTCGGAGACGACGAGGCCGCCCCAATTCCACTCCTTGCGGAGCAGGTCGGTCAGCAGCCATTTGTTGGCGGTGGCGGGGATGCCCGACAGTTCGTTGAAGCTCGCCATCGTCGTCGCGGCGCCGGCATCGAACGCGGCCTGGAAGGGCGGGAAATAGATCTCGCGCAGCGTCCGTTCGGACACGTCGACGCTGTTATAGTCGAGCCCCGCCTCCGCCGCGCCATAGGCGGCGAAATGCTTGGCGCACGCCGCCATCGCATCGTCGGCGGTAAGGCCCTTGGTGCCCTGGAACCCGCGCACGCGCGCGGTCGCCATCAGCCGGCCGAGCAGCACGTCCTCGCCCGCGCCCTC
Organism: Sphingomonas sp. Y38-1Y; assembly: GCF_032391395.1. NCBI lineage: Bacteria > Pseudomonadati > Pseudomonadota > Alphaproteobacteria > Sphingomonadales > Sphingomonadaceae > Sphingomonas > Sphingomonas sp. Y38-1Y. The sequence goes on from NZ_CP135916.1 coordinate 830,896, forward strand.
GATCCCGCGGCCCCAGCGCTGGTCGCGGGCGATGTCGACCATCGGCGCGAAGTTCCAGTCGATGCCCGCCGCGGTCGCCTCCACCGCCGCGGCTCGGGCGGTGCGCTCGGCGAGGTCAGGATCGAAGCTGCCTGCCTCCGCCAACGGCATCGGGAAGACGGTGCGGAAGCCGTGGATGACGTCGGCGGCGAAGATCAGCGGCACCTTCAGTCGCGACTCGCGCACCGCGACGGTCTGCATCCGTCGCGCCATCGCCGCGCCATTGCCATTGAACACGCCGCCCAGCCGGCCCGTCCGCGTCTCCTCCAGCTGCCCCTCGAAGCTGTTGTTGCCCGCGGGCGGGTTGAGCGTCGTCGCCGCGCCGCCGGCCCAGGCCGCGGCCATCAGCGTCACCTGGCCCGCCTTTTCCTCGACCGTCATCCTGGCGATCAGATCGCGGACGCGCGCCGACACGCCGCCTTCGGTCGCCTGGGCGAGGAGCGCGCGCGCGGGCGAGGTCGCCCAGGCCGCGGCGGCGCCCGCACCGATCATCAGGGCGCGGCGGGACAGGCGGGGCGAGTGCGGCAAGGGGCGTCTCCTCTCTTCGGATGACCGTTCAAACGGCCACGATGAATCGTTGTTGCGGCGGGTCATAGTTTCATGTAACCGGTTTCAGCAAGGGCGAAGGAGCCGAATGGTCCCCTGCCGCTCCAACAAGGTTTCAGGTCGAGAGGGTGCGTACCGAATGGCGAATGCCACCATCCGCGATGTCGCGCGCGAAGCGGACGTGTCGGTTGCGTCGGCGTCGCGTGCGCTCAATGGCCGCGACAATGTCCGTCCGGAACTGCGCGCGCGTGTCGAGGATGCGGCCAAGCGCCTGGGATACGTGCCCCATGCCGGCGCTCGCAGCCTGAGCCTGTCGCGGACCGGCGCGATTGGCGTCGTGCTCCCCGACCTGCACGGCGAGTTCTTCTCCGAGTTCGTCCGCGGCATGGATCGTGAGGCGTCGGCACGGCACCTTCACCTGCTGCTCTCCAACATGCATGCCGATCCCGAGCAGGGGATCGAGGCACTGCGCGCGATGCGCGGGCGCGTCGACGGGCTGGTGGTGATGGCGCCGCAGGTCGATGCCGACGTGCTCGGCCAGCATCTGCCCGCCAGCGTGCCCGCGGTGCTCGTCAACTGCGCACCCAATCAGCAGCAGCGCGCGGAGCTTCGCATCGACAATGCCGCGGGTGCGGCGGCGATGGTCGATCACTTGGTCGCCGGCGGGCGCCGCGCGATCGTCCATGTCGCGGGTCCCGACGGCAACATCGATGCCGAGGAGCGGCGCCGCGGCTATCTGGACGCGATCGCACGCGCTGGATTGAAGCCGCGTATCGTCGCCGGAACGTTCGAGGAAGCATCGGGCGCCGCCGCCGCGACCGAGCTTTCGACGGGCGGCGAGCGGTTCGACGCGATCTTCGCCGCCAACGACATGATGGCGATCGGCGCGATGGTCGCGCTTCGCGAGGCGGGGCTGCGCGTGCCGCGCGACGTCGCGGTCGCCGGGTTCGACGACATCCCGCTCGCGCGGCTGGTCAGCCCGGCGCTGACCACCATCCGTGTCGGCATTGCCGATGCCGGCGCGCGCGCGGTCGTGCGCCTCGCTGCATTGATCGACGGCGGCGAGGATCATTTCGTCGAAGCAATGGTTCCGAGGCTGGTCGTCCGCGCAAGCGCGGGCGCCGACTGAGAGGCTGCATGTCCCCGGTCAAAGAGGGACAAGGTTCAGGGGTAACAAGATCATGATGAAGCATCACGCATTCCGCATCCTGCTCGGCGGCGCCACCGCGCTTGCCACCACCATCACGCTCGCCGCGCCGGCCGCCGCGCAGACGACGACGGCCAGCCTGCGCGGCATCGTGCGCAGCGCGGGCGCGCCCGTCGGGGGCGCGACCGTGACCGTGGTGGCACAGGCGACCAACCGCACGCTGACCGCGACCACTGCGGCGAACGGCGCCTATATCTTCAACGGTCTGCGTCCCGGCGCCTATACGCTGCGTGTCGAGGCGAACGGCCAGCGGTTCGAGCGTGTCGTGACCGTCGCGATCGGCCAGTCGGCGACGTTCGACGTGACGCTGGGCGCCGCCGCGCCCGCGCCCGCCGACGGCGCGCCGCCCGTCGTCCCCGCGCCCGGCGAGACGCCTGCCGAAGGCGAAGTCGTCGGCGGCGGGGTCGAGGCGTCGGGTGACGACATCATCGTCACCGGCTCGGCGCTTCGCGAGGTCAAGACGAGCGAGGTCGCGACCAACGTCAGCCAGGCGCAGATCCGCATCCTGCCGCAGACCGACCGCAACTTCCTGAGCTTCGCCGCGCTCGCGCCGGGCGTCCGCTACAATGACAGCGAGACCGACAAGGGGTTTCGTGCGGGTGCGTCGGCGGCGAGCCAGGTCAACGTCTTCATCGACGGCGTCAGCCTGAAGAACAAGCTGCGCGAGGGCGGCGTCGCCGGCCAGCAGAACAGCCGCGGCAATCCGTTCGGTCAGCTCGCCGTCCAGGAATTCCGCGTCCTGACGCAGAACTACAAGGCCGAGTACGAGCAGGCGGGCTCCGCCATCATCACCTCGGTCACCAAGTCGGGTACCAACGAGTTCCATGGCGAGGTGTTCGGCCAGTATACCGACCGCTCGCTAACTGAGACGAGCTTCCTCGACGAGCTCAACGGCCGGCTCAAGCCCGCGTTCGAGCGCAAGCAGTATGGCGTGTCGCTGGGCGGCCCGATCATCAAGGACCGATTGTTCTTCTTCTTCGCCTATGAGGGCAACGACCAGGACCGCGCGTTCAACGTCGATTCGACCGCGCAGCAGCCGGCGATCGACGATTTCGAGCGCTTCTCGGGCCGCCGCCTGTCGGAGTTCGAGGGCGCGTTCGTCAGCCCGTTCCGCCAGGATTTCTACTTCGGCAAGCTGACGCTGACCCCCGACGACAACCAGACCTTCGACCTGTCGTTCAGCCGCCGCGAAGAGACGGACATCCAGGGCTTCGGCGGCAACGTCTCGTTCGAGAATGCCGAGAACAAGCGCAACCTGGTCGATACGTACCTGTTCAAGTGGACGTACAATGGCGACAACTTCATCAACGAGTTCAACGCCAACTATCTGAATTACGAGTTCAACCCGACGTCGATCAATCCCGACCTGGCCACGTTCGATTATGACGGGGTCATCATCTATGGCGGCAAGGATTCGACCCGGCGCGAGCTCCAGCAGAGCTACACGCTGCGCAACGACACGACCTATACCGGGATTGAGGGGCACGCGATCAAGTGGGGCGTGCGCGTCGAGGTCACCGATATCGAGTTCAACAACAACGCCTATATCCAGCCGCGCTATACCTTCCGCCGCGGTGACAATGCCGGCACGCCCAATGATCCGACCGACGACCTGACCTTCCGCTTCCCGGCGGAGGCGCGGCTCGGGCTGGGCAACGGGCGCATCTATGGCTCGAACACGCAGCTTGGCCTGTATGCGCAGGACGATTGGGACGTGACCGACCGGTTGCAGCTCAACGTCGGCGTGCGCTGGGATTACGAGACCAACGCCAACAACAACAAGTTCGTGACGCCGGCCAACGCGGCCGCGGCGTTGCGCGCGCTGCCGGTGACCGACTATTTCAACCCAGAGGATTACATCAGCACGGGTCGCAACCGTAAGCCGTTCACCGGCGCGATCGCGCCGCGCTTCGGCTTCTCCTATGACCTGACCGGCGAGGAAACGACGGTGATCTTCGGCGGCGCGGGCCGCTATTACGACCGCAACAACTTCAACAACACGGTCGACGAGCTGTCGCGGACGATCAACCCGATCGGCGTGTTCCGCTTCTCGCCGAACGGGACGCCGCGCAACGGCCTGCCCACGGTCGCGTGGAACGACAGCTATCTGACGCGCGACGGGCTCATCCAGCTGATCGCGACCAACCCGGAAACCGCGCTGCCGGAGCTGCTCGTCACCAAGAACGACGCGCGCCCGCCGGTCAACGACCAGTTCAGCCTGGGCGTGCGGCAGAAGATCGGACCGTTCCAGGCGTCGGTCTCGGGCTCGTATCAGCGCGGTCGCAACGGCTATACCTATCTGTTTGCGACCCGGAACAATGGCGGCCTGGGCGGTTGCTGCAACACCGCGCCAGTCGTCGCCAACGGCTATTCGAACGCGCTGATCGGGTTCGACGGGCTCGACACGCGGTACAAGGCGCTCTTCGTCACGCTGGACAAGACCTATACCGAGCGGTCGGGCTGGGGCCTGTCGATCGCGTACACGCTGTCCAAGTCGGAGATCAACAATGACGGGCTGTTCAGCCTGGATGAGATCACGCCCGACGATTATGGCTGGCGGACCGCGCCGGGCGACGAGCGCCACCGCGTCGTCGTGACGGGCATCGCCGACCTGCCGCTCGGCTTCCAGTTCTCGACGCTCAGCACCTTTGGGTCGGGTTCGGCGTATCAGGTGATCGATACGACCATCGGGACCGAGCCGGGGCAGCGCCAGTTCTCCGCCGCCTATCCGCGCAAGAACTGCATCGGCATCTTCGCCTTCTGCGAGGTCAATTTGACCCTGTCGAACAAGCCCAAGATCCTGGGCGGCGAGCTGGAGGTCGCGGTCGACCTGCTCAATGCCTTCAACAGCCGCAACTATTCCGGCTTCGACGAGGGCGTGAACCTTCGCATCAATCCCGAGACCGGCCAGGTGTTCGATCCGTTTGTGCCGGCCGATATCGGCAACAACCTGCTGACGCTGCCGCGTCGCGTCCAGTTCAGGGTCGGCTATCGCTTCTGATGCCGGTCCTTGCCGGGGCGGTCCCCTCTCCCCTGAAGTCCGCCCCGGCACCATCGTTCGCGTAACCAAGAGGAGGTCGCCCTGTTCGACCGACGCCGTTTCATGAGCTCCGCCGGGATCGGCCTGGCGGGGATGGCGGGCGCTTGCGCCGCACCCCGCCGGGGCGACCCGCTGGTGGCGGGGTCTGGCAGCAGTGCCGCGCCGCCCGCAGCCGACGTTCCCGTCGCCGCGCTGATGGACGATATCCAACGCCGCGCGTTCGACTTCTTCTGGGACACGACCGATCCCGAGCGGGGCCTCGCTCCCGATCGCTGGCCGACCCCGAGCTTCGCGTCGATCGCGGCGGTGGGCTATGCGCTCACCGCCTATCCGATCGGCGAGAGCCATGGCTGGATCAGCCGCGGGGCGGGGCGGGACCGCACGCTCAAGACGCTGGAGTTCTTCGCCGGCGCGCCGATGGGGCCGGAGCCCACGCGGCGGAGCGGCCACAAGGGGTTCTTCTACCATTTCCTCGGCGTGACCGAGGGGTGGCGGTTCGCCCGCGCGGAACTGTCGACGATCGACACCGCGCTGCTGCTGGGCGGGGTGCTCTTCGCGCAGAGCTGGTACGATCGCGACGATGCGGTCGAGGCGCGCATCCGGGCGCTCACCGACCAGCTCTACCGCGCGGTCGAATGGGACTGGATCACGCCGCGCCCGCCCTTCGTCTCGATGGGCTGGCATCCCGAGAGCGGGTTCATCCCCAGCGACTGGAACATCTACAACGAGGGCATGATCCTCTACGTGCTCGGCCTGGGATCGCCGACGCACCCGCTGGCCGACGGCACCTGGGTGGCGGTCGCCGACCGCTTCCGCGCGAGTTGGGGTACGCATTGGGGGCAGGAATACCTCCATTTCGCGCCGATGTTCGGGCACCAGTACAGCCACGTCTGGATCGACTTCAAAGGCATCCGCGATCCGCTGATGCGCGAGAAGGGCATCGACTATTTCGAGAACAGCCGCCGCGCCGCCTATGCGCAGCGGCAATATGCGATCGACAATGCGGGCGGCTGGGCCGGCTATGGCGCCGATTGCTGGGGACTGACCGCGTGCGATGGGCCGGGCGACTTCAAGGCCGGCGGGCGGCAGTATTTCAGCTATTCCGCGCGTGGGCCGGGGGAGCGCGACGACGGGACGCTGGCGCCGACGGCGCTGCTCGGCAGCTATCCGTTCGCGCCCGAGATCGTCGAGCCGGCGGTGGCGGCGATCTATCGCCGGTACGGGACGGGGCTCTACGGCAAATACGGCTTTCTCGACGCGTTCAACCCGACGATCCAGTCACGCCCGCCCGAGCCGTTCCAGCATGGCGAGCTGCGCCCCGGCGTGGGCTGGGTCGACAAGGACTGGCTGGGGATCGACCAGGGCCCGATCGTCGCGATGATCGAGAACCATCGAACGGGGCTCGTCTGGAAGACGATGCGGCGGAACCCATACATTCGCCGTGGTCTTGAACGAGCCGGTTTCTCGGGCGGGTGGCTGGGGTAGAGGCGCCTCGTCAATCCGACGCTCAACCGTCACCCCGGACTTGTTCCGGGGTCCACGGTGCCGCGTACCCATCGGCGACTTGGCTGGCGGTGAAGTGGACCCCGGAACAAGTCCGGGGTGACGATGGAGGGTTGGGCGCGCCGCTGCGCCAAATCACGGGAAAGGTCCGGGGGGATTCTGTTGCTCGGCCCCCCCGGCGGCCGCCGGTATCCGCTTCTGTTGCCCGGTGCGGTCCGAACCGCGCTTTTGTCAATCTAACCTAGACCGTGAGGTCTTGGGTTAGGCCGCAATCGCGAGCGCCTCGTTATCGTTGGCACTTGTGAGATGGGCCGTTGCGGTGGTCCCATTCCGGGCGAAAGCAGCGCTTTTCAACACACGTCGATCCTGGTTCGGCCCCGTCAGAAACGGTGTCCAGTTCCACCACCATTTCTGGTGGAGCCGCCGGGTACTGCCCCCGGGTCCGCTGCGTCTATGACACACTACAATTTATCGCCATATCCGGACGAGCCGGCACCGACCGATATAGGCGATCGCGCGGCAAAGAAAAGAGCGGCGTCGTTCGCCAAATCCGATCGGAAAAGAGCGGTTTCGCCTTTCCACCGCCGCAAAGCGGTGGCATGGGAAACCGCATCATGTTGACGCAGCGTTCGCGGTACGCGCTCCGCGCGATGATCTTCCTTGCCGGACAGCCGATCAACGGCGCCCCCGTGCCGATGACCCGCATCGCCGCCGAAGCCAATGTCCCCCGCAAGTTCCTCGAGCTGATCCTAGCCGACCTGCGCGAATCGGGCTTCCTCTACTCCACCCGCGGCAAGGCGGGCGGGTACCGGCTGGCGCGCCCGGGGCACCTCATCTCGCTGGGCGAGATCATCCGCACGATCGAGGGGCCGCTGGCGCTGGTGCCGTGCGTCAGCCGCACCGCCTATCGCCCCTGCACCGACTGCAAGGACGAGGCGACCTGCGCGATCCGCATCGCGATGGCGCGGGTGCGCGACGAGACCGCACGCATCCTGGACGGCACGACCCTCGCCGACACGCAGGCGCACGCCCTGGCGGCCTGAAGCGCCGACACCTTCCCCCCAGGGAGGGTGGTCTCGACGCGGACGGGGGGGCGAGCGGGCCGCCCGCCGCCCGCCTCATGCCACCGGCTGCGGCACCTTCTGCTCGCCCAGTGCCCGCTCGCCGTCGATCATGTAATCGCGCGTGAGCGGCAGTGCGTGGCGGTCGCGCGCGTACTGGAGCTGGTAGTTGACGAGCCCGCCATGGCGGAAGCTCACCTCGCTGCCCGCCAGATAATAGGTCCACATGCGATAGAAGCGCTCGTCGTAGAGCGCGACGATCGCGTCCTTGGCCGCCACGACGCGGTGGTACCAGGCCTCTAGCGTATAGGCGTAATGGAGCCGCAGCACCTCGACATCGGTGAGGAACATGCGCAGCCCCTCATGCCCGCGCGCGATCTCCGACAGGGCGGGGATGTAGCCGCCGGGGAAGATGTACTTGGCGGTGAAGGCGTCGGTCGTGCCGGGGCCCCCCGCGCGCCCGATCGTGTGGAGCAGCATCACGCCCTCGGGCGTCAGCAAATCGCGGCACTTCCGAAAGAAGGTGCGGTAATGCGCCGGGCCGACATGCTCGAACATGCCGACCGAAACGATCCGGTCGAATTGGCCGGTCAGGTGGCGATAGTCGATCAGCTCGAACCGCACCTTGCCGTCGACGCCCGCCATCTCCGCGCGACGGCGCGCGACCTTGAGCTGTTCCTCCGACAGGGTGATGCCGCACACCTCGGCGCCCGTCTGCTGGTGAAGATAGAGCGCCATCCCACCCCAGCCGCAGCCGATGTCGAGCACCTTCATCCCCGGCTCGATCGCCAGCTTGGCGGCAATATGCGCCTTCTTGTCGACCTGTGCCTGCTCGAGCGGCATCGACGGGTCGCTGAAATAGGCGCAGCTATATTGGCGGTCGACGTCGAGGAAGAGGTCGTAGAGCCGATCGGACAGGTCGTAATGGTGCGCGACGTTGCGCTTCGACCGGCGCGCCATGTTGATGCGGTCGATGCGGAAGCGGACGGCATCGACGCCGCGCTTCAGCGGGCTGACGTCCAGCGTCCCACGCCCTTCCTCCCACCGGTTGTTGGCGGTGGCGAGATTGAGGAAGTCGCGGATGTCCCCGCGCTCGATCAGCAGGCGCCCGTCCATGAACGCCTCCGCCGCGCCCAGGCTGGGGTCGGCGAGCAGCTGGCGCAGCGCGCGCCCGTCGGCGAAGCGGATCGCGACGTGGCCGAGCTCGGGATCGGGCGTGCCATAGGTGGCGGTACGCCCGCCGGGAAAGGTGACGGTAAGCTCGCCGCGGCGGATCGCGCGGGCGAGGAAACGATCGATGAGCGACATGAGCGTCCGCTACCGGACAAAGCGGGGCGAGAATAGGGCGGAGGGTGATGGCGGTTGCTCGCGGCGCATCGATCCGGCGGCGATTTAACGATGTTTAATCATGCCGCCATTATTGTCGTCATTCAACGGCTTGAGGACGACCATGGCGATAAAGGCGCACGGCGGAGAGACATCGCTCCCCTACAAGATCATCATCGCCCTAGCATTTTTCTTGGCCGTCATGACGGGTTGGCTGTTTGGGCGGCTGGACGAGAACCACCGTATCGCCGATGCGATTTCGGGCACGCCATTGCCCACTGCGCCGGTTCCCGCGCGTTCGAAAGATTGCCTGATCTGGTTCATCGGCAGTTCGTCGATCGCCAATTGGCGGTCTATGGCGGAAGATATGGCGCCTTGGGAGGCGCGTAACCGCGGCATCGGTGGCGCTACGATGAGCGAAATTACCGACCGGCTGATCGCCGAACCGCCCGGCATGCCACCAGCGGGCATCGTCTATTATGCGGGCGAGAACGATCTGGCGTTCAAGCGAGACGTCGACTCCGCGTTTCGAGACTTTGAACGCTTCGTCGCAGCCAAGCGCGCGCGATACGGCGCAACCCAGATGCTGGTGCTGTCGCTCAAGGCTTCGCCGACACGTTGGCGCGATCTCGGGCTGCAGCAGGACTTCAACCGCCGGATCAAGGCGTTTGCGGCGCGTCAGAGCGATCTCGTCTATCTCGACCTGGCAAGCCAATTGATGGCGGACGGTCGGCCCGGGCCCTATTTCACCGACGACGGCATCCACTTGAACAAGGCGGGCTATCAAATCTGGTCCGCATCGATCGGCAAAGTGCTTCCAGAAGTGCTCGCGCACCATGGAGAGCGCTGCAAGGCGTCCGCATCCGACGTTTCATGAGCCGTCAGCACCTTCCCGGTCTAGACTTCTGGCGAGCGCTGTTGCTGCTCGGCGGATTGTTCGTGCACGGCGTCATGCTGCACCCGGATCTCGTCATCCTTCAGATGGTCGCGTTTGCATCAAGCGGGTTCCGCATGGCGGCGTTCTTCACCATCGCCGGATACCTTGCCGAGCGATCGTTGCGTCACCGCGAGCCATCACGTTGGCTGCAGGCGCGGACGATTCGGATCGGCATCCCGGCAGTCTTCGGCGTTTTAACGATTTCGCCGACGATCTGGTGGCTCACCCACGATCCGAGGGAAATCGCCGATGAACGCGCGCGGTTGATCTTCGACTGGCACCACCTCTGGTTCCTCTACGGACTGATGATTTATCAAGCGGCGGCATTCGTAATAGTCCGCCACATCTCGCGTCGAACGATCCGTCGAGGCTTGGTCACGATCCGTCGCCAAGGACAGACCAAGGTCAGCCTGATGCTGACGATGCTGATGCTGGTACTGATCGCCGTTACAACTGCGGGCGTCATCGTGTTGGTACCGGCGCCCTACGCACCAATGTCACTCCATCTAAGGCTCATTTTTGGGTATCTGCCGCTTTATCTGTTCGGAATGGCGCTTTCGGCATCGCCCAGCCTGTGCCGCACGATGTTGGTCGACGCGCGTCAGCCCGCGCTTTTCCTGCTGGCGCTCGCCGGGGTTTACGCTCTCTGGCGTCTGATATTGACACCGATGATCCCAAGCGGGTCACGCCCGCAGATCGAGGTCGCGATCGAGATCATCTATGGCGCGATCTGCCCTGCGGCTGCTGTTCTTCTGGTGATGCGATCGGCGCTTCGGATTAAGCGGCACTCGACCCTGGTCGCCAAGTTGTGTGCGGCATCCTTCACAATCTATGTGCTGCATTATCCGCTGATCTATGTCGCTCATGCGATCGCCAGTCGCGTCGCATGGTCGCCGCTTCTTGAATACGGCCTTGCCGTCGTTGGGGTGGGCTTAATCGCCTTTGCCTTTCACGGCGTTGTCGTCGCGCGGCATCCGCTGCTCGCCTTGCTGATCAACGGCCAAGTGCTGCGCCGGCGCAGCGGCGGTGATCGGCGACCGCCCGATCGCGCACCAGCCTAGCGCCAGCGCGCGTTTTCGACTATATCGCGCCGCATGCAGACAGCTTCGGCCGCCCCCATGCCCATTCCCGGGCACATCGATCCCGTGCCGGTGGCGCGGGCCCCTGCGGCGCGGCCGGATGGGCGTGTCGACCTGGTCGGGCTCGATAAGGCGGCGATCCGCGCGGCGCTCGAGGGCGCGGGCATGGAGCTCAAGCAGGCCAAGCTGCGCGCCAAGCAGCTATGGCACTGGATCTACAATCGCGGCGTCACCGACTTCACGCTGATGACCGACATCGCCAAGGCGCAGCATCCGTGGCTGGCCGAACGCTTCGTCGTCGGGCGGCCCGATGTGAAGGAGGCGCAGGTCTCCGAAGACGGCACGCGCAAATGGCTGCTCACCTCGCCCGACGGGCAGGATTACGAGATGGTGTTCATCCCCGATGCCGATCGGGGAACGCTCTGCGTGTCGAGCCAGGTCGGCTGCACGCTCAATTGCCGCTTCTGTCACACCGGCACGATGCGGCTGGTCCGCAATCTGACCGCGGGCGAGATCGTGGGACAGGTGATGCTCGCGCGCGATGCGCTCGGCGAATGGCCGTCGAGCCCCGACGGGCGCCTTCTCACCAACATCGTCATGATGGGGATGGGCGAGCCGCTCTATAATTTCGACGCGGTGCGCGATGGCTTGAAGATCGTCATGGACGGCGATGGGCTGGCGCTGTCGAAGCGGCGCATCACGCTGTCGACCAGCGGCGTTGTGCCGATGATGGCGCGCGCGGGCGAGGAGATCGGCGTCAACCTGGCCGTCTCGCTCCATGCGGTGACCAAGGACGTGCGCGACGAGATCGTGCCGCTCAACAAGAAATACGGGATCGAGGCGCTGCTCCAGGCGTGCGCCGACTATCCCGGCGCCAACAATGCGCGGCGCATCACGTTCGAATATGTGATGCTGAAGGACAAGAACGACAGCGACGCCGACGCGCACGAGCTCGTCCGGTTGCTGCGCCACTACAAGCTGCCGGCGAAGGTCAACCTGATCCCGTTCAATCCGTGGCCTGGCGCGGATTACGAATGTTCGACGCCGGATCGGATCCGCTCCTTCTCGAACATCGTGTTCGAGGGCGGCATCTCCGCGCCGGTCCGCACGCCTCGCGGCCGCGACATCGATGCCGCCTGCGGCCAGCTGAAGACCGCCGCGGAGAAGAAGAGCCGCGCCGAGCTCGACCGGCTGGCGGCGGAGAAGCAGGCGGCGCTGGGCTGAGGCACGTGCTGTCATCCCGGACTTGATCCGGGATCCCACTTCTTCGTTGCAGTCGGTCAAAGTAGCGGGACCCCGGATCAAGTCCGGGGTGACGAATCACTGTAAGGCTCAGAATGCGCGCCGTGACTCGGCGCGAGGCAGAGCATCCCTCGTCTACGTCACCCCGGACTTGTTCCGGGGTCCACCGGCCCGCAAACCTAGGCGCCGCTGAGTACGCGGCGCGGTGGATGCCGGAACAAGTCCGGCATGACGGATGAAGTTAGGCGGTCCGGAACCCTCAGGCGTTCCCGCTCAGGTCGTCGATGTCGAGGCTGCCGCCGGGCTCCAGGTCGGTCGGCGCGCGGCACGCTGCCAGCAGCGCGTCGACGTCGCCGGCCGTCAATCCCGAGACGGCGTCGAGCACGCGGTCGGTGGGCGCATCGCCGCGGAACGCCTTCAGGCGAAGGCGGGCGAGGTCGAGAGCGTCGTTCAAGCAGGCCTCCTCAGTCATGCCCGAACAACGAGAGGCCAGGGGCGTCGTTCCGGACGCCGCGCGCCGCTTACCGGCTTTGGTCCGGGCGGCCCTGGCAAGTCCTTGTTTTTGCCGAACCAACTCCGCGTTCGCCCGTTGAACGGGCGCGCCGATCTTCGGCGCGGCGGACTTCAGGAGCGGCGGATGAGCGACGGCACCACTTCACGGCGCGCAGTGCTGGGCGGCGCGGCGCTCGGCCTGGCGGGTACCGGCCTGCCGCTGGCGGCACAGGCGCAGGGCCAGGCGCCCGCCGCGCCGCGCCCGCTCACCGACCCGCGCAGCAAATATACCAGTGAACCGTTTCCCGAACAGAAGCAGCCCTGGCCCGGCCTCCAGTCGAAGATGACGCCCAAGCCCGATTGCGGGGAGGCGAGCTACCGCGGGTCGGGGCGCCTCGCGGGGCGCAAGGCGCTCATCACCGGCGGCGATTCGGGCATCGGCCGCGCGGCGGCGATCGCCTATGCGCGCGAGGGCGCCGACGTCGCGATCAACTATCACCCCGACGAGGAGCCCGACGCGCGCGAGGTCGTCGACCTGATCCGTCAGGCCGGCCGCCGCGCGGTCGCGATTCCGCGCGACCTGCGTACGCTGGCGGCGTGCGAGGCGATCGTGGCGGCGGCGCGCAAGGGGCTGGGCGGGCTCGACATCGTCGTCAACAACGCTGCCTATCAGCAGTCCAAGCCCGACATCTTCGCAATCACCGACGAACAGATGGTGCGGACGTTCGAGACCAACATCTATGCCTATTTCCGGATCGCCCGCGCGGCGGCGCGCGACATGGTGCCGGGATCGGTCATCCTCAACGTGGGGTCGGTCAACAGCTATGACCCGGGCGAGGAGCTGCTCGACTATGCCTCGACCAAGGGCGCGATCCTGATCTTTACCAAGGGGCTGGCCAAGCAGCTCGCCAAGCGCGGCATCCGCGTCAACATGATCGCGCCCGGCCCGATCTGGACCCCGCTTCAGGTCGCGGGCGGGCAGTTGCCGGGCCAGATGGGCGAGTTCGGCCAGGACACGCCGATGGGCCGCGCGGGCCAGCCGGCGGAGCTCGCCGCGCTGTTCGTGACGATGGCGTCGGACGAGACGAGCTTCTCCACCGGCACGGCGGTGGGCGCGCATGGGGGGAAGGGGAGTCCGTGAGGCGACCACGCTAGGTACCGACGTCGCCCCGGACTTGTTCCGGGGTCCACACCTCCGCCAGCCAAGCCGCCGCTAGGTTCGGGGAACAGTGGACCCCGGAATAAGTCCGGGGTGACGAGGAAGAAAACCTGTCATCCCAGCGAAGGCTGGGACCTCGTGGTGGCTAAAGCGACGATCCCAGCCTGCGCTGGGATGACGTGTGTGATGCTTCGGGCGGGTGCTCAACCCCGCGGCTTCCCCGGCGCCTCCGCCATGCGCATGCCCTGCTGCTGGCACGCCGCCGTCAGTTCGGGAAACGACAGGTCGCTGTTGCGCCGGAGTGCGTCGGGCATCGCCGCCTGGCATTCGAGGACGCTGCGATAGCGAACCGGCTCGACGCGTGCCTGCTCGCATGCGCTGCCGGCGTCGCCGCAGCCCATGATTGCCATTACGAAATAGAGCGGTTCCATCGTCCTTGCCTCCGGACCCATCAACGCAAGGCAAAGATTTTCGTTGCTTTTTCGGGCAAGGTTTGCATGTCCCCGCGCCGCACCCCAGATTGGCGCCCGCATGCCCCCCATCGATACCACCAGTTCCACCGTCGAGCGGCCGCTGATCCCGACGGTGCGGCGCTTCCTCCCCTATCTGTGGCCCAAGGATGCGCCGCAGCTGAAGGTGCGGATCGTCGTCGCGATGATCTTCGTCCTCTGCTCGAAGCTGGTGCAGGTCTATGGTGCGCCGTTCGCGCTGCAGGGCGCGGTCGACGGGATGGCGAGCGGCGATCGCAGCGCCGCGACGCTGATCGTGCTGCTCGTCATCGGCTATGCCGCCGCGCGGCTGGGCACGGTGCTGTTCGACAATCTGCGCAACGCGGTGTTCGAGCGGGTGGGGCAGGACGCGACGCGGCGTCTTGCCGCCGCAGTATTCCGCCACCTCCACCAACTCTCGCTCCGCTTCCATCTCGAGCGGCGGACGGGCGCGATCACCAAGGTGGTCGAGCGTGGGACCAAGAGCATCGACACGATGCTCTACTTCCTCCTGTTCAACATCGCGCCGACGATCCTGGAGCTGGGGCTCGTCCTCCAGATCTTCGGCTCGCGGTTCGGCTGGTGGCTGGTCGCCTCGACGCTGGCGATGGTGGTGATCTACATCACCTTCACGCGGGTCGTGACCGACTGGCGCCAGAAGCTGCGCGAGGCGATGAACGACCTCGATACCGGCGCGGTCGCGCACGCGGTCGACTCGCTGCTCAATTTCGAGACGGTCAAGTATTTTAACGCCGAGAAGCGCGAGGCGGAGCGGTACGAGCGTGCCGTCCGCGCCTATGCCAATGCCGCGACCAAGAGCGAGAACAGCCTCGCCTGGCTCAACATTGGCCAGTCGGTCATCACCAACGGGATGCTGGCGATCGGCATGGGCGTCATCGCCTGGGGCTGGTCGACCGGGCGGTTCACGCCGGGCGACGTGGTGCTGGTGTCGACCTTGCTCAGCCAGCTGTTCCGCCCGCTCGACATGCTTGGCTGGGTCTATCGCACCATCCGCCAGGGCGTGATCGACATGGGGTCGATGTTCGACCTGCTTGATACCGGCGCCGAGGTGCGCGATCCCGCGGGCGCGCCGCCGCTGGTCGTCGGCGACGCGGCGGTACGGTTCGAGGGCGTGGTGTTCGGTTACGAGCCCGATCGCGCGATCCTGAAGAACATCGACCTCGACGTGCCGGCGGGTGCGACGGTGGCGATCGTCGGCCATTCGGGCGCTGGCAAGTCGACGATCGCGCGGCTGATGTTCCGCTTCTACGACGTGCAGGCGGGGCGCATCCTGATCGACGGACAGGATATCGCCCGCGTCCGCCAGGACAGCCTGCGCGCGGCGATCGGCATCGTGCCGCAGGACACGGTGCTGTTCAACGACACGATCGGCTACAACATCGCCTATGGCCGCGAGGGCGCGGCGCCCGAAGAGATCGCCGCCGCGGCGCGCGGGGCGGCGATCGGCGACTTCATCGAGAGCCTGCCCGACCGCTACGACACACGTGTCGGCGAGCGCGGCCTGAAGCTGTCGGGCGGCGAGAAGCAGCGGGTGGCGATCGCGCGCACATTGCTCAAGGATCCGCCGATCCTGATCCTGGACGAGGCGACGAGCGCGCTCGACAGCCGGACCGAGGCGGAGATCCAGGCGACGCTGGAGGCGATCGAGCGCGGCCGCACGACCATCGTCATCGCCCACCGCCTGTCGACCATCGTCCACGCCGACCGCATCGTCGTGCTGGAGGAAGGGCGGGTTGCCGAGCAGGGCAATCACGCGCAATTGCTGCGCCAGGGCGGCATCTATGCCGAGATGTGGGCGCGGCAGGCGCGCGAGCGCGAGGAAGCGCTGGCGGCGGCCGAGTAAGGGAGCGGCAGATGGCCGAGAAGCGCACGAACGGATGGGGCGTCGCCGCGGTGGCGGCGGGCGCGATCGGCGGCGGACTGGCCCTGTGGTCGGCGCTCGCGGCGCGATCGGCCGAGCGCGCGGTCCCGCCCGACGGCGAGTTCGTCGAGGTCGAGGGCGCGCGCATCCATTATGTCGATCTCGGCTCGCGCCGGCCGGACGCGCCGGTGCTGCTGATGGTCCATGGACTGATGGGCCAGCTTCGCAACTTCACCTATGCGCTGACCGACAAGCTCGCCGCCGACTATCGCATCGTCGCGATCGACCGGCCGGGCTGGGGTCATTCGGTGGTCAAGGGGCGGCGACCGAACATCCTGGAGCAGGGGCGGATCGTCGTCGCGGTCGCCGATCGGCTGGGGCTGAAGTCGCCGGTGCTGGTCGGCCATTCTTTGGGCGGGGCGGTGGTGCTGGCGGCGGCGCTGGCGGCGCCCGGCCGCTTCGGCGGCGTCGCGCTGATCGCGCCGCTCACCCAGCCGGTCGAGACCGCGCCGCCACAATTCGCGGGCATGGTCGTGCCCGCCGGCGTCCGCGAAGTGCTGTCCTGGACGCTTGCGGTGCCTAGCGCGATGCTGACCGGTCCGGTCGTCGCCCGTGCGGTGTTCGCGCCCGATCCGGTCCCCGCCGACTTTGTGACGAGGGGCGGCGGCGCGCTGTCCGCCCGCCCGCAAAGCTATCGCGCCGGATCGTTCGAAGTGATGAACGCCAAGTCGGAGATCGCCTGGATGGCCGCGCATTATGGCGAGCTGTCGCTTCCCGCAGGCATCCTGTTCGGTCGCGAGGACGCGGTGCTCGACCCCGAGATGCACGGTCGGGCGACCGCGGCGACGATCCCGGGGTGCCGGCTGGAGCTGGTGGACGGTGGCCACATGCTGCCGGTGACGCATGCGGATGTGGTGGCGGCTTTCGTGCGAGGGGTGGCGATGCGGGCGGGATAAGGCGGGGAAGCGGGAGATGCGCTTCGATGCGGGTAGATTGGCTGCCGACCAAGAAGGTTAGCAGGGGCTATGCCAGTACACGTTATGGCCCAAATGCGACCAGCATTCCGGAAGCATCGTCAGGCTCTGCTTTTCGGCTGCGAAGCCATACCCCCAGCCTCCGTCGAAGAATGGTTTGGTCGTAATCTCAACCGTGGCGCTCGATATCATCACGGTGGCTGGCTGAAGGCTGGCAATCACCGAAGGCCATTCATCCTGTGGCACCTCGACGAAGCCCGCGCCCGGACTGATCGGGTAAGTTGCCATCAGTCGCTGCGCTTCAATCGCTATGCTGTTGAGTACGGCATCATCATAGGTCGGGTGCGGTATGACGCAGTAGATTCCTATCGCGACGAGCGACAGAATGGGCAGTACAACGCTTAGCCATCCTCGCACGTGCTTCTCCGGCCGCTGCATCGTATCAGCAGACGTTCTAGACCCTCTTCCGGTACCGACAAGTGGACGAGCAGCGACCGGTCGCGTCTGTTCCCAAGACATTGGCTTCCTCGCCGGCGCGTATTGACCCGCGCCACCCGTTCCCCCCGCGCCAATCCTTGCTAAGGGCACGCGATGGCCGATCCCCTCGACGTCCTTCATGCCACCTTCGGCTTCACCCAGTTCCGCGGTGTTCAGGCCGAGGTCGTCTCCCGCGTGCTCGCGGGCGAGCGGACGCTGGCGGTGATGCCGACGGGGGCGGGGAAGTCGCTGACCTATCAGTTGCCGAGCGTGATGCTCCCCGGCACGTGCGTCGTCGTCAGCCCGCTGATCGCGCTCATGCACGACCAGCTTCGCGCCGCCGAGGCGGTGGGGATTCGCGCGGCGACACTGACCAGCGCCGACGCCAATCGCGCCGAGACGATCGATCGGTTCAGGGCGGGCGCGCTCGACCTGCTTTATGTGGCGCCGGAGCGCGCCTCGCAGGGGCATTTTCGCGAGCTGCTCCAGCAAGCGCGGCTCTGCCTGTTCGCGATCGACGAGGCGCATTGCGTCAGCGAGTGGGGGCACGACTTCCGCCCCGATTATCGCCTGCTCCGTCCGCTCCTGGACGTGTTCCCGGACGTGCCGCGCCTCGCGCTGACCGCCACCGCCGACGCGCATACCCGCGCCGACATCCTTGAACAGCTCGGCATTCCGCAAGAGGGCCTGATCGTCGCCGGATTCGACCGGCCGAACATCCGCTACACCATCACCCCGCGCGACAACACGACGCGCCAGATCATGGACGTGATCGCAGAGGCGGACGGGCCGGGCATCGTCTATGCCCAGACGCGCGCCGGGACCGAGAAGCTCGCCGAGGCACTCGCCGCCTCCGGCCGGCCGACGCGCGCCTATCATGCCGGGCTCGACCCCGCGGTCCGCGCCGCCAACCAGGCGGCATTTGTGGCATCCGAGGACATGGTGATCGCCGCCACCGTCGCGTTCGGCATGGGGATCGACAAGCCCGACGTCCGCTTCGTCGCGCATGCCGGGCTGCCCAAGTCGATCGAGGCCTATTACCAGGAGACCGGCCGCGCGGGGCGCGACGGCGACCCGGCGGTCGCGCATTTGTTCTGGGGCGCCGACGACCTCGCGCGCGCACGCCAGCGCATCGCCGAGGTCGAGCCGCATCGCCAGGCAGGCGAACGCGCGCGCCTTGCCGCGCTCGCCGGGCTGGTCGAGACCGCCGAGTGCCGCCGCGCGGTGCTGCTGCGCTATTTCGGCGAGGACCCGCCCGCGCATTGCGGCAATTGCGACAATTGCCTGACCCCGCCCGCCACCGTCGACGCGACCGTCGTCGCGCAGAAATACCTGTCGGCGGTGTTTCGCACCGGGCAGATGTTCGGCACCGGCTATATCGAGCAGGTGCTGACCGGCAAATCGACCGAGCGCAGCCTGACCAGCGGCCATGAGCGCCTGTCGGTCTGGGGCATCGTCGAGGGCGAGGACGCGGCGTTGCTCAAGCCGGTCGGGCGCGCGCTGATGCTGCGCGATGCGGTGCGCGCCAACCCGCATGGGGGGCTCGAGTTCGGCCCGGGCGCGCGCGCGATCCTGAAGGGCGAGGCGGAGTTGCGCCTGATCGTC
Organism: Sphingomonas sp. Y38-1Y; assembly: GCF_032391395.1. Taxonomy (NCBI): domain Bacteria; kingdom Pseudomonadati; phylum Pseudomonadota; class Alphaproteobacteria; order Sphingomonadales; family Sphingomonadaceae; genus Sphingomonas; species Sphingomonas sp. Y38-1Y. The sequence goes on from NZ_CP135916.1 coordinate 849,953, forward strand.
CCCCCCAAGCGCGAGCGGCGCCGCCGCGGCGGCGGCAGCGGCGCCACCGCCAACCCGGTCGGGCATCCACTGTTCGAGGCGCTGCGTGCCCGCCGACGCGAGATCGCGCAGGAAACGGGCCTGCCCCCCTATGTCATCTTCCATGATTCGACGCTGCGCGAGATGGCGATGGCGCGGCCTGCCAGCCTCCACGAAATGGGCCGCATCGCCGGGATCGGCGCGCGCAAGCTTGACGACTATGGCGCCGCCTTCCTTGAGGTGATCGCTGCGCACGCATAGATGCGGGCGGCAAAAGGAGATGCCCATGCCCGACATCCGCCGCATCGACGACAAGATCAGCGTCGCGCCCCAGATCTTCCCCGAGGAACTCCCCGGCATCGCTGCGCTCGGCTTTACCGCAATCGTCAACAACCGCCCCGACGACGAGGAGCCCGGCCAGCCGAGCGACGCGGCGATGCGCGACGCGGCAGAGGCGGCTGGCCTCGCTTATACCTCGATCCCGATCACCCATGCCGGGTTCAGCCATCCGCAGATCGACGCGATGGCCGAAGCGCTGGACGCGGCGAACGGCCCGGTGCTCGCCTATTGTCGGTCGGGCACGCGCTCCTGCAACCTCTGGGCGCTTGCGGCGGCGAAGGCGGGCGGGTCGCCCGACGAGATCACCGGCAAGGGCGCGGGCGCGGGCTATAATCTGGGCGGCATCCGGCCGATGATCGACGCGCTGTCGAGCCGCGCATGAGTTGGACGCTGCTCGCCGGGTCGCTCGCCGCGGTCGTCGCACTGGCGGCGATCGCGCGGCGGCTGCGGCTGGGCGAGAGCAACATCGCCGATCCCGAGACGGCAATGGCGCTGGCGGAGGCGCATCTGGTCGGCTTCCACGCGCGCCACGCGCTGGTCGGCGGCAATGGCGAGGGCGCGCTGGTGGCGGGCAACGGTACGCTGGCGCTGCTCAAGCGGCACGGCGCGCGCGTGGCGGTGCGGCGCATGGTCGCGCCGCTCACGCTGTCGCCCGCGGTCGAGGGCGTCGCGATCGACAGCGGGGAGGCGATGTTCGGCCGCGTCGCGCTGTTCGGCGTCACCGACGATCAGGTGCGCGAGGTCGAGGCGCTGGCGAACCGACCGACCGTGCATTGAGGCGACGCTGACACGGGTGTAAATAGGGCCATGCCGCCGGCGCTGCCCGATCCCGTGACCTATGCCATTCCGGGCTTCGTCCTGCTCGTGCTCGGCGAGATGCTGCTGGCGCGGCGGCGCGATCCGTCGCGCTATTGCCCGCGCGACACGCTGACGTCGCTGATGCTGGGGCTGGGGAGCACGATCGCGGCGCTCTTGTCGGCGGGCGCGGTGTTCGCGATGGCAATGTGGGTCCACGGCTTCCGCCTCTTCGACATTGGCTGGGCGTGGTATTGGTTCGTGCTCGCCTTCGTGCTCGACGACTTAGCCTATTACGCCTTCCACCGCTCGGCGCACCGGGTGCGGCTATTCTGGGCGAGCCATGTCGTCCATCATTCGAGCCAGCACTATAATCTTTCGACCGCGCTCAGGCAGACCTGGACGGGGTTCTTCAGCCTCAACTTCCTGTTTCGGCTGCCGCTATTCCTGATCGGCTTTCCGCCGGCGATGATCTTCTTCGTGGCGGGGCTCAACCTCGTCTATCAGTTCTGGATCCATACGGAGGCGGTGGGGCGGATGCCGCGGTGGTTCGAGGCGGTAATGAACACGCCCAGCCACCACCGCGTCCACCACGCTGCGAACGCGCGTTATCTCGACCGCAACTATGCCGGCGTGTTCATCGTCTGGGACAAGCTGTTCGGCACCTTCGAGCCCGAGCGGGAGGAGCGGCCCCGCTATGGCCTGGTCCACGATATCGGCAGCTTCAACGTGCTGTGGGCCGCCGTTCACGAATGGGCCGGCATCGCGCGCGACGTGTGGCGGGCGCCTTGGGGATCGAAGCTCGGGTATCTGCTGCGCGAACCCGGCTGGAGCCATGACGGGAGCCGGGAGACGTCAGACATGATCCGGCGGCGAGCGCGCGATTAAGCGTCGGGCCGGCTCCAGATCCAGGTGCCGCTGACCAGCGCGACCAGGATCGGGATCAGCCAATAGGGCCAGGGCGCGAAGGCGAGCCCCAGGATCGCGCTGCCCGTCAGCCCGATCGTCGCCGCCCATTTGCCGCGCCGCGGGATCGCGCCGTGCTGGCGCCACGCAACCACCGGCGGGCCAAAGGTCGGGTGCCCGAGCAGCCACGCCTCGAACCGCGGGCTGCCGCGCGTGAAGCAGAAGGCGGCGAGGATCAGGAACGGCACGGTCGGCATGATCGGCAGGAAGGCGCCGATCACCCCCAGCAGCACCGCGATGCCGCCGCCCAGATTCCACAAGTGACGTATCACGGGGTCGTGCTGCCTTCGCTCTCGATCGTTTCAGCTTCGATCAACCCGTAAGCCGGGCAAGGGGTCCGGCCCGGTCCGTCATTGCGGATCGGGCGGCGCGCATGCGATAAGCGCGATTGCGCCCAGTGTGTTGGCGCGTTAATACAGTCATTCCGATGCGCATCGACAGCTACGACGCCTGGGGCCAGCCGCCCGCCCCGCCCGAGCCCGCGGCGCCTTATGGCGCGTCCCGTGCCGAGGGGCACCCGACCGGCAGCGACGGCACGCCCCCGCCGCTGCCGCCCGGCTGGCGGCCGAGCCCGATGCGCTGGGTGGCACGAGGCGCGGCGGCGCTGATCGTGCTGCTCGTGATCGCCATCGCCTGGCTGGCGATCACCGCGCCGCTCTCCAAGTCGCTCGAGCCGCCGGTGCCGCCCTCGATCACGTTGCTGTCGGCCGAAGGCGAGCCGATCGCGCGCCACGGCGCAGTCATCGGCAAGGCGGTCGACGCAACCAAGCTGCCCGCGCATGTCACCGGCGCCTTCCTCGCGATCGAGGATCGGCGGTTCCGCAGTCACCTGGGGGTCGATCCCCGCGGCATCCTGCGCGCCTTCGTCAACAACGTCTTCACGTCGAAGAGCTCGCAGGGCGGCAGCACGATCACGCAGCAGCTCGCCAAGAACGCGTTCCTCAGCAGCGACCGCACGCTCGCGCGCAAGCTGCGCGAGGTGATGATCGCCTTCTGGCTGGAGGCGTGGCTGACCAAGGACGAGATCCTGTCGCGCTACCTGTCGAACGTCTATTTCGGCGACAACGTCTATGGCCTCCAGGCCGCCGCACGCCATTATTTCAGCCGCGACGCCGACGAGCTGACCACCGGGCAGGCGGCGATGCTGGCGGGCCTCGTCAAGGCGCCGAGCCGGCTCGCGCCGACGCAGAATCTGAAGGGCGCGCGCGATCGGCAGGCGATCGTCGTCGGAGCGATGGCGGACGCGGGCTATCTGACCGCGAGCGAGGCGCGTGCGGTCGAACCCGCTCGGCTGAAGGTCGCCAAGGCCAAGCGGTTGCCGACCGGCACCTATTTCGCCGACTGGGTGCTGCCACAGGCGCGCGATCAGGCCGGCGCGATCGGTGCCGACCAGACCGTGCAGACGACGCTGGAGACCCGGCTCCAGCGCGCCGCCATCCGCGCGGTCAACTCGGCTGGCCTTCGCCAGGCGCAGGTCGCGATCGTGTCGATGCGCCCCGACGGCCGCGTCGTCGCGATGGTCGGCGGCAAGGATTACGCCGCCAGCCCCTTCAACCGCGCGACGCAGGCGCGGCGCCAGCCCGGATCGACGTTCAAGCTGTTCGTCTATCTCGCGGCGCTGCGCAGCGGGATGAGTCCCGACGATACCGTCGACGATTCACCGGTGACGATCGCCGGCTGGAGCCCGAAGAACAACGACGGCCGCTATCTGGGCGAGATCAGCTTGGCGCGCGCCTTTGCCCGATCGAGCAACGTCGCGTCCGCCCGGCTGACGCAGCAGGTCGGGCCGAAGGCGGTCATCAAGGCGGCGCGCGACCTCGGCATTTCGACGCCGATCCCCAACGAGGCATCGATCGCGCTCGGCACCTCGTCGGTGTCGCTGCTCGAACTCACCGCCGCCTATGCCGCGGTGGCGGCGGGCGAGATGCCGGTCCATCCGCGCGGGTTGGCGCGGCCGCCGGAGGGAAGCTGGCTCGAGAAGCTCGGCCTCGACACGCGGCGCATTCCGGGCGACCAGCTTGCCGGCCTTCGCACGCTGCTCGCCGCCTCGATCCGCGAAGGGACGGGGCGTTCGGCCAACCTGTCGGTCGAGGCGTTCGGCAAGACCGGGACGACGCAGGACAATCGCGACGCGCTGTTCATCGGCTATGCCGACGGCATCGTCACCGGCGTGTGGGTCGGCAACGACGACAACACGCCCAATGCCGGCCTGTCGGGCGGCGGGCTGCCTGCGCGGATCTGGCGCGATTACATGATGCGCGCGACGGGGGCTGGGCCGGCGGGCCGGCCCGATCCGGTGATCGAGGACGTGATCGACGGCGCGGGCGACGATGTCGGCAACCTGATCGACGTCATCGGCAACGGTGTCGAGGGGCTGCCGGGCGCGGTCCAGCGCGAGCTCGACGGCATCGGCGTGCGCGTCGGCCGCGACGGCGGGATCGAGATCGATCGCGACCGCTTCGAACCCGACCGCCGCCGCCCCGAGGAAGGACCGCCGCCGGAGGATGACGAGGAGTTCTAATTCGTTCTTCGTCATCCCGGAGTTGTTCCGGGGTGACGGGTGGGCGGGACGTTCCACGTTGCCCTTTCCGATCCTCGCCGCTAGGGCACCGGGCTTTCCCGTTCGGGGCGAGATAGAATGAGCCAACCGCTCGTCGGCATCATCATGGGCAGCACGTCCGACTGGGACACGATGGCGCGCGCCGCCGAGATGCTGGACACGCTGGCCGTCCCGCACGAGACGCGCGTCGTCTCCGCGCACCGCACCCCCGACCGGCTGGTGAGCTATGCGCGCGAAGCGGAGGGACGCGGCATCCGCGTGATCGTCGCCGGGGCAGGGGGCGCGGCGCACCTGCCGGGCATGGTCGCGGCGATGACGCACCTGCCGGTGCTGGGCGTGCCCGTCCGCTCCAAGTCGCTGTCGGGTCTCGATAGCCTTCTCTCGATCGTCCAGATGCCCGCGGGTGTGCCGGTGGGCACGCTGGCGATCGGCGAGGCGGGGGCGGCGAACGCGGCGCTGATGGCCGCCTCGATCCTGGCACTCACCGACGAGGCGCTGCGTGACCGGCTGGTCGCCTGGCGCCAGGCGCAGACCGACAAGGTCCCCGACAGCCCGCAATGATCGAGACACTGTCCCCCGGAACCACGATCGGCATCCTCGGCTCGGGCCAGCTCGGGCGGATGATCGCGATCGCCGCCGCGCAGCTCGGCTATCGCTGCCACATCTATGCGCCGGAGACCGGGCCGGCGAACGACGTTGCGCCCGCCTTTACCCAGGGCGCGTATGACGACGATGCGGCACTGGCGCACTTCGCCGCTGCGGTCGATGTCGTCACCTATGAGTTCGAAAATGTCGAGGCGGCGCCGATCGAGCGGCTGAGCGATCTGGTCCCCGTCCGCCCCTCGCCCAAGTCGCTGGCGATCGCGCAGGACCGCGTCGCCGAGAAGCGCTTCGTCGAGGAGCTGGGCGGGCGCGCGGCGCGCTGGGCCGAGGTGCCGGACCGCGCGAGCCTGGACGCCGCGATCGCCGCGATCGGCTGTCCCGCAATCCTGAAGACCACGCGCTTCGGGTATGACGGCAAGGGACAGGCGCGGCTTGCCTCGCCTGCCGATGCCGACGCCGCGTGGGAAGCGATCGGTGGCGGGCCGGCGATCCTGGAGGGGTTCGTCGCGTTCGAGCATGAATTCTCGATCGTGCTGACGCGCGCGGCGGACGGCACGATCGCCGGCTATCCGCCCGTGCTCAACGTCCACAAGGACGGCATCCTCGACACCTCGACGCTCCCCGCACCCGCCGACGTCGCGGCGCAGTGGACCGAGGCGGCGACGCTCGCCGGCCGCGTCGCCGACGCGCTGGACCATGTCGGCGTGCTGACGCTGGAGTTCTTCTGCGGCGCCGACGGCCCGGTGTTCAACGAGATGGCGCCGCGCGTCCATAATTCGGGCCATTGGACGATTGAGGGTGCCGAGACCTCGCAGTTCGAGAACCATGTGCGGGCGATTCTGGGCCTCTCGATCGGCACCACGGGGCTGACGGGCGAGCGCGTCGAGATGCGCAACCTGATCGGCGACGATGCCGCGGACTGGGCGACGCTCGCGGGGGAAGCGGGCACCCACCTCCACCTCTACGGCAAGCGCGAAGCGCGGCCGGGCCGCAAGATGGGGCACGTGACGCGAGTGGTGCGGTAGGCCTTCCTCAGTCCTCCCCCGGGAGGGGGAGGGGGACCATGCGCAGCATGGTGGAGGGGTAGGTTGCCGCGCAAGCTTTCGACAATGTGACGCACGACGGCATCCAGATCGGTCAACACGTCTCTCGCTGGAATGCGCAGCACACGAACGCCGTTTGCTGACAGCCAAGCATCTCTGGCACCGTCTCGTACCGGCCGATCACCGCGACCATGAGCCTCGCCGTCGACTTCGACCGCAAGCCGATGCGCTGCGCAGAAGAAGTCGAGGACAAAAGGTCCAGCTGGATGTTGGCGGCGAAAACGCAGTCCGCCGGGTCTTGCCCGCAAGGCTTGCCACAGCAGCACCTCGGGCAAAGTCATTTCACGGCGCAATCGTCGCGCGACCTGTTGCGTTCGTTTCGGGCCGTGCAGCATTGCCGCAGCCTACCCCTCCACCGTTGCTTCGCAACGGTCCCCCTCCCCCTCCGGGGGAGGAATAGTCAGGGCTTCCGCACCAACGTGATGATCGACAGCCCCGGCGGCAGGGGGACCCGCCCAACCAGGTGCCGCTCCAGCCGGAACACCGTCTCCAGCGCCTTGTTCACCGGCGCCGCGGGAGGCGAATCGTCGCTGTCGTCCTTGCCGGTGAGCTTGCCCGCCAAGCGCGCGGCGACCGCCACTGGGAACAACAGCGAGTTGAAGTAGCGCAGGCCATTGTGCCGGAGCCCCGCGGCGCGGATCGCCTGGTCCAGCGATCCCTTCGAATAGCGGCGGTGATGGTGGTTCACCGTGTCGTGCGCCGACCACATCCACGGATGCGCCGGTACGGTGACGAGGATCGCACCGCCCGGCTTCAGCACGGCGGCCATGCCCCGGAGCGCGGCGACGTCGTCCTCGACATGCTCGACCACGTCGAGCACCGCGACGAGGTCGTAGGACCCGCGCTCGACCCCGGTAAGCGAGGGGAGGGGCGCGGTGCCGACGGGCTTGCCCAGTCGCTCGCTGGCGAAGACGCGTGCCGCCTCGTCGATCTCGATCGCGTCGACGTCGCCGAACCCCGCCAGCATCGGCAGGTTGTGGCCGGTGCCGCAGCCGATCTCGAGGATCCGCGCGTCCTTGGGGAGCGCCGCTTCCCGCGTCAGATAGTCGGCGAGGATCTCGCGCCGCGCGCGGTACCACCAGTGCGTCGTGTCGTGCGCCGCCATGCGGTCGTAGACGATGCGATCCATGGCTTAGCGAAACACCCATTGGCGGTTGAGAAGGAAGGTGACGATCGGCACCAGGATGAGGCCGGGGATCAGCGGCATCCAGGCGGGCATGCCCATCAGGTCGGTGACGATCCAGGTGATCGCCGCGTGCATCAGCAGCCCCGCGCCCTGCACGCCGACGAACTTGGCCCGCTGTCCCGCCCCTTCCGACCGCGAACCGTGCCCGCGGAAGCTCCAGTTGCTGTGGAGCCAGAAGCCCGCGGTCACCGCCACGGCAAAGGCGAACGGCACCGCCAGCACCGCGCGTTCGCGACCGAACACCCACATCGCGAGCGGCAGATAGACCGCGGTGTAGAGCAGGGTCGTGATGCCGCCCGCGACGAGGAAGCGCATCAGCTGGCCGACGATCGGCGCTTCCCGCAACCTGTCGATGCCGCTTGCCATCGATCCCACGCACTTGCCCTTTGCGAAGTCTGGAGTAGGGCCGCACGATCGGCCGTTCGCCATCCGCCCTATCGCCCCCATTGCCCCGAGAAAAGCCCGAGATGCAGCCCGACTTCCTCGACCGCCAGCTCGATCGCCACTGGCTGCGCTGGACGCTGCTCGCCTGGGGCGTGTTCGTCGGCTGGTTCCTGTGGCAGCGCTGGGGCGGGATCTACTGGCTCGCTTTGTCCGATACCGACGACAATATGCGGCTGATGCAGGTCCGCGCCTGGCTCAATGGCCAGGGTTGGTACGATCTGAAGCAGTATCGCCTCAACCCGCCGGGCGGGTTCAACATTCATTGGAGCCGCATCGTCGACCTGCCGATCGCGGGGCTGATCCTGTTCTTCGGCCTGTTCCTGAGCCCCGCCTGGGCAGAGCGATGGGCGGTGGCGATCGCGCCGATGCTGCCGTTCGCGATCGTGATGGTCTCGGTCGCGGTAGCGGCGCGGCGGCTTGTCAGCCCGCGAGCCTGGCCGCTGGCGCTCGTCTTCCTGTTCGGCTGTGCCGCGACGCTGCTGATGTTCATGCCGACGCGCGTCGACCATCATGGCTGGCAGCTCGCCGCGCTTGCCGTGACGGTGGCGGCGCTCGCCGATCCCAGGGCCGCGCGCGGCGGCGCGATCGTCGGCGGTGCGAGCGCCTTTTCGCTGACGATCGGGCTGGAAATGCTGCCCTATGCCGTGGGCGCGGGCGGCATCCTGGCGCTTCGCTGGGTATGGGATCGGGCGGAGGCGCCGCGGCTTGCCGCTTACGGGGCGGCGCTGGCGGGCGGGAGCGCGATTGGATTCGTGCTGTTCGCCTCAAACGCCAATTACGCGATGCGGTGCGATGCGCTGACGCCGATCTGGCTGTCGGCGACCGTCGCGGGCGGCGCGCTGCTGCTGGGCCTGGCCTGGGCGAACCCTGCGCATCGCGGCGTGCGGCTGGTGCTGGCGCTGGTCGCGGGCGGCGTGCTGGCGGCGGGGTTCGCGTCGCTGTTCCCGCAATGCCTGTCGCGGCCGGAGGGCGTGTCGGAGGAGCTGGCGCGCACCTGGCTGGAGAATGTCCGGGAGGCGCGGCCGATCTACAAGCATCCGCTGCGCACCGCCTTCCCGATCGCGGCGCTGCCGGTCGTCGGGCTGGTCGGCGCGGTCTTCGCCACCTGGCGCGCGCGGTCCGACGCGGCGCGGCTGGCGGGTTGGGTGCCCGTCGCGCTGTTCACCGCGCTCGCCTGTGCGCTGCTGCTCTGGCAGGTGCGGGTGGGGCCGGCGGCGCAGCTGCTGGCGGTGCCGGGGGCGACGGCGCTCGGCTGGGCGCTGTTCCCGTGGCTGCTCCGCCACCGGCTGATGCCGGTGCGGGTCGTCGGCACCGTGGCGGCGTTCCTGATCGTATCGGGCTTGTTCGCGGGACTGATGATCCGCTGGCTGCCGATCGATCGCCCCAACGCCGTCCAGCGCACCGTCGCCCGCGCCAATCAGCGATGTGCGACGATCCCCGCGATGCGCCCGCTCGACCGCCTGCCCGCGCAGACGGTGTTCACGCACGTCGACCTGGGGCCGCGCCTCATCACGCTGACGCACCATTCGGCGATCGCCGGGCCCTATCATCGCAATGGCGACGCGATCCTGGACGTCCATCACGCGTTCCAGGGATCGGCAGCCAATTTCCACGCGATCGCCAAGCGGCATGGCGCGACCTTGCTCTTGATCTGCCCCAACATGGCCGAGACGACGGTCTATCGCGCGCGGTCCAGAAACGGCTTCTACGCACAGCTCGTGCGCGGCGACGTGCCTGCCTTCCTCGAGCCCATGCCGCTGCCCAAGGGATCGCCGCTCCGGCTGTTTCGAATAAAGTAGAACGGCGGATTGTGGTGCCCTCGCCAAGGGCCTAACTCGATCGGATGCTCGACGCCCTCAACGCTCCCGCCGTGCCCAAGACCGTGCGCCGTGCCGACTATCGGCCGCCCGAATGGCTGGTGCCGACGATCGCGCTCGACTTCGACCTCGACCCGGCGGCGACGCGCGTGCGCGCGGTGCTGGAGGTCACGCGCAATGGCGAGCATGACGCGCCGCTCCACCTCGACGGCGACGGGATCGAGCCGGTGTCGATCACCGTCGACGGCGCGCCCGCCGACTGGGTGCCGACCGATCGCGGTATCGCCGTCCGGCTGACCGGCGCCAGCCACCGCGTCGAGACCGAGGTGGTGATCCATCCCGAGCGCAATACCCAGCTGATGGGCCTCTATGCCTCGGGTGGTCTGCTCTGCACGCAGTGCGAGGCGGAGGGTTTCCGCCGCATCACCTTCTTCCCCGATCGCCCCGACGTGCTCAGCCGCTATTCGGTGCGAATGACCGCCGACAAGGCGCGTTTTCCGGTGCTGCTGGCCAACGGCGATCCGGTGGGCGCGGGCAATGCGGAGGGCGGGCGGCACTGGGCCGAGTGGGACGATCCCTTCCCCAAGCCCTGCTATCTGTTCGCACTGGTCGCCGGCGATCTGGTCGCCAATCGCGACACCTTCGTCACCCGCTCGGGCCGCGAGGTCCAGCTCGGCATCTGGGTGCGCTCGCCCGATCTGGCCAAGACCGACCATGCGCTCGCCGCGCTCAAGACGTCGATGCGCTGGGACGAGGACGTCTATGGCCGCGAATACGACCTCGACGTGTTCAACATCGTCGCGGTCGACGACTTCAATTTCGGCGCGATGGAGAACAAGGGGCTGAACATCTTCAACAGCCGCTACATCCTCGCCGATCCCGATACCGCGACCGATTACGATTACGACGCGGTCGCCGCGGTCGTCGCTCACGAATATTTCCACAACTGGTCGGGCAATCGCGTCACCTGCCGCGACTGGTTCCAGCTTTCCTTGAAGGAGGGCTTCACCGTCTATCGCGACCAGTGCTTTTCCGCCGACCAGGGATCGGCCGCGGTCAAGCGGATCGAGGATGTCCGGTCGCTCCGCGCCGCGCAATTCCCGGAGGATGCCGGGCCGCTCGCGCATTCGGTTCGCCCCGACGAATATCTCGAAATCTCGAACTTCTACACCGCGACGATCTACAACAAGGGCGCCGAGGTCATCCGCATGATGGCGACGATGCTGGGCGCGGAGAAGTTTCGCGCGGGCAGCGACCTGTATTTCGATCGCCACGACGGCACCGCCGCCACGGTCGAGGATTTCGCCTGCGCGATGGAGGAAGCGGGTGGGGTCGACCTTTCCCAATTCCGCCTCTGGTACTCGCAGGCGGGCACGCCGCGCGTCTCGGCACGGCTGGAGCATCAGCCGGGCAGCGGCCGCGCCGTTCTCCACCTGCGTCAGGCGGTCCCGCCGACGCCGGGCCAGCCGACCAAGGCGCCGATGGTGCTGCCGCTCCGGGTCAAGCTGTTCGGTGCCGACACGGCGAACGCGCTCAGCACCGAGCAGCTCGTGCTGCTGCGCGACGAACAGGCGGAGGTCGCGTTCGAGACGGTGACCGAGAAGCCGGTGCTGTCGATCAACCGCGGCTTTTCTGCCCCGGTCATCGTCGAGAGCGATCGCGGCCCGGCCGAGCTCGCCTTCCTGTCGGCGCATGACGACGATCCCTTCGCCCGCTACGAGGCGATGCAGCAGCTGATGCTCGACACGTTGGTCGCCGCGGTCCGCCACGGGCGTGCCGATCACGGCCCGGTGATCGAGGCGGTGCGCAACACGCTCGCCGACCCGCGCCTCGACCCCGCCTTCGTTGCCGAAGCGGTGCTGCTCCCCTCCGACAGCTTCATCGGCGACCAGCTCGCCGTCGTCGATCCCGAGGCGATCTACCAGAGCCGCGAGGCGCTGCGCCGCGAACTCGGCCAGACACTGTCCGACCAGTGGCGCACTGCTTATGAAGGCGCGCGCGATAATCGCTTCGAATACACGCCCGCCGCCAAGGGACGCCGCCGGCTGCGCACCGTCTCGCTCGGCTACATCGCCGCGTCGGGCGCGGGTGACGCGAGCGATCTCGCCTTCCGCCAGTTCGAGGGCGCGGACAACATGTCCGACCGCCAAGGCGCGCTGACGACGCTCGTCAATTCGGGGAGCGACGAGGCACGGGAGGCGGCGCTCGACATCTTCTACCATCGCTATGCCGGCAACGCGCTCGTGCTCGACAAGTGGTTCTCGACCCAGGCGCTGTCGTCGCGGCCCGATACGCTGGCACGCGTGGTCGAGCTGTCGCAGCACCGCGACTTCACGCTCGCCAACCCCAACCGCGCCCGCTCGCTGGTCGGCGCGTTCAGCGTCAACCAGCGCGCGTTCAACGCCGCCGACGGGGCGGGCTATCGCTTCGTCGCCGACCAGCTGATCGCGCTCGACAAGCTCAACCCGCAGACCGCGGCCAAGCTCATCCCGCCGCTCGGTCGCTGGCGCCGCTTCGACGAGGCGCGGGCACGGCTGATGCGCGGCGAGCTCCAGCGGATCATGACGACGCCCGGCCTGTCGAAAGACATGCTGGAGCAGGTCGGCAAGAGCCTCGACTGACCGGGGCATGATCGCGCATCTGAAGGGCGTGCTCGCCGCCGCCGGGATCGACCATGCGGTGATCGACGTCGGCGGGGTGGGGTACCGCGTCGGCGCCTCGACCAAGACGCTCTCGTCGTTGGGGCCGATCGGATCGACCGCGGTCCTCCATACCGAGATGCTGGTGGCGGAGGACTTCATCCGCTTGGTCGGCTTTGCGACGCCGGAGGAGCGCGACTGGTTCGGCCATCTGACCGCGGTGCAGGGCGTGGGCGCGCGCGTGGCGCTGGCGATCCTCTCCGTGCTGTCGCCCGATGAACTCTCCACCGCGATCGCGCGCGGCGACAAGGCGATGGTCGGCCGCGCCAACGGCGTTGGGCCCAAGCTTGCCGAGCGCATCGTCCGCGAGTTGAAGGACAAGGGTACGATCGCGATGGGCGGCACCGGCCCGATCGGCACGCTGGGCGGGCAGGCGCAGGACGCGGTCTCGGCGCTCCTCAACCTGGGCTTCCGCCCCGCCGATGCCGCCGCCGCGGTCAAGGCGGCGGAGGACGCGATCGGCCCCGCCGCCCCCTTCGATACGCTGGTGCGAGAGGCGTTGAAGCGCGCGGCCAAGTGACTGGTTACGTATTCATCGATCCCGCAAGTCTTTGGGATTGCTCGCCGCCTAACCCTCGTTAGCATCGCGCCCACGACCGGAGGCACATCCGGCGGCGGGGCGTCGAACAGCCGTGCGACGACGGGAGAGATCATGACGAACTATTCGCGGCGCCAGACGCTGGCGATGGCGGGTGCGCTCGGGCTGAGCGCGTGCAGCGGCGGGAGCAGTGGCGGTGGCGGCGGAACGCCGACGCCAAGTCCCACGCCGACGCCGACACCCACGCCCACGCCCACGCCATCGCCGACCCCCAGCCCGACAGGCACGCTTGCCGCCGCAGCGGCGGCACGAGGAATGCGGTTCGGCAGCACCTTCGCCTATGCCGCGCCGGGCGCCGATGCGGGATCGTTCAACAACCCTGCCTATGCCGCGTTGCTCGAGCGCGACTGCCAATTGCTCGTCCCCGAGAACGAGATGAAGTGGGAATATCAGTCGAGCGCCGAGAACGTCTATGACTGGACCCGTGCCGACGCGATGCTGACCTATGCCGAGAGCAAGGGCATGCAGATGCGCGGCCATGTCATGCTCTGGTATCTCGAGGACCGGCTGCCCGCCTGGCTCCGCACCTACGACATGGGTACCAACCCGCGCGCCACCGCCGAGCGGATCACGCGCAGCCACGTCCAGAACGTCGCCCGCCATTTCGGCACGCGGATCAAGAGCTGGGATGTCGTCAACGAGGCGATCGAGCCGCGCACGGGCGCGATCCGTCGTAATATCCTGGGTGATGCGGTGGGCGGGACTGCCGACATCATGGACCTGGCGTTCCGGACCGCGCGCGAGGAGCTGCCGGGGACCGAGCTCGTCTATAACGATTATATGGACTGGGGCTCGACCGTGCATCGCAACGGTGTGCTCGACCTGCTGCGCGGTTTTCGCGATCGGAACGTGCCCGTCGACACGCTCGGCATCCAGTCGCACATCGGCTTCTATTCGGCGGGCACCGCGCAATCGATCGCCGATGCGCAGATCCCGGCGATGCGCACCTGGCTCGATCAGGTGACGGGGCTGGGCTACAAGCTCATCATCACCGAGTTCGACGTCAGCGATCAGAACCGCACCGGCACGGTCGAGCAGCGCGACGCCGACGTTGCCGTCTATGGCAAGGCGTGGCTGGACCTCCTCTTCAGCTACCCCCAGCTCAAGGACGTGCTCGCCTGGGGCATGAACGACAAATATAGCTGGCTGCAGAGCTTTCAGCCGCGCGCCGACGGGCTGCCGGTGCGGCCGTGTCCTTATGATGCGCAGGCGCGGGCAAAGCCGCTGTACGAGTCGACCCGACAGGCGTTCGCCGCGACGAGCGTGCGGACTTAGCAACGGAGGAGGACGAACGGCGGCCCTTACTTCTTCTCCGCCTCTGCCGGCGCGTCCTTGCGCCAGCGGATCCGCACCTCGCGGGTCGAGGCAACGGGCTTGCCGTCCTCCAGCTTCGGCTTGACGCGGCCCTTGGTGGCGAGCGTGCGGCACGTCGCTTCGTTGACGTTCTGCGGCGCCTCGCTCTCGACGATGGTGCAGTTGGCGATGCGCCCGGCCACGTCGATCTCGAGCTTGGCGACGATGGTGAGTTCCTCGCCGGCGGGTGCGGCGGCAGTGGCGGTCTGGAGCGCGAGGGCGAGCAGCAACATGGGCCCCGTCTAGCGATTGTCGGTGCGACCGCCAACGCAGCCCCGCGCGTCCTGCTTTCGTTCCGCCGCAGCCGCGGTTAAGGATGCGGCCGTGACCGATGCCGATCGCCTGATTGCCGCCGCCCGCCGCCCCGAAGACGTCGATGCGGCGCTGCGCCCCAAGCGGCTCGACGACTTCGTCGGCCAGGCCGCCGCGCGCGGTAACCTGCGCGTGTTTATCGAGGCGGCAAAGGCCCGCGGCGAGGCGCTGGACCATGTCCTGTTCTTCGGTCCGCCGGGCCTCGGCAAGACGACGCTGGCGCAGATCATCGCGCGCGAGCTGGGAACGGGCTTTCGCGCGACCAGCGGCCCAGTCATCGCGCGGTCGGGCGATCTCGCCGCATTGCTCACCAACCTGGAGGATGGCGACGTCCTCTTCATCGACGAGATCCACCGCCTCGCTCCCGCGGTCGAGGAAGTGCTGTACCCGGCGATGGAGGACCGCGCGCTCGACCTGATGATCGGGGAGGGGCCGTCGGCGCGGAGCGTCCGCATCGATCTGCCGCGGTTCACCCTGGTGGGGGCGACGACGCGGCAGGGCTTGTTGACGACGCCGCTACGCGATCGCTTTGGCATTCCGGTGCGGCTGCAATTCTATACCGTCGAGGAGCTGACGCGGGTGGTGACGCGCGCGGCGGGGCTGCTCGGCCTGGCGATCGGCGACGACGGCGCGGCAGAGGTCGCGCGGCGGTCGCGGGGCACGCCGCGCATCGCCGGACGCCTGCTGCGCCGCGTGCGCGACTTCGCCGACGTGGCGGGGGCGCCGGTGGTCGACGCCGACGTCGCCGACCGCGCGCTCAACCGGCTGGAGGTCGACGCGCTCGGCCTCGACGCGATGGATCGCCGTTACCTGACGATGATCGCCGACATCTATCGCGGCGGGCCGGTCGGGGTGGAGACGCTGGCCGCCGGCCTCAGCGAACCGCGCGACACGGTCGAGGAGGTGATCGAGCCCTATCTGATCCAGATCGGCATGATCGCCCGCACCGCCCGCGGCCGCTGCCTCAACGCCGCCGGCTGGAAGCACCTGGGCATCGAACCGCCCCGCGGCAGCCAGGACGGATTGTTCGACTGACTGCGACCTAACGCTTTGACCCCTCGCGCCCGCGCCGATAGAGCGGGCCGGCATGACGTCAACCGTCTCCTCCATCGGCTTTTTCGAGGGCGCCGAGCACCGGTTTCCGGTGCGAGTGTATTTCGAGGACACCGACCTGTCGGGCGTCGTCTATCATGCCAACTACCTCCGCTACATGGAGCGTGCGCGCTCCGACATGCTGCGCGCCGCCGGGATCGACCAGCGTTCGGCGTTCGAGGGCGGGGAGGGCGTCTATGCCGTCCGCGACGTGTCGCTGCGCTTCCTGGCGCCGGCGCGGCTGGACGACGATCTCACCATCGTCAGCCACCTGACCCAGGTGCGGCCGGCGGCGGCGACCATTCAGCAACGAGTCATGATGGGAACGGCCATGTTGGTCGAGGCCAGCGTCGAGGCGGTGTTCGTCACCCCCTCGGGTCGCCCGCGCCGCCAGCCGCCCCAGTGGCTCGACATCTTTGCCCGTCTTTTGCCCCAAGGGAACTGAGCCCGCATGGAAGCCGCCTTCGTCAGCACCGACGCCGCCACGCTGTCGCCGATCGCCCTGTTCCTCCAGGCCGACTTCGTCGTGAAGGGCGTGATGCTCGGCCTCCTGCTCGCCAGCATCTGGACCTGGGCGATCATCATCGGCTTTCGCGTCAAGGTCGGCCGCACGAAGAAGGCGATCGAGGCGTTCGAGGCCGATTATCGACGCGCCGACGATGTCGATGCTTTCCACCGCAAGCATGCCGAGAGCGAGCTGCCGATCGCGCGCGTGTTCGCGGCGGGCGTGGCGGAGTGGCGCCGCTCGACCGCGGGCAAGACGATCGATCGCGACGGCACGCGCGAGCGGCTGGCGACGGCGATGGGCGCGGCGGTGGCGGGGGAGATCGACCGGATGAGCGATCGCCTCAACATCCTCGCCACGATCGGCTCGGTCGCGCCGTTCGTCGGGCTGTTCGGCACCGTCTGGGGCATCATGCGCAGCTTCACCAGCATCGCCGCCGAGCAGAACTCGTCGCTGGCCGTCGTCGCGCCGGGCATTGCGGAGGCGCTGTTCGCGACCGCGATCGGCCTGTTCGCCGCCATCCCCGCGGTCATCGCTTATAATCGCTTTGCCCACGCGATTGACCGGATCGAGGCGCGGCTCAACCGCTTTGCGGACGGCTTCCACGCGACGCTCAGCCGCCAGCTCGAGCTCGCCTGATGGGCGCCAACCTTCCCTCTCGCCGGGGACGCGGGCGGCGTGCGCCGATGGCGGAGATCAACGTGACGCCGCTGGTCGACGTCATGCTGGTGCTGCTCATCATCTTCATGGTCACCGCGCCGCTGCTCACCGCGGGCGTGCCCGTCAACCTGCCCGAGAGCCGCGCCAAGGCGCTCGACCAGGAGCAGGAGCCCGTCCAGGTCGCGATCGACGATGCGGGCAAGATCTTCGTCAACGACCGCGAACTGACCGAGGCGCAGCTCCCCGACGCGCTCGCCGAGATCGCCACCGCCAATGCAACGGGCGAGCCGCCGGCGATCGTCGTGCGCGCCGACCGCACCACCAATTACGGCAAGTTCATGGGGGTGATGGGCGAGCTCAACCGCGCCGGGCTGAACCGTGTGTCGCTGGTGACGCTCGGCTCGAGCGAGCGCTGAGCGGACGCCGATGGATCGCGCCGAACGCATCGGACTTGGTGTCGCCGCGGTCGCCCATGTCGTGTTGTTCGGCCTGTTGTCGGTCGGCTTCCTGGCGACGCCCAATCCGACCGAGCTGAAACCCGTCCCGATCGACGTCAGCCTGGTCGACGAAGTGGGGCTGGAGGCACAGGCACCCGCCTCGATTGAGCCGCCCGCGACTTCGATCGCGCCGGAGCAGGGCCCGCCCGAGGACGCCGCGCCGCCCGAGCCCGAAGCGGCGCCCGAACCCGAGCCGCAGCCGGAGCCCGAACCCGCACCGCCGCAACCCGCGCCCGAACCGCGCCCGGCGCCCAAGCCCGCCCCCAAGGCGCCGCCGCAGCCGAAAAAGCCCGCCCCCGCGCCCAAGGAAGTCGCCAAGCCTAAGGCCGAGCCCAAGCCGGCGCCCAAGGCAGCGGCCAAGCCCGCGCCCAAGGCGGTGCCGGCGCCCAAGGCTCAGCCCAAGGCCGCTGCGGCGAAGGGCAGCGGCAGCGATACCGCGTCCAAGGCGAGCCGCCCGCGCGGATCGCGGCTGGGCGACGACTTCCTGAAAGGGCTGAGCGACACGCCGAGCGAGAGCAAGGCGCCCAATCCGCCGGGCGCCGCCAAGATCGACGCGCGCGCGCTGGCCGGCATCCGTGACGCGATCCGCCGCCAGATCCAGCCCTGCGCCGACAAGCAGGTCAATCCCGGGCCGGGGGCGAACAACATCGTGACGGTGCTCAACCTGCGCCTCAACCGCGACGGTACGCTCGCCGGCAATCCGAAGATGGTGCGCCAGACGGGCATTTCGGGCGAGAACGAGCGCTATGCCCAGCGTGTCGTCGACCTCGGCGTCGCGGCGTTCCGGGCGTGCACGCCGCTCACGCTGCCGGCCGAATTCTACCAGACCGCCAATGGCGGCTGGAGCAATATCAACTATAACTGGCAGCTCCGTTGAGCCGCCGAGAGGAGCGTTCGATGCTGAAACTGCGGATGACGATCGCGTTGTCGGGGTGCCTGGCGCTCGGACCGCTCGCCGCGCAGGAAGCGCCGCCGCCCGCGCCCATCCAGGTGCCACAGGTCGCAGCGCCCGCGGGCGGGCAGGACGCGCCGCCGCTCGAGGTCGACGTGACCGGCGGCATCTCGGCGCCGATGCCGATCGCGATCCCGTACATGCCGACGCCCGCGGTCCAGTCGACGCCGGCCGGATCGACCGACGACCTTGGCCGCCAGATGGCGGAGATCGTCACCGCCGACCTCAAGAATTCCGGCCTGTTCACGCCGCTCCAGCCCGGCCAGCTCCGCTCGGTCGTCTTTCCCGAAGTGACCGCGCCCGCCTATGACTATTGGGGCGGGACGGGCGCGCAGGCGCTGGTGCAGGGCTTCGTGCGGTCGAATGGCGACGGCACGCTGACGGTCGGCTGCTATCTCTACGACGTGTTCTCGAAGGTCGAGCTCGCGCGTCAGGGCTTCGTCGTCACGCCTGCCGACTGGCGGCGCGCGGCGCACAAATGTGCCGACACGGTCTATACCCGGCTGACCGGCGAAGGGCCCTATTTCGACAGCCGCATCGTCTATGTCAGCGAGACGGGGCCGAAGAACAAGCGCATCAAGCGGCTGGCGATCATGGATCAGGACGGTGCCAACCACCGCTTCCTGACCAACGGCCAGTCGATCGTGCTGACGCCGCGCTTCGCGCCCAACCAGCAGTCGATCGTCTATATGAGCTATGTCGGCGACCAGCCGGCGATCTATGTCTACGACCTCGGCACCGCGCGGCAGCGCAAGGTGGTGCAGGGCGTCAGCCTGACCTTCGCGCCGCGCTTCTCGCCCGATGGGCGCTACATCCTCTTCTCGATGGCGCAGAACGGCAACACCGACCTCTATCGCGTGGCGGCGAGCGGCGGCAGTCCGCAGCGGCTGACCAATTCGCCAGGGATCGACACCGGCGGCAGCTATTCGCCGGACGGCAGCCGGATCGTCTTCGAAAGCGATCGCGGCGGGTCGCAGCAGCTCTATGTCATGAACGCCGACGGATCGAACCAGCGGCGGATCAGCTTCGGTGGCGGTCGCTATGGCACGCCGGTCTGGAGCCCGCGCGGCGACCTGATCGCGTTCACGCGCATCTCCGGCGGGTTCAAGATCGGCGTGATGAACGCCGATGGCGGCGGCGAGAAGCTGCTCACCGACGCATGGGGCGACGAGGGGCCGAGCTGGGCGCCGAATGGCCGCGTGCTGACCTTCCTGCGCTCAGCGCAGGGCTCGGGCCGGGCGCAGGTCTGGTCGGTCGACCTCACCGGCGTCAACGAGCGGCGCATCGCCACCCCGCTCGATGGTTCCGACCCAAGCTGGGGACCCGTAAGGCCCTGATTTGACGGATCGTTGCAAAGGCGCGACGATCCGAACGACAAGAGCTTTCAACGGTTCGTCGCATGGGCAACGAGCGACGGACACATTTTCCGAGGAGGAGACCGACATGGCCAACCGTACCGCCGCGCTGATGATGAGCGTCGCGCTGATCGCCGTCGCCGGCTGCGCCAAGAAGCGCCCCGAGGTGCTGCCGCCGGCACCGGGCGAGACCGCGCCTGCGACCGGCACGGGCGAGACCGGCGGCCAGGTCGGCAACGGCGTGCTGCCGGGCTCGGCCGAGGATTTCCGCCGCTCGGTGCGATCGGACACGGTCAATTTCAGCCTCGACAGCTATGACATCGACCCCGAGGCGCGCGCGATCCTCGACACCCAGGCACAGTGGCTGACGCAGTACGGCCAGGTTCGCGTCACGATCGAGGGCCATTGCGACGAGCGCGGCACGCGCGAGTACAACCTCGCGCTCGGCGATCGCCGCGCCAATTCGGCGAAGAACTACCTCGTCGCGCGCGGCATCGACGCCGGGCGGATCACGACGATCAGCTATGGCAAGGAGCGCCCGGTCGCGACGGGTTCGGACGAGGGCGCCTATCAGCAGAACCGCCGCGCCGTGACGGTGGTGATCTCCTAAGATCGACGAAGAAGCGGGACCCCGGATCAAGTCCGGAGTGACGATCCGGGCCTATAGGTCCAGACAATTTCCGTCACCCCGGGCTTGACCCGGGGTCCCGCTTCTTTCTTCTCGAAGCTCATCCCCCGCGATAGGGTGGCCTTTTCTCCGGCACGAACGCCTTTGCCGGGTCGAACGCCTCGTCCAGCATCCGCGCCAGCCGCACGCCGGCTCGCTCGATCTGGCGGCGCTGTACCGGCACCATCTTCTCGATCGCTTCCGGCGTCACCGTCACCGGTCCGGTCGGCTTTGGCCCGCACGCCTCGCCGAGCGCCAGCGCATAGGCGGCGTCGCGGCTCGCTTCCCAGCCTTCGCGGCTCCAGTCCTCGACCGTGCCGGCGCCCAGCGCCGCCCGCTCCTCGGCCGAATAGACGCGGAAGGGCGAGGGCGGCGTCGTCACCGCACGCTCGGCGAGCGGCGAGTCCCAGATCGAATGGAGGTTGAGCCAGCGCGCGGTCACCGGACCATAGCTTGCCTTGACGTCGTTCCCGCCGCGATCGCCGCGGTCGCCCGCATGCGGCGGCGCGTGGAGGTCGCCGACGAAGTGGATGAGGAAAATGAGCGCCATCGCCTTCTCGCGCTCGGGCACGGTTTTGTTCTGGAGCAGCTTCACCTGCCGCTCGATCTGCGCGGAGACGCAATTGCCGTCCTTGCACGCGGCCTTGAGGTCGAAGGGCTGGCACACGTCGACATTCTGATAATGCCAGTTGGCGGTGTAGCTGAACCGCTCGCCCAGCCCGCGCACGCAATCGGGCCAGGTCGATGCCTGCTCGGGCGTCGCCGCCTTGCACTCGGGGGTCTGGAGGAGCGGCGGCGCCGCGCGCAGCATCGCGCGGATCGTGCGCGCGGTCTCGGGCCGGACGTTGAGCATCGCGATCCGCGCGATCGCCTCGTGCGTGAAGAAGCCATAGGCCTGCGCGCTCGCGGGCACGACCAGCAGCGCCAGGGCCAGGAGGAAGCGGATCACTTCTCGTCGCCGTAGATCGCGACAACGCGCTCGCCGCCCGCGCTCACGCGGCCGCGGTACATACCCGGCGTGTTGAAGCTCCACGCCATCTCGCCGGTGGGTCCGGTGACGATGACGCCGCCGGTGCCGCCCAGCGCCTGCGTCTCCGCCATCACCGTGTCGGCAGCGGCCTTCAGGCTCTCGCCCTTGAAGCGGACGCGCGCGCAGATCTCGTGCGCCACGCCCTCGCGGATGAAGAACTCGCCCGCGCCGGTGGCGGAAATGGCGCAGGCGCGATCGTCGGCATAGGTGCCCGCCCCGATCAGCGGCGAGTCGCCGATCCGGCCCCAGCGCTTGCCCGTCACCCCGCCGGTCGAGGTCGCTGCCGCGACATGGCCAGCCGCATCGCGCGCGACCGCGCCGACCGTGCCGTACTTCATGTCGACGTCGAACCAGTTGGCGCCGCGCGACTTCATCGCCTCGAGCTGCTGGCGGCGTTCCTCGGTGCCGAACCATTCCGGGCCGGCCTGCGGCAGACCCTGCTCGCGCGAAAAGGTGTCGGCGCCGGCGCCCGCCAGCATGACGTGCGGGCTGTTCTCCATCACGCGGCGAGCGAGGCCGATCGGGTTCTTGGTCGCGGTGACGCCCGCGACCGCGCCTGCCTTGCGCCCAGTCCCTTCCATGATCGCCGCGTCGAGCTCGTTCTTCCCTTCATAGGTGAAGACCGCGCCGCGGCCGGCGTTGAAGTTGGGATCGTCCTCCAGCACGCGCACCGCCGCCTCGACCGCGTCGAGCGCGCTGCCGCCGCCGGCCAGCACCTTCTGCCCCGCGGAAAGCGCCGCATCCAGGCCCGCCCGTGCCGCCTTCTCGCGCTCGGGCGTCATCCGTTCGCGCTCGATCACGCCGGCGCCGCCATGGATGACGAGCGTCCAGCCCTGGTTTGCTTGGCCGGGCTTGTCCTGAGCGGCGGCGGGGGCGGTCATGGCAAGCACTCCGGCGATAGCGAGGAAGCGTAGGGTCATGGCGAACCTCGACAGGATGGTGGATGCCCGCGCCCTTGCCAGAAAGCCGCCGCGCTTGCACGCCCGGTCGCGGACGCTATCGTCGCGAATGTAACTGTCCCGGAGTATGTTGATTCCGATGCGTTCTTTGCTCCTGATCGGCGCTGCCTTCGGCGCCTTGTCGACCGCCGCCATCGCCCGCCCCGCCGATCCCGCGCCAGCCCCCGTCGCCGAACTCATCAAGTCGGTAGACATCCCGTATGAGAGCTTCACGCTCAAAAACGGCCTGCGCGTGCTCGTCCACACCGACCGCAAGGCGCCGGTCGTCGCGGTGTCGGTCTGGTACGATGTGGGGTCGAAGCACGAACCCAAGGGCAAGACCGGCTTCGCGCACCTGTTCGAGCATCTGATGTTCAACGGAACGGAGAATGCGCCGGGCGACTTCTTCGAGCCGCTGCGCTCGGCCGGCGCGACCGACATGAACGGCACCACCAGCTTCGACCGCACCAATTATTTCGAGACGGTGCCGAAGGCCGCGCTCGATCGCGTGCTGTTCCTCGAGAGCGACCGCATGGGCTATCTGCTCGGCGCGGTGACGCAGGGCGTGCTCGACGAGCAGCGCGGTGTCGTCCAGAACGAGAAGCGCCAAGGCGACAACCAGCCCTATGGCATGATCCGCTACAAGTCGGTGGAGGGCCTGTTCCCTGCCGGCCATCCCTATCACCACTCCACCATCGGCTCGATGGCGGACCTGTCGGCGGCCAGCCTGGCGGACGTGAAGACGTGGTTCCGCAGCTATTACGGACCCAACAATGCCGTGATCGCGCTGGCGGGCGACATCGACGTGGCCACCGCGCGGCCGATGCTGGAGAAGTATTTCGGCGGCATCCCCGCCGGGCCCAAGGTCGAGGCGCCGGCCGCGCCCGTGCCGACGCTGCCCGCGGTCAAGACCGAGACGATCAAGGATCGCGTCGCCAACACGCGACTCTATCGCTTCTGGGCAGTGCCGGGTCTGCGCGATGGCGAATCGCCGCTGCTCGACGTGTCGGCGGGTGCGCTGGGCGGGCTGGCCAGCTCGCGGCTGGAGAACACTTTGGTCCGCAAGGAGGGCGTCGCGGTCGGCGTCCAGGCCTATAACCAGTCGTTCACGCAGGTCGGCATCTTCGGCATCGTCGTCGACGTGAAGCCCGGCACCGACGCCGCCGTCGCGTCGCAGAAGCTCGATGCGGCGATCGCCGACTATCTGCGCACCGGCCCGACCGAGGACGAGGTGAAGCGCGTCGCGACCACCGCGATCGCCGGCCGGCTGTCGGGGCTGGAGGCCGTCGGCGGCGGCGGGGGCAAGGCCGGGACGCTCGCGTCCGGCCTGCTGTTCGCCGGCGACCCGGGTTTCTACAAGAAGGAGCTCACAGAACTCGCCGCGGCGACGCCGGCGAGCGTGAAGGCGGCGACGACCAAGTGGCTGTCGCGTCCCGTCTATGCGCTGACGGTCGAGCCCGGCCAGCGCGAGGCCTATGCCGAGGTGAGCGGCGCCCCTGCCGCGACCCCCGGCAACGGCGCCGCACCGCAATCGGCGAGCGCGGAGGGGCCGGCAAAGGGCACGCGCGGCGCGTTGCCGGCAGTGGGCGAGGTTCGCGACATCGCCTTCCCCACGGTCGAGCGCACGCGCCTGTCGAACGGGATCGAGCTCGTCTATGCGCGCCAGGCAGCGGTGCCGATGACGCAGGCGGTGGTGAGCTTCGATGCGGGCATCATCGCCGATCCGGCGACCAAGCTCGGCCTCGGCAATCTCACCCTCGCGCTGATGGACGAGAGCACGACGACGCGCGACACGACGCAGCTGGCTGAGGCGCGGGAGCGGCTCGGCGCCAGCATCGTCACGACAAATGACGCCGATCGCAGCCGCGTCGGCGTGGTCGCGCCGAGCGCCAACCTGGCGGGCGCGGTCGCGCTGCTCGGCGACGTGATCCGCAACCCCGCCTTTGCGCCCACCGACGTCGAGCGCGTTCGCGGCCAGACGCTCGCGCGGATCGCCGCCGAAATGACGAGCCCCGGCGGCCTGTCGCAGCGCGCGCTGCCCAAGCTCGTCTACGGCGAGGCCTCGCCCTATGCGAAGCTGGCCGCGGGCACCGGCGATCCGGCGGCGGTGAAGACGATCACCCGCGCCGACCTCACCGGCTTCCAGCAGGCATGGCTGCGCCCCGACAAGGCCAAGGTCTTCGTCGTCAGCGACCGGCCGCTTGCCGAGGTGAAGGCGGTGTTCGAGTCGGCGCTGGGCAACTGGCGCGCGGCCGGGCAGGGCGGCACCAAGCCCGCCGCCGCGCCGGCCACGACCGTCACGCCGCGCATCGTCCTGATCGACCGGCCCGATTCGCCGCAGTCGCTGATCGCGGGCGGGCAGCTGACGCCGCTCGATTCGCGGGCGGAGCTGCTCCCGGTGCTGACCGCCAACGAGGTGCTGGGCTCGGGCTTCCTCAGCCGCATCAACATGGACCTGCGCGAATCGAAGGGCTGGTCCTATGGCGTCCGCGGCGGTTTCTCGCGGCTGGAGCGGGCCGTGCCCTACACGATCAACGCGCCGGTACAGGCGGACAAGACCGGCCCGGCGCTCGCGTCGCTGCGCGAGCAGATCGGCGGCTTCCTGTCGACGAACGGCGTGACGCCGGTCGAGTTCACCCGGACGATTGAGGGCGAGACGCGCGAGCTTGCCGGGAATTTCGAGACGAGCGGCCGCGTGCTGGCAGCGATGGAGACCAACGACCTCTATGGCCGGCCCGACGATTATTACGACACGATCGCGCAGAAATACCGCGCGCTGACGGCTCCGCAACTTGACGCTGCGGCACGGCGGGCGATCGATCCCAATCGGTTCGTCTGGGTCGTGGTCGGCGACGCATCCAAGGTCCGCGGCCAGCTTGACAGCTTGGGCCTGCCTGTCGAGGTGGTGTCGAGCGGCGCCGCAACCCCCCGCGCGTCGGCGAATTGAGGAGAGAGAGAAAATGGCGGATGTCGACGGCAAGTGGAACGTCACGGTCAAGTCGCCGCTGGGTGACCAGCAGGCGACGCTGGACGTGCAGAGCGCGGGCGACAGTTTCTCCGGCACCTTTGCCGGCGGCATGGGCACCAGCCAGGTCAACGGCGCGCTCTCGGGCGACACGATGACGTGGAAGATGGACATTACCGTGCCGATGCCGATGACGCTCGATTGCGAGGCGCAGGTGTCCGGTGACAGCCTAGACGGCAAGGTCACCGCCGGCGCGTTCGGCAGCTTCCCGCTGACGGGGACGCGCGTTTAAGTTTCGGTTGTGCTCTCGCGCAGGCGGGAGCCCAGGGCGGCAGGCGAACGCGTTTGTGGCTCTGGGCTCCCGCCTGCGCGGGAGCACGGCTCTCTACGCGTCACGCTCAGTCAACGTGACGAGAGCCGCAACCAATCCGTTCGTGCTGAGCTTGTCGAAGCACGTGCCTCAAACGCATCGCCCGTGACACGTCCTTCGACAAGCCGGTCCTGAGCTTGTCGAAGGGCTCAGGACGAACGGGGGAGGGGCCTTACCGCTCGCCCCTCAGCGCCTCACCCGCGCGCGGGTTTTCCGGCGGGCCGTCGAGTGCCTCCGGCACCAGTTCCCCGCCGCCCAGCGAGCGATAGAGCTCCACCAGATTGTTCGCACGGATCAGCCGCGCCGAGGCGAGCGAGCGGCGCGCATTGTAGAGCGTGCGCTGCGCGTCGAGCGTGTTGAGGAACGGGTCGATCCCCTCGCGATAGCGCGCGTCCGACAGCCGCAGCGTGTCCGCCGCCGCCTCGACCAGGCCCTGCTGCGCGCGAAGCTGGTCGGCGATGACGGCGCGGCGGGCGAGCGCGTCGGCGACTTCGCGGAACGCCGTCTGGATCGTCTGGCGATACTGTGCGACCGATGCGTCGCGCCGCGCGCGCACGCTTTCCAGATTGCCGGTCAGCGCGCCGCCCTGAAAGATCGGCGCGTTGACGTCCGCCGCGCCGTTCCAGATCAGCCGGTCGCCGGTGAACAGCGAGCCGAGCGCATTGCTGGCGAAGCCAACGAGCCCGGTCAGGCTGATCGACGGGAAGAAGGCCGCGCGCGCCGCGCCGATCCGCGCATTGGCGGCGCGCAGCGTGTATTCCGCCTGCACGACATCGGGCCGCGCGAGCAGGATGCGCGAGTCGAGCCCGGCGGGCACGTCGGCGATCAGCGGTTCGGCCGCCTCGATGGAGGCTGGTAGTTCGGCGTCGGTGACGGGCGCGCCGACGAGCAGCTCGAGCGCATTGCGATCCTGCTGGACGAGCGCGGTCAGGTCCGCGCGATCGGCCTCTGCCTGGCGGAGGATCGTCTCGGCCTGGCGAAGGTCGGTGCGCGCGGCGATGCCGCCGTTGACGCGCGCGCGGGTGAGGGTGACGGTCCGTTCGGCGCTCGCCAGCGTCTCGTTGGCGATGGCGAGCAGGCTGCGATCGTTGGCGAGCGTGTAATAGGCGCCGGCCGTCTCGCCGACCAGCGTCAGCCGCGCGGCGCGCACGCCCGCGACGGTGCCGAGATATTCGGCCAGCGCGGCGTTCGATTGCGAGCGGATCCGGCCGAACAGGTCGATCTCGAACGCGCTGAGGCCGAGTTGGGCATTGTACTGCTCGGTGACGCTGCCGCCATTGGCGCCCAGGCCCTGCGCCGCCCCGCGGTTGCGCGCGATCGAGGCACCGGCATTGGCGTCAATCGCCGGCAGGAAATCGGCGCGCGCGACGCGAAGCTGGCCGCGTGCCTCACGGACATTGGCGAGCGCGACCTGAAGGTTCTGGTTGTTGGCGAGCGCGCGCTCGATGATCGCGATCAGGCGCGGGTCGCGAAAGATCTCGCGATAGCCGACCGGCTGCGCGCCGGTGGCGGGAAGCGGTGCGCGATCGCCAGGAGTGACGGGAAAGGCGCCCGGCACCGCCGGCGAGGGCCGCTGATAGGCGGGCTCGAGACTACAGGCGGCGACCAGCGGCAGCGCGAGGAGGGGAAGGCGGCGGATCATGTCGTGGCAGGCCTTTCGTCGCCCTCGCCGGCGTCCTTCTCGCGCCGCGCGGCCTCCGCTTCCTCGGCGCCATGGACCTTGCCGCCGAACAGCTTGCGGACGAGGACATAGAAGAGCGGCACGAAGAAGATGGCGAGCACGGTGGCGGCGATCATGCCGCCGATCACCGCGGTGCCGATCGCGACGCGGCTTGCCGCGCCAGCGCCGGTCGAGATGGCGAGCGGGACGACGCCGAAGATGAAGGCGAAGCTGGTCATCAGGATGGGGCGAAGGCGAAGGCGCGCAGCCTCCAGCGAGGCTTCCATGGGGCTCATCCCCTCCCGCTCCGCCTGTTCGGCGAACTCGACGATCAGGATGGCGTTCTTTGCCGACAGACCCATGGTGGTGAGCAGGCCGACCTGGAAATAGACGTCGTTCTCGAGACCGCGGAGCCACACCGCGATTGCTGCGCCGAGCAGGCCGAGCGGCACCACCAGCAGCACCGAGAAGGGCACCGACCAGCTCTCATAGAGTGCGGCGAGGCAGAGGAAGACGACGAGGATCGACAGGCCGTAGAGGAGCGGCGCCTGTCCGCCCGACAGCCGCTCCTGATACGAAAGGTCGGACCAGGCGACGCTGACGCCCTGCATCTGGCCGACCAGTTCCTCCATCCGGTCCATCGCCGCGCCCGAGCTCTCGCCCTGGCCGGGCTCGCCCTGGATCTGATAGGCGGGCTGACCCTGGAAGCGGGCGAGCACGGTGGGCGCGACGCCCCAATCGGCGCGGGCGAAGCTGGTGAACGGCGCCATCTGGCCGTTGGCACCGCGAACGAACCAGTTGGACAGGTCCTCTGGCCGCGCGCGATAGCCGGCATCGCCCTGGACGAACACGCGCTTCACGCGGCCGCGATCGACGAAGTCGTTGACGTACACGCCGCCCCAGGCCGCCGACAGCGTCTGGTCGACCTGATTGGCGTTGAGGCCGAGCGCGCCGAGCTTGGCCTGATCGATCTGCACCTCCAGCGTCGGCACGTCGGGCAGCTCGTTCTGGCGGACATTGGTCAGCAGCGGATCGGCGGAGGCGGCGGCGAGAAGCTCGTCACGGCGCGCCTTGAACGTCTCGCGGTCGAGGCCGCCGGTGTTGAGCAGCTGGAGCGTGAAACCGCCCGCCTGACCCAGGCCGCGGACGGGCGGTGGGTTCAATGCGAAGAACTGGACGTCGCGAAGGCCGCGCAGCGCCTGCGTCGCCTGGCGCGTGATCGTCTGCGCGCTGTTCTCGGCGCCCTCGCGCTCGCCCCAGGGTGCCAGCGCGATGAACCCGCGGCCGGCATTCTGGCCGGCGCCGCCCGGTCCCGATCCGCTGATCGTATAGACGATGTCGACATTGTCCTTGGCCGGACCCATGAAGTACTTCTCGATCGCCTGCGCAGCGGCGAGCGTGCGCTCCTGCGTGGCGCCGGCGGGCAACGTGTACTGGATCTGCGCGCGGCCCTGGTCCTCGCTCGGCAGGAAGCTGGTCGGCAGGCCCATGAAGACGAGCACGAACAGCGCGCACAGCCCGGCATAGACGACGAGCGCGAGAACGCGGCGGCCGAACACCCACTTCACGGCGTCGCGGTACTTGCGCGATGTCTTGTCGAAGCCCGAGTTGAACTTCTCGCCGAACTTCTTGACCCAGCGGCCGACGCGATTGCGCGGCTCCTTCTTGTCGGCATGGGGCTTCAGCAGCGTCGCGGTCAGCGCCGGCGAGAGCACGAGCGCGACGACGACCGACAGGATCATCGAGGAGATGACGGTGATTGAGAACTGGCGATAGATTTCGCCCACCGAGCCGCCGAAGAACGCCATCGGCGCGAACACCGCCGACAGGACGAGCGCGATCGCGATCAGCGCGATCTGGATCTCGCCCATCGAGATGATCGTCGCCTCGCGCGGGCTCATCTCCGGGTTCTCCTCCATCACGCGCTCGACATTCTCGACGACGACGATCGCGTCGTCGACGAGCAGGCCGATGGAGAGGACGAGGCCGAACAGCGTCAGCGTGTTGATCGTGAAGCCGAAGATCGCGAGCACGCCGAACGTGCCGAGCAGCACCACCGGCACCGCGATCGCCGGGATCAGCGTCGCGCGCCAGCTTTGCAGGAACACGAACATGACGATGACGACGAGGATGATCGCCTCGATCAGCGTCTTCACGACTTCCTCGACCGACAGCTTGATGAAGGCGGTCGAATCGTTGGGATAGGCGAACTTGTAGCCCGGCGGGAACGAACCCGCCTGGCGCTCGACCTCGGCCTTCACCAGCTCGGCGGTCGCGAGCGCGTCGGCGCCCGGTGCGAGCTGGATAGCGATGCCGGCGCCCGGATGGCCGTTCAGGCGGCTGATCGTCGTGTAATTTTCCGCCCCCAGCTCGACGCGCGCGACGTCGGACAACAGCACGCGGCTACCGTCGGTCTGCGTCTTGACGATGATGTTGCGGAATTCCTCCGGCGTCTGGAGGCGCGACTTGGCCGTGACGGTCGCGTTGAGCATCTGTCCCGGCGGGGCGGGCTGCTGGCCGATCTGGCCGGCGGCGACCTGGGTGTTCTGCGCCTCGATCGCCGAGGTGACGTCGCTCGGCATGAGCTGGTACGAGGAGAGCGCATAGGGGTTGAGCCAGATGCGCATCGCGTACTGCGTGCCGAACACGTTGACGTCGCCGACGCCGGTGATGCGCCCCAGGCGATCTTGGAGGTTCGAGACGAGGAAGTCGGCGACGTCGATCGCGGTGGTCTTGTCGCTCTCGTCATAGACCGACACGACCATCAGGAAGTCGGCGTTCGACTTGGTGACGGTCAGGCCCTGCTGCTGCACCTGCGCGGGCAGGCGAGGCAGTGCCTGCTGCACCTTGTTCTGGACCTGCACCTGCGCGATGTCGGGGTCGGTCCCTTTCTCGAACGTCACGGTGACGCTGACCGAGCCCGCCGAGCTGGACGAGGACGAGAAGTAGATCAGCCCGTCGATGCCGGTCAGCTGCTGCTCGATCACCTGCGTGACCGAACTCTCGAGAATCTCGGCCGATGCGCCCGGGTAGTTGGCGCGGATGTTGACCTGTGGCGGGGCGATGTCGGGATATTGCTCGATCGGCAGCGAGAAGATGCTGCCCAGCCCCGCCAGCATGATGACGATCGCGATGACCCAGGCGAAGATCGGCCGGTCGATGAAGATGCGTGAGATCACGAGGGGTCAGCGCCCACCCTGGCCGGCACCGGCACCGCCGCTTCCACCGCCACCGCTTCCGCCGCCCTGACCGCCCTGCGGCTGCTGGCGCGGCGGCGAGCCGGCGGGGACGGGGCGCACCTGCGTACCCGGCTTCACGTTCGCGAGACCCTCGGTAATGACGCGCTCGCCGGGGCGAAGGCCCGCGGTGACCAGCCACTTGTCGCCGATCGTGCGGGTCGCGCGCACCTTGCGCTGCACCGCCTTGTTATCGGCGCCGATCACGAACACCGTCGCGTTGCCGCGCGCGTCGCGCGCGACGCCCGCCTGCGGGACGAGAATCGCTTCCTCCGCCGTCGCCTGGCTGAAGCGTGCGCGAACGTACATGCCGGGAAGCAGGATGCCCTCCGGATTGGGGAAGCTGGCGCGCAGCGTCACTGCGCCGGTGCCGGCATCGACCATCGCCTCGGCGAACTGGAGCGTGCCAACCTGGCCATAGTCGCTGCCGTCCTCCAGGCTGAGGCGGACCTCGGCCGAGGAGGGAATCACGCCGTCGGTGGCGAGCGCGCGGCGAAGCTGGAGCAGCTCGGACGAGCTTTGCTGGATGTCGACGAAGATCGGGTCGAGGCGCTGGATCATCGCCAGCGGATCGGCCTGGTTGGTGGTGACGAGCGCGCCGGTCGTGAACAGGCTGCGACCGATGCGTCCGGTGATCGGCGCGGGCACGTCGGTGAACTTCAGGTTGATGCGCGCGGTCTCCAGCTGCGCCTGGTTCTGACGCACCTGCGCCGCCGCCTGCCGAGCCGCCGCCACCGCGTCGGTATAGTCCTGCTTGGCGACCGCCTCGATCTCCGCCAGCGGGCGGAAGCGGTCCGCGCGCGCGGTAGTGGCGACGCGATTGGCCTCCGCATTGGCGACGTTGGCGACCGCCTCGTTCACCGCGGCGCGATAGAGGCGCGGGTCGATGCGGTAGAGCGTCTGCCCCTTGCGCACGATGCTCCCCTCGGTGAACAGCCGCGCCTGGATGACGCCGGACACCTGCGGGCGCACCTGGCTGGTTTCATAAGCGGCGGTGCGGCCGGCAAGCTCGCTGACCAGCGGCACGGCTTCGCTCTTCATCACCACGAAGCCGACTTCGGGCGGGCCGCTGCGCCCCTTGCCCTTGGCTTTGTCGCTTTCCTCGCCGCCGCCCGAGCAGGCGGCCAGCATCAGGATGAGCGGCAGGATGGAGGTCTGGACGCTTCGCAAGGCGGACTTTCCGAAAAGAGCGGGCAAGGGGCTGAGTCGCTTGAGACCGCGAACCCGCGCGTCGCGGAACGGCTCACGCGGCGGACGGGTTCCGGTCGGTTCCGGACTATGTCGCTGCTTTCGCTGCATCGCGCAACGGTGCGATTTGTCGCAAAGTTTGTCACGGTGGACGAATGACTAGGCCGGGGTGGGCCTCAGCCGCGGCGGCGTGCCTTCCACTCGGCCGCGGTCTGGCCCCAGGCATGGACGGGAAAGTCGGCAAGCGGCGGGGGCAGGCGCGTCGGGCCGCGGTTCCGCGAGCCGAGCCGCTCGGCCAGCGCGATCGAGCGCGTGTTGGCCGGATCGATGGTGTGGATGATGTCGGTCCAGCCGAGCCGGTCGACCGCGAAGTCCATGCACGCGACCGCCGCCTCATGTGCATAGCCGCGCCCGGCAAAGGCGGGGTGGACGCCCCAGCCGATCTCGGTGCCCGGCCAGCCCTCCGGCTGCCACGGGCCGATCCGGCCGACCCAGGCACCGCCGTCGCGCTCGATCACGGAGAACATCGAAAAGCCGCGCACGTCCCACGCCCCGCGCCGCATTGCAAAGTCGCGCCACGCAACTTCCTGCGCCATCGCGCCGCCCAGGAAGCGCATCGTCTCCGGCGCCGCGGCCATCGCGGCCCAGGCGTCGAAATCCTGCGGCTCGGGCAGTCGGAGGATCAGCCGGTCGGTCTGGAGGACCGGCCCCGTCGTCACGCGAAGCGTTCGCGAAGCGCCATCAGCGCGAGCGCGGCCTTGGCCGCTTCGCCGCCCTTGTCCTTTTGCGCCGGATCGGCGCGAACCAACGCTTGCGCCTCGTTCTCGACGGTGAGGATGCCGTTTCCGATGGCGAGGCCGTCCATCGTCATGGCGAGGATGCCGCGCGCGCTTTCGCCCGCGACGATCTCGAAATGATAGGTCTCGCCGCGGATCACGACGCCGATCGCGACATAGCCGTCATAAAGCCCCGACTGGTCCGCCAGGGCGATCGCGGCGGGGATCTCGAGCGCGCCGGGGACGGTCACCGTCTCCGACGTGTGTCCCGCCGCCTTGATCGCGGCGCGAGCGCCGGCGATCAGCATGTCGTTCAGATGGTCGTAGAAGCGCGCCTCGACGATCAGGAGCTTGGCCATCAGGCGTCCTCTTCCGGGGTGATCGGCCGCTCGCCGACGATCGACAGGCCATAGCCCTCGAGCCCGACGAGCGTGTGGTGGGTATTGGTGAGGAGGATCATCTCCTCGACGCCCATCTCGGTCAGGATCATCGCGCCGACGCCATAGTCGCGCAATTCGTCCATGTCGGCCGGCGCCAGCTTGCCCTCGCGCGCCATCAGCGCGGTAGTGAAGGCGTCGCTGCGCGGCTTGTTGATGACGACGATGACGCCTGCGCCCTCTTCGCCGATGATCTCCATCGAGCGGCGGAGAAGCGACCCGCGCTGCCCCGCCTCACCGAACAGGTCGGGAAGGGGGGAAAGCGCATGCATGCGGACGAGGGTCGGCGCAGTCGGGTCGATGCGGCCCTTGACCAGCGCGATCTGCTCGGTTCCCTGCGCACGGTTCCAATAGGTGATCGCCCGCCACTCGCCGCCCCAGGCGCTCTCGAAGCGCGTCTCGGCACGCTTCTCGACAAGGTGGTCGTAGCGGCGGCGATAGGCGATCAGGTCTCGGATCGTGCCGATCTTGAGATTGTGGAACTGCGCGAAGGAGACGAGATCGTCGAGGCGGGCCATCGTCCCGTCCTCCTTCATGATCTCGCAGATCACGCCCGACGGGTTGAGCCCGGCCAGGCGCGAGACGTCGACCGCCGCTTCGGTATGGCCGGCGCGGACCAGTACGCCGCCCTCGCGCGCGACCAGCGGGAAGACGTGCCCGGGCGTGGTGATCGCCTCCGGCCCTTGGCTGGCGTCGATCGCAACCGAGACGGTGCGCGCACGATCGGCGGCGGAGATGCCGGTGGTGACGCCCTTCACCGCCTCGATCGAGACGGTGAAGGCGGTCTGGTGGCGCGTGCCGTTGGCGGCGCTCATCAGCGGCAGGCCGAGCTGGTCGACGCGCGTCTTGGTCATGGCGAGGCAGATCAGCCCGCGGCCATGCGTCGCCATGAAGTTGATCGCGGCGGGCGTCGCCATCTGAGCCGGGATGACGAGGTCGCCTTCATTCTCTCGGTCCTCGTCGTCGACGAGGATGAACATGCGGCCGTTGCGCGCCTCGTCGATGATCTCCTCGGGCGAGGAGAGGAAGGCATGGCGGAGGCGGGCGACTTCAGGCTGCGGCACGGGCCTGTTCCATGCGCTGGAGGTAACGGGCGAGCACGTCGATCTCGAGATTGACGGCAACGCCTGCCTTGAGGTCGGCAAAGGTCGTGACCTCGGCCGTGTGCGGAATGATGTTGAGGCCGAAGCGGACGCCATCGGCGCGATCCTCGACCGAGTTGACGGTCAGCGACACGCCGTCGACGGTGATCGAGCCCTTGGCAGCCACATAGGGGGCAAGGTCACGCGGCGCGTCGATGGTGATGCGAAGGCTGCCACCCTCGGGCTCGACCGACGCGATCGTGCCGACGGCATCGACATGGCCGGTGACGATGTGCCCGCCCAACTCGTCGCCCAGCCGCAGCGCGCGCTCCAGGTTGAGGCGGCGGCCCGCGGTCCACATGCCGTCGGCCGTGCGCGACACACTTTCGGCCGACACGTCGAAGGCGAGGCGGTTCGGCGCCTTGTCGACGACGGTCAGGCAGACGCCCGAGCAGGCGACGGACGCGCCGAGGTCGATGGCGAGCGTGTCATAGGCGGTGGCGACGGTAACGCGCAGGTCGCCGCGGCTCTCGACGGCCTCGATCCGGCCGACATCGGTGACGATTCCGGTAAACATCAGGCGCGCCCGTACACCTCCAGCGTATCGACGCCAAGCGTCCGGCGATCCTGCTGGCGCCAGCGTCCGTGTGCGTCCCCAAGCGCGGACAGACCGATGTCGCCGAGCGTGCGCGCGGCGCCGATCAGGATGGGTGCGCGATAGAGGAGGAGGCGGTCGACCAAATCCGCCTTCAGGAACGCCGCGGCGGTCGCTGCGCCGCCTTCGACCATCAAATGGTCGCCGGGCAGGCCGGCGATGTCGGCGGGTTCGCGGATCGTCAGCCAACCTGGCGGCGTATCGGCCCGGCGGCTGAGCAGGACGCGGGTCGGCGACTGCGCCTGGAGGCCAGGCAGCCGCACGTCGAGCGAGGGCGTATCCGCAGTGAGCGTGCCGGCACCCACCAGGATGAGCTCATGCCGGCTGCGTTCCAGATGCGCGTGCGCCCTCGCTTCCGGGCCGGTGATCCACTGGCTGCGCCCGTCGGCCATCGACACGCCGCCATCCAGCGACAGCGCGAGCTTGAGCGTGACATGGGGACGGCCGAGCCGCTGGCAGGTGAGGAAGCCGGCGATGCGATCCCTCGCTTCTGCCTCGCGCACGCCGCTGACCACGGCAATGCCGGCGTCGGAGAGCCGGGCTAGGCCCTGACCATCGGTGCGCGGATCGGGGTCGCGCAGGGCGGCGACGACTCGCGCGATGCCCGACGCGACCAGAAGATCGGCGCAGGCGGGGCCGCGGGGGGAGGTGTGCGCGCAGGGTTCGAGCGTGACATAGGCGGTGGCGCCGCGCGCCGCCTCACCCGCTTCGGCGAGCGCCATCGCCTCGGCATGCGGGCGGCCGGTCGGCTGGGTCCAGCCGCGGCCGACGACGCGGCCCTTCCTGACGATCACGCAGCCGACGCTGGGATTAGGGGATGTCCGGCCGCGACCGCGCGTCGCCAGCGCGAGCGCCGCCCCCATCCAGCGCTCGTCCTCGATCAAAGGCCCCAGCGCTCCAGCTTGTCGTTCAGGCGCTTGAACTCGGCCTTGCGCTCTTCCTGCCTGGCCTTGAACTCGGCGCGCAGCCGGTCTTCCTTGACCTTGTCGATCGCCTGCTGCGCCTTGATCTGCTCATCGGTCCGATCCGCCGACCAGCTCTGGAAATAGGTGATCTCGGGCCGCTTGTACGGCCGCTCCATCTTCGAGTCGGCATAGAAGCCGAGGATGACGATCGCGGTGACGATGATCGCCAGCGCAAGAAAGCCGAGCTCGTAGGGCTGGCGATAGGAGAGGAACAGCCGAAGGTCGCGCCAGGCGCGCATCGGCGAGAAGCGGGCAAGAAGGCTCATGCACGAGAGATAGGGCTTTCGGGTGCGGGGGGCCAGTGTCGGTGTTCCGCGCCCCCGCCCGGCCGGTCCGCAACCGGCGGTTCGCGCATTAGGGGGCTGGCGCATCGCGGTCCTAATTGATAATCGCTCGCAATGCTTTCTCCCACGCTCAGTCTCGTCCAGCTCTCACGCGATGCCCGCGCCGTCGTTCAGGCGGTCGATTGGCAATCGCTGTCGGTGCCCGAGGCGCGGCGGCTGCGCGAGCTTGGGCTCGACGAGGGTGTCGGCGTCGAGATGGTTCACCGCTCGGGTCTGGGCGGCGGACCTGTCGCCTGCCGGATCGGCCGCATGACCATCGCGCTTCGCCGCCACGTCGCCCGCGCGATCCACGTCGCGCCCGTTGCATAAGGCGTGCAAGCCGCACCCCTGATCGCGCTGGTCGGCAATCCCAATGCCGGCAAGTCCGCCCTGTTCAACGCGCTGACCGGCGCGCGGCAGAAGGTGGGCAATTATCCCGGCGTCACCGTCGAGCGGCATTCGGGCCGCCTTGCGCTCGCCGACGGGCGCCCCGCCGAGCTGATCGACCTGCCCGGCACCTACAGCCTCGATCCCGCAAGCCCCGACGAGCGCGTGACGCGCGACGTCGTGCTCGGCCGCTTGCCGGGCGAGCGGCGCCCCGACGCGCTGCTGGTCGTGGTCGATGCTGGCAATCTCGACAACCATCTGCGCTTCGTCCTCCAGCTCAAGACGCTTGGCATGCCGATCGTCGTCGCGCTCAACATGATCGATCTGGCCGAGCGCGACGGGCTGATGCTCGACGCCGGCAAGCTTTCGGAAGCGCTGGGCGTGCCCGTCGTCGCCACGGTGGCGGTGCGTCGCCGCGGCCTGGATGGCCTCCGCGAGCAGCTGGTCGAGGTGCTGCGCCGGATGCCGGTGGGACAGCGCGGCGAGACCCCGCCGCTTCCCGACATCGCGACGCTCCAGCGCGAGGCGCGCGGGCTGGCGCTGGCGGCGACGGTCAGCGAGACGCGCACGCGCCGCTTCGCGCACCGGCTGGACGGCGTGCTGCTGCACCCCGTCTGGGGCATGGGCGTGCTGCTGGCGCTGCTGTTCGTCATCTTTCAGGCGGTGTTCGCCTGGTCGGAGGTGCCGGTCGGCTGGATCGAGGAGGGGGTGGCGGCGCTTGGCACCGGCGTCGCCGGGCTGTTGCCGGAGGGGTTCGTCCGCTCGCTGATCGTCGAAGGCATCATCGCCGGCGTCGGTGCGGTGATCGTGTTCCTGCCGCCGATCCTGATCCTGTTCGGCTTCATCCTGCTGCTTGAGGCGTCGGGCTATATGGTCCGCGCGGCGTTCCTGATGGACCGGCTGATGGCGAGCGTCGGGCTGTCGGGGCGCGCATTCATCCCGCTGCTCTCCAGCTTCGCCTGCGCGGTGCCGGGGATCATGGCGACGCGAACGATCGACGACGAGAAGGACCGGCTGACGACGATCCTGATCGCGCCGCTGATGACCTGTTCGGCGCGGCTGCCCGTCTATACGATCATCATCGGCGCGTTCATCCCCGATCGGGCGGTAGGGCCGGGTGTCGGCTTGCAGGGGCTGGTGCTGTTCGGCCTCTACATCGCCGGGATCGCGGGCGCGTTCGTGGCGGCGCTGGCGCTGCGGCGGTCGGTAACCAAGGGGGCGTCGTCCGGCTTCATGCTGGAGATGCCGCGATATCAGTGGCCCAATTTGCGCGATTTCGCGATCGGCCTGTGGCAGCGCGCGGCGGCGTTCCTGAAGCGGGCTGGCACGATCATCCTGCTGACGACGGTGGTGCTCTGGGCGCTGCTGAGCTTCCCCAAGGCGCCTGAGGGCGTGAGCCAGACGGAGTATTCGGTCGCGGGGCGGATCGCCAGCGGGCTGGAGGTCGTCGTTCGGCCGATCGGCTTCAACCACGATATCGCGTTGGCGCTGATCCCGGCGATGGCGGCGCGCGAGGTCGCGGTGGCGGCGATCGGCACCGTCTATGCCGTTGACGATTCGGAAGGCGTCGGCGGACAGGCGACGATCCGCGAGCAGCTTCAGAAGCGGTGGAGCCTGGCGACGGCGCTCGCCTTCCTCGCCTGGTTCGTGTTCGCGCCGCAGTGCATCTCGACCATCGCGGTGACGCGGCGCGAGACCAATGGCTGGAAATGGCCGCTGTTCATGGTGGGGTATCTGTTTGCGGTGGCCTATGTCGCGGCGGGCGTGACCTACTGGATCGCGGTCTGGGCGGGGTTGGGATAGCACCCGACCGTTCGTGCTGAGTAGCCGTTGAGCGAAGTCGAAACGGCGTATCGAAGGACCGCCAAGGGTGCTTCGATACGCGACTTCGACAAGCTCAGCCGCTACTCAGCACGAACGGTGAGGATTATAAATCCGTGCGCGCCAGCAGCTCGCGCAAATCCTGTTCCCAGAAGCGCGCCCAGGTGTGGGTGCCGTGGCCCCGCGTTTCGGGCGTTTCCGCGATTATCCGAAAGCGGGCGTTCTTCATCCGCTTCACCGCTTCGGCCGGATAGGGGAGGCCGCGCGGGTTGATGAAGTCGTCGGCAGAGTTGATCCACATCACCGGCGCGGTGATCGCCTCCAGCCGCGGCCAGGGATCGTAGTTCCGCGAGGCGTCGAGCTGATAGATGAGGTCGTTGGCGTCGAGCGCGGCGATCGAGGCGGCGACGCGCTCCTGCGCATAGCTGCTCGCGGCCACGCGTGTCGGATAGGTGGCCTGTAGGTACAGGGGCGCGCCGCCCGCGACGAACAACAGGCTGGCGGCGGTGCGCAGTCCTGCGGCGGGCTGGGCGCGATAGTCGCCGCCGGTCCAGGCGGGATCGGCCTTGATCCCGTCGATCGCGAGTTGGCGCCACATCCGGTTGAGCCCGGCGATCGGCACCGGCTCGCACGCCATCGGCATCAATGCGCGGGCGAAGTTGGGATGGCGCTCGCCCATGACGAAGCCGTGCATGCACCCCATCGACGTGCCGAACACCAGCCGCGGACGCGCGATGCTCAGTCCTTCCTTCAGCAGCCGAACCTGTGCGTCGACCATGTCGTCATAATCATAGGCCGGAAAGCGCATCCGGAGACCGTCGGATGGCTTGGACGACCCGCCATGGCCGATATTGTCGATCAGGACGATCCAGTAGCGCTCGATGTCGAGCGGCTGGCCGGGACCATAGAGCCGGTCGGCGAATTGCGGCTGGAGGAACTGTTTGCCCGTGCCGCCGGTGCCGTGGAGCACGACCACGGCATTGTCGATCGCGCCCGTGGCGTCGCGATGCGGCTTGCCGAGCGTCGTATAATGCATGCGCAACTCGGCCATCCGCTCGCCGTTCGCGAAGCGGAAATCGCGCAGGACGTGGTCGGCTTCGCGGGTCGGCCATTTCGTCGGCGCGGGGCGGGCGCGGTGGTGGCCGCGGCGGGCGGGGGCTTGGCGGTCTGGCTGTAGGCGGCGCGGCTGCGAACGCGGCGGCGAGCAGCAGGGCGGCCTTCACGCGTCGTCCTCGCGTCGGGCGTCGTCAAGCAGGCGGGCGGCGCGGGCCTTGTCGGCGGCGTCGCTTGCCTTTTGGGCGGCGGTCCGGCCGAACTTGGTTCGGTTCGCGTCGGCGATCGCGGTGCGCTCGGCCTTAGCTTTTGCCTTTCGAGCGCGGTTCAGATTTACTAGGTCGTCCACAGAACACGAATCTCCCCGCGCGATCCGCTCGCGCGCCTTCATCGGAGCGAACATGGCCGGCAGCGTCAACAAAGTCATCCTCGTCGGCAACCTCGGCCGCGATCCCGAATCGCGCAGCTTCTCGAACGGCGGCAAGGTCGTGAACCTGCGCATCGCCACGTCCGAATCGTGGAAGGACCGCAACAGCGGCGAGCGCAAAGAAAAGACCGAGTGGCACTCGGTCGCGATCTTCAACGAAGGGCTGGCGAACGTCGCCGAGCGGTTCCTTCGCAAGGGATCGAAGGTCTATATCGAGGGTCAGCTTCAGACGCGGAAGTGGCAGGACCAGCAGGGCCAGGACCGCTATTCGACCGAGGTCGTGCTCCAGGGGTTCAACAGCGTGCTGACGATGCTCGACGGACCGGGCGGCGGCCAGGGCGGCGGCGGCGGAGGCGGCTTCGGCGGCGGATCGCGCGGCGGCGGTGACGATTATGGCGACGACTTCGCCGGTCAGTCGTCCAGCCGCGGCGGCGGCAACCAGCGCGGCGGGTCGGGCGGTGGCCAGGGCGGCGGCGGCCGCGGCAACGACTATGGCGGGTTCGCCGACGATCTGGACGACGACGTGCCCTTCTGACGCGTCGATCGGCGATTGATCGCCGAGCGCGTTGCTGTAGATTCAGAAATCGCCCGCTCAGTGGAGTCGCGACGATGGATCTTGCCCTGCCCGCGCTTGCCGATCGTTTCTCCGTGGTGACCTTGTCCGAGCGGCGCGTGCCCGCCTGGAGCCGGCTGCTCGACTGGCCGGCGGCGGGCAACGCGCATGTGCCCGTCCGCGCGCGCCGCCTGTCCGACCGCAACCTGCTTGCCGCCAAGATCGACCGGGCGGTGCTCGATGCCGATCGCGCGGTGCTTCTCGTCGCCGAGGGCGCCGGGTGCTTCGCTGCCGCATGGTGGGCGCGGCTGTCGCCGGCCGATTATGTCGGCCGGGTTGCGGGTGCCCTGTTCTTCGAGCCCGGCGCCAAGGACGAGGCGCGCTTCGCCTCGCCGCGGGTGACGCTGCCGTTCCCGTCGGTGCTGGTCGGCGACGACGAGGTTCGCGCGCTGGCCGATGGCTGGGGCAGCAGCATGGTCGATGGCGAGGAGGGGCCGCTGCTGCGCGCCCAGCGCGCGGTCCACCGCTTCACCGCCGCGGTGGTCGAGCGCGAGGTCCGTTCCGGCGAGCGGCTTTGGATGGGCATCGTCCGCTGATCCTTTTCGCCTGACCGGCGTTGCGTCGCTGTTTGATTACGGTACCGGCCCGCTCCTCCACCCCGCCGCCCATCGGTATGATGATTGGGCGGCGGGGTGGGGGAGCGGGCCGGTACCGTCTCCGGCGTGAGCCGGCCGACGAAAAGGGGACTGCCGATGAAGCCCGACGAACGCATCGCGATGCTGGCGCGGATCGGATACGCCGCGCGGGCGATCATCTATTTCGCGCTCGGCTATCTCTCGCTGGCGACCGGCCGCGCGGAGGGGACGACGAGCGTGCTGTCGCCGCTGTCGCGCATTCCCGGTGGTGAGGCGCTGACCGCGGCGCTGGCGGTGGGGCTCGCGGCGTATGGCCTGTTCCGCCTGTACGGCGCGGCAATCGACCTGGAGGCGGATGGCGACGATGCCAAGGGGATCGCCAAGCGTGCGGGCCATGCGTTGAGCGGCTTTGCGCATTTCGGTCTCGCTTACGGTGCGGCGTCGCTGTTCGCGTGGGGCACGCAGCCCGACGACGGCGCGGCGGGGCGCGACGCCACCGCCTATGCGCTGGATCTCCCGATGGGGTGGGCGCTGCTGATCCTGGCGGGCGTCGGCTTCGGTGCGGCGGCGTTCGCGCAGGCCGAAAAGGCGTGGAGCGCCAATTTCATGCGGCTGCTGACCCGCGACGCGCCGCACTGGAGCGAGATCGTCGGGCGCATCGGCGATGCCGCGCGGGCGGCGGTGTTCGCGGCACTCGCCTGGGCGCTGGTCGATCTTGGCCGATCGGGCCGCGCCGGCGAGGTGGGATTCCAGGATGCGCTGGCGGCCTATGACGATCGTGGCTGGCTGTTCGCGGCGGTGGCGGCGGGGCTGATGCTGTTCGGCGTCTTCAGCCTGGTGATGGCACGGTATCGTGACGTCTGTGACACGCCATTGGTGCGGCGATTGATGGCCTAACTATTCTAACGACCGTTCGTGCTGAGCTTGTCGAAGCACGTGCCGAGAGCGGGCTGTGCGGGACACGTCCTTCGACAGGCTCAGGACGAACGGTAAAGGGGGCAAACGCTGACACCGCTCAACGAGCGGACTACCGCCTGAGCAGGAACACCGCGTGTTCGGCGAAGAAGTTGGCGCCAGCCGGTTTCGCGGGGCGGCCGTTCGACAGGAACCAGGCGCCCTCCACCGTCAGGCCGCGTTCGCGGACGAGAGCGCGGAAATCGTCGATGGTGACGTGGTGGATGTTCGGCGTCTCGTACCACGCGACCGGGAGCAGC
This sequence comes from Sphingomonas sp. Y38-1Y, assembly GCF_032391395.1. Taxonomy (NCBI): domain Bacteria; kingdom Pseudomonadati; phylum Pseudomonadota; class Alphaproteobacteria; order Sphingomonadales; family Sphingomonadaceae; genus Sphingomonas; species Sphingomonas sp. Y38-1Y. Next base: position 892,189 of record NZ_CP135916.1, read on the forward strand.
CGCGTGACCGGCATTCTTCCACCCCACAGCAGCGAGACGCGCACGCGCCAATGCGCGAAATTGGGGAAGCTGACGAACGCGCGCTGGCCGATCCGCAGCAGATGATCGAGCACGACGTGCGGGCGCATCGTTGTCTGGAGCGTCTGACTGAGGATCGCATAGTCGAAGCTTTGATCCGGATAGTCGGCGAGGTCGGTGTCGGCATCGCCCTGCACCACCGACAGCCCGCGCGCGACCGCGGCGGCAACGTTGGCGGGGTCGATCTCCAGCCCGCGCGCGTCCACCTGCTTCTGGTCGCGCAGCGCCGCCATCAGCGCGCCGTCGCCGCACCCGACGTCGAGCGCGCGCGCCCCCGGCGCGACATTGCGCGCGATGATCGCAAGGTCGGGACGCAGTTCTCCCCTCCCGCTTGCGGGAGGGGTCGGGGTGGGAGGTCGGGCGCATCGCTGTCGCCATGCCCACCCCTAACCCCTCCCGCAAGCGGGAGGGGGATTGCCAAGAAAACCCTCGACCACCCGGTTTAACTCGGGGCTTTCGAGCAGGAAGGCGTCGTGGCCGAAGGGGGAGGAGAGCTCGACGAAGCTCGCCGCCGCGCCCGCGGCGTGGAGCGCCTGCACCACCGCGCGGCTTTCGCGCGTGGGATAGAGCCAGTCGGTGTCGAAGCTGACGAGGCAGAAGCGCGTTGCCGTCCCGCGGAACGCGTTGGCGAGGACGCCGCCATGCTCCTCGGCCAGGTCGAAATAGTCGAGCGCGCGGGTGATGTAGAGATAGGCGTTGGCATCGAACCGGTCAGTGAAGGCGAGCCCCTGGTGCCGAAGATAGCTCTCGACCTGAAAATCGGCATCGAAGCCGAACGACTTGGCCTCACGCGCCTGAAGCCGGCGACCGAACTTCTCGGTGAGGCCCGCCTCCGACAGATAGGTGATGTGCGCGGCCATCCGCGCGACCGCCAACCCCGCGGCGGGCGCGGCGCCGTCGTAATAGTCGCCGCCGTTCCATGCGGGGTCCGCCATGATCGCCTGTCGCCCGACCTCGTGAAAGGCGATGTTCTGCGCCGAGTGGCGCGCGGTCGCGGCGATGATGACCGCGGCGGCCACCCGGTCGGGGAAGGTCGCGGCCCAGCTCAATGCCTGCATCCCGCCCATCGACCCGCCGACCACCGCCTTCAGCCGGCCGATGCCGAGATGGTCGAGCAGCATCGCCTGCGCGCGGACCATGTCGCGGATGGTGATGACGGGGAAGGACATGCCCCAGGGCTTTCCCGTCGCCGGATTGATCGTCGCCGGGCCGGACGAGCCCATGCAGCTTCCCAGCACATTGGTGCAGATGACGAAGTCGCGCGCGGGGTCGATCGGCTTGCCCGGCCCGATCATCCGCGTCCACCAGCCGGGCTTGCCGGTGATGGGATGGTTCGACGCGACATACTGATCGCCGGTCAGCGCGTGGCAGACGAGGATCGCGTTCGATCCGTCGGCATCGGGCGTGCCATAGGTCTCGTACGCGATCTCGACCGGCGACAACAGCACCCCGCCGTCGAGGCGGAGCGGGCCGGGAAGCGTGACGCGGCGGTTCTGGCCGAAGCGGGGGTCGGACATGGAGGGCGCGCCTTAGGGTCAGGACCCGTTACTGGCAACGGTCGTGATCGCCCGGAGCAGCCCGCCGACGAGGAGCGCAGCGCAGTCGCGTAGCTGTCGCTACGCGCAAGCAAGCGACGACGCTCGGCGGGCTGCTCCGGGCGACCGCGGCGGGCCGATGGGGCCGCACGGCGGCGTCGCGCGGCCCCATCGGCTCCGTCACGACCGTTGCCAGTAAGGGGTCCTGACCCTTAGCGAAGCGCGTGTGCCGGCGAAAGGGCCATGCCCTTGCGAGTGCCCCGCGGCGGGCCTATCGGCGGCGCCATGATCGCACCCGTTCCCAAGCCCTGGATCATGGGCATCGCCCCTTATGTCCCCGGTCGGTCGAAGACCGACGACGGGCGCACCGTCGCCAAGCTGTCGTCGAACGAGAATCCGCTCGGCACCGCGCCGGAGGCACGCGCGGCGTTTACCGCGGCGGCGACGAGCCTCGACCGCTATCCGGACGCTGGCGCGAGCGCGCTGCGCGAGGCGATCGGCGCGCGCTATGGCCTCGATCCGGCGCGGGTGATCTATGGCACCGGGTCGGACGAGGTGCTGCACCTGGTCGCGGGCGCCTATGCCGGACCGGGGGACGAGGTGATCTTCGTCCGCTATGGCTTCGCGGTCTATGAGATCGCGGCGCGGCGGGTCGGCGCGACGCCGGTGATCGCGCCTGACTCCGATTACGCTACCGATGTCGATGCGATCCTGGCGTCGGTCACGCCGGCGACGCGGATCGTCTATGTCGCCAATCCTAACAACCCGACGGGCACGTTTGCGGGCCGTGACGAGATCGCGCGGCTCCACGCCGGGCTGCCGCGCGACGTGGTGCTGGTGATCGACCAGGCCTATGCCGAATATATCGACGCGGCCGACGACGACGGCGCGCTCGAACTCGCCAAGTCCGAGCCCAACGTCATCGTCACGCGCACCTTCTCCAAGATCTATGGCCTTGCCGCCGAGCGGATCGGCTGGGGCTATGGCTCGGCGGAGGCGGTCGAGGCGATGCACCGCATCCGGATGCCCTTCAACATCACCACCGCCGGCCAGGGTGCGGCGATGGCCGCGCTGGAGGCGCAGGACTTCGTCGAAGCGAGCCGGGCGCACAATGCCGAGTGGCGCGCGTGGCTGACCGAGGAGGTCGGCAAGCTCGGCAATGCGGGCCTGCGCGCGGTGCCGTCGAAGTGCAACTTCGTGCTGGTGCTGTTCGAGGGGCCGGTGAGCGCCGAGACCGCATACAAGGGCCTGATGGATGCGGGCTATATCGTCCGCTGGCTGCCGGGGCAGGGGCTGCCGCACGGGCTGCGCATCACGATCGGTACTGCCGAGGAAACGCAGGGCGTGATGGCGGCGCTGCGCACGATCGTCGAGCGGGGATGAGCTTCGCTCGGATCACCGTCGTCGGACTGGGGCTGATCGGCTCGTCGGTCGCGCATGCGGTGCGTGCGCGGCTGCCCGAGGCTCGCGTCACCGGCTATGACGGCGATCCCGAGGTGCGTCGCGTCGCGAGCGAGATCGGGTTGTGTGACACGATCGCCGACGATGCCGCCGCGGCGGCGCGCGAGGCGGAACTGGTCGTGCTGTGCGTGCCGGTCGGCGCGATGGGCGCGGCGGCGAGCGAGATGGCGGGCGCGCTGCCGGTCGAGGCGATCGTCACCGACGTGGGATCGTGCAAGGGCAGCGTGGTCGAGGCGCTTCAGACCGCATTGCCGGGGCGCACGATCGTCCCCGCGCACCCGGTTGCCGGCACCGAGCAGAGCGGGCCGACCGCAGGCTTTGCGACGTTGTTCAACCATCGCTGGTGCATCCTGACCCCGCCCGAGGGCACCGATGCCGCCGCGGTCGAGCGGGTCGCGAACTTTTGGCGCGCGCTGGGGGCGGAGGTCGAGACGATGGCGCCCGACCATCACGACCGCGTGCTGGCGGTGACCAGCCACCTGCCGCACCTCATCGCCTATACGATCGTCGGCACCGCGTCGGACCTCGAGGAAGTGACGCAGTCGGAAGTCATCAAGTTTTCCGCGGGCGGCTTTCGCGACTTCACGCGCATCGCCGCGAGCGACCCGACGATGTGGCGCGACGTGTTCCTGGCCAATCGCGAGGCGGTGCTCGACATGCTTCAGCGCTTTTCGGAGGATCTGGCGCTGCTCCAGCGCGCGATCCGCTGGGGACAGGGCGATGCGCTGTTCGACCATTTCACCCAGACGCGCGCGATCCGGCGATCGATCGTCGAACAGGGTCAGGACGACGCGCGGGCCGATTTTGGGCGGGCGCACGAGTAGGAAGAGCTCTTCCCCGCTCTTCTACCCATTCGTGCTGAGTAGAGACCGAGTAGCTGCGCAAGCAGCGTATCGAGGGCTCGTATCGAAGCACGGTCCCACGCGCCCACCTGTCCTTCGATACGCCATCTCGATACGCGGCTATCGCCGCTACTCGACGGCTACTCAGGACGAACGGAGGCGGGGGGACTGAAAGGGTCCCGCTGCGTCAGCCCCGCCCCAACGCCGCCGCGATCAGCGCGCGGGTGTTCGCCACGCCGTACAGCGCGATGAAGCTGCCCATGCGCGGACCCTGGCTAGATCCCAGCAGCGTTTCGTAGAGCGCCTTGAACCAGTCGCGCAGCTGCTCGAACCCGCCGGTTTTGCCGATCTCGTAGACGATGTTCTGGATGTCCTCCGCCGACGCATCCTCAGGCAGTGCGGCGAGTTCGGCGTCGAGGCGTTCGAGCGCGGCGACTTCCACGCCCTCGGGCGCGCGGCGGACGGGCTTTTCGGCGACGTCGCGGACATAGGCGATGGCGTGGCCGATTAGCGCGTCGAGCGCGGGATAGCGCGCCGGCGACGCATCGGCGACATAGTTGCCGAGATAGCCCCAGACCTGTTCCTTCGTCGCCTCGCCCATCACGCCGATGAGGTTGAGGAGCAGCCCGAAGGTGACAGGCAGCGCCTCTTCGGGTGGCGGGCCATCATGGATGTGGTGGACGGGATTGCCCAGCCGCTGTTCGACCGGCTGGCCGGCATAATTGCCGCGGAACTGCCAATATTCGTCGATCGCGCGCGGGATGACGCCCAAGTGGAGCTGCTTGGCCTTCTTGGGCTCGCGATAGGCGTAGAAGGCGAGGCTCTCTTCGGGGCCATAGGTCAGCCACTGGTCCAGGCTGAGGCCGTTGCCCTTGGACTTCGAGATCTTCTGCCCGTTCTCGTCGAGGAACATCTCGTAGTTGAAGCCCTCGGGCGGGCGAGCGCCGAGGACGCGGGCGATCTTCGACGACTGGGTGACCGAATCGATCAGGTCCTTGCCCGCCATTTCGTAATCGACGCCGAGCGCGACCCAGCGCATCGCCCAGTCGACCTTCCACTGAAGCTTGGCGCGGCCGCCCAGGATCGACTGTTCGATGTGCTGGCCGTCGTCCTGGAAGGCGATCAGGCCGGCATCGGCATCGACGACCTCGACCGGCACCTGGAGGACGATGCCGCTGGTGGGGCTGATCGGCAGCACCGGGGAATAGGTCGCGCGCCGCTCCTCGCCCAGCGTCGGCAGCATCACGCCCATGATCGCGTCATAGTGGCGCAGCACCGCCTTCAGCGTGTCGTCGAAGCGGCCGCTGGCGTAATAGTCGCTGGCGGAGGCGAACTCGTACTCGAAGCCGAAGCGGTCGAGGAAGTCGCGCAGCATGGCATTGTTGTGGTGGGCGAAGCTTTCGAATTTCTCGAACGGGTCGGGCACCTGGGTCAGCGGCTTGCCGAGATGCTCGGTCAGCATCGCGCGATTGGGGACGTTGTCGGGCACCTTGCGCAGCCCGTCCATGTCGTCGCTGAACGCGATCAGCCGCGTCGGCTGGTCCGAAAGCGTCTCGAACGCGCGGCGGACCATCGTTGTGCGCAGCACTTCGTTGAAGGTGCCGATATGCGGCAGGCCCGAGGGGCCGTAGCCGGTCTCGAACAGGATCGCCTCTCCCTCCGGCTTTCCAGCGGGATAGCGCGCGAGGAGCTTTCGTGCTTCCTCATAAGGCCAGGCCTTGGAAGCGAGGGCGGCGGTGCGGAGTTCGGGGGTCACGTCGATCGGCATGGCGGAGCCTCTAGCGACGGTAACGCTTCCTTACAAACCGGACCGGAACACTTCGCAGCCGCAACAATTCTAGGGCGCGTCCAACGCAGGTTAAACAACGCATGATCGTCAACAACTCCCCCCGCATGAGCACGATCGTCGTCGAGGTGTGGAAGCCGCTGCTGGCGCTTTTCGTGTGGGACGTGATCGTCACCGTCTTCTACATGACGACCACCTTCAGGGCGCCGTCGCTGCCGCTCACCATCTTCGGTACGGTGCTCGCGCTGTTCCTGGGGTTCAGGGACAATTCGGCGTATCAGCGCTGGTGGGAGGGGCGGCAGCTCTGGGGGTTGATGATCAACGCCTCGCGCAACCTCGCCCGCGCGGCGATCGCATTCATCCCCGACGAGCCGGCGCGGGCCCGCGACCTCAAGCGGTCGATCGCGCTCCGCCAGGTCGCCTATGTCAATGCGCTCCGCGCCCAGCTCCGCAAGCTGGGCGAGTGCCCCGAGGTCTATCAATTCGTCTCGAAGGAAGAGGGTGCCGAGCCGATGAGCCGCGTCAACGGCGCCAACGGCTTCCTCGACGGGACGGCGAAGCGGATCGAGGAGGCGCGGCGCGAGGGCTGGATCGACACGATCCAGCAGACGCAGATGGAGCGCATCCTGGTCGACATCGCCAATGCGCAAGGAGGCATGGAGCGGCTGAAGAACACGCCGCTGCCGGTCCAGTACCGGTTCTTCCCGTCCTTCTTCACGCGGCTGTTCTGCGTGCTGCTGCCGATCGGGCTGGTCGAGACGCTGGGCTGGGCCACGCCGGTCGGCTCGACGCTGGCGGGCCTGATGTTCCTCGCCGCGCTCCAGATCGGCGACGACCTGGTCGATCCGTTCAGCAACACGCCGCACGACCTGCCGATGAACGCGATGTGCCGGACGATCGAGATCGACCTGAAGCAGGCGATCGGCGACGAGGCGCCGAAGCCGCTGACCCCGGTCAACGGGGTGCTCTGGTAAGATTGCGGCCGTGTGAGTCCGCTGCGCCACACCGCAAGCGGTAGCGGTGGCGCTGAGCCCGCGCGGCCCCAGATGTGGTTGCGGACTCGCAATGTTCCTGCGGATTAGCGGAATCTCAAGCTTTTGCGTTAACCACTTCGCGCTTGACCCGAAGCCCGCTTTGGATTCCCGATGCGCGGCCAAGGGGTTCGGGGAAGAGCGGGATGGCGGTTGCGGAAAAGCTGAAGCGGACGGCGGGGGTGCGTGCGCGCAAGGCGGCGGCGCCGCTGCCGCTCGACACGATCCTGCGCGGCGACTGCGTCGCGGCGATGAAGGCGCTGCCCGATGCCAGCATCGACTGCATCTTTGCCGACCCGCCCTACAACCTCCAGCTCGGCGGCGAACTGTTCCGGCCGGACGGCAGCCATGTCGACGCCGTCACCGACGACTGGGACCGGTTCGACACCTTTGCCGCCTATGACCGGTTCACGCGCAGCTGGCTGAAGGAAGCGCGCCGCGTCCTGAAGCCGAATGGCACGATCTGGGTGATCGGCAGCTATCACAACATCTTTCGCGTCGGCACCGCGATCCAGGACATGGGGTTCTGGATCCTCAACGACATCGTCTGGCGCAAGTCGAACCCGATGCCGAACTTCAAGGGCACGCGGTTCACCAACGCGCACGAGACGCTGATTTGGGCGTCGATGGGCGAGAAGGCGCGCTACACCTTCAACTATCGCAGCCTGAAGACGCTGAACGACGAATTGCAGATGCGGTCGGACTGGGAGTTCGCGATCTGCTCGGGCGCGGAGCGGCTGAAGGGCGAGGACGGGCACAAGGTCCATCCGACGCAGAAGCCGGAGGCGTTGCTCTATCGCGTAATGCTGGCGGCAACGCATCCGGGCGACGTGGTGCTCGACCCCTTCTTCGGCACCGGTACGACGGGCGCGGTCGCAAAGCGGCTGGGCCGCCGCTTCATCGGCATCGAGCGCGAGGAAGCGTACATCGCCGCCGCCGAGGCGCGGATCGAGGCGGCGCTGCCGCTCGACGAGTCGCTCCTCCAGACGATGCAGGCGCCGCGCAACGCGCCGCGCGTGTCGTTCGGAACCCTGGTCGAGAACGGGCTGGTCACGCCGGGCACGGTGCTGACCGATGCCAAGCGGCGCTGGCGCGTCACCGTGCGCGCCGACGGGTCGCTGGCGGGCGACGGCGGCGAGGGATCGATCCACAAGCTAGGCGCCGCGGTGCAGGGCGCGCCGTCGTGCAATGGCTGGACCTTCTGGCACCATGAGGACGAAAGCGGGCTCGCGCCGATCGACAGCCTGCGCAAGCGCTGGCTGCTCGCCACGCAGCCCTGAGACGCGGCGTGATCCACCTTCGCCCCGTCCAGTTCGCCGACACGCCGGTGGGGCGCGATGGCGAGGTCGCGCGCCTGGCGGGCGGACTGCAATGGTTCGCGGCTTATGACGTGATCGGCGGGGGCGAGCGGCGGACGGTGCCGGTCGCCGCGTTCGACGATTTCGTCGCGACCCTGCCCGATGCGCAGGCGGAGCGGGCGAACCTGGTCGCCAGGCGCATTTCGGCACCGCGCGCGCCGATCGCGGCGGGGGAGCGGGTGCTCCGCTTCGACCAGCCGCAGGTGATGGCGATCCTGAACCTCACGCCCGACAGCTTTTCCGATGGCGGGCGGCATGACGGCGATCCGGCGAGTGCCGCTGCAGCGGCGGTCGACATGGCGGCGGTGGGCGCCGCGGTTATCGACATCGGCGGCGAATCGACTCGCCCCGGCGCGGCGACGGTCTGGGAAGGCGACGAGATCGCGCGCGTCGTCCCCGTGATCGAGCGGCTGGCGGCGAGCGGCACGCCCGTCTCGATCGACACGCGCAAGGCGGCGGTGATGGAAGCGGCGCTGGCAGCAGGCGCGCACATCGTCAACGACGTGTCGGCGCTCCTCTACGACGATCGCGCGGTCGAGGTGGTCGCGCAGGCGGGGGTGCCGGTGGTGCTGATGCACGCGGCCGATCCCAAGGGCGGCGCGGCGGGGACGATGGCTGGCGGCAACGCGCTGACCGACTGCTTCGACTGGCTGGAGACCCGGATCGAGGCGGTCGTCGCGGCCGGCATCGATCGCGCGCGCATCATCGTCGATCCGGGCATCGGCTTCGGCAAGTCGCTGGCCGACAACTTGGCGATCCTCAACGGCCTGTCGCTGTTTCACGGGCTCGGCTGTCCGCTGTTGCTGGGGGCCAGCCGCAAGCGGGTCGTCGGCGCGCTGTCGGGCGAAGCGCCGGTCGAGCGGCGGCTGGGCGGATCGCTGGCGCTCGCGCTGAAAGGTGCGGAACAGGGCGCGCAATGGCTGCGCGTCCACGATGTGGCTGAGAGCGTTCAGGCGCTGCGCGTGTGGCGGGGGCTGCGGGACGCGGCGCTTACCGCCGCGTAAAGAGCGCCGTCATTTCCGAACCGTCGGCGAAGACGAACAACGGGCTTGGTCCGAAGCGGATAAATCTTGATTAAGAACCCGCTTCAAACGCTTCTCAAAGCATCCAAAATGAAGCGTTTGGAACATTTGGTGTCCGCGTAACTTGCGTCAGTATCAGCTTCGGATTTGAACCAATCTGAGGGGATTGGCATGAGCGATCAGTCGGTAAGCTATCGCGGTCTGTTCGAAGTGGACGAACGAGTCGTCGTGGCGATCGGCGATGGACCCGGCGCCGACGCGCTCGCCGATGCGGCGCGGATCAGCGGTGCCCGGCTCGCGGCACAGGTCGGACTGGCCGAGGGCGCGGCGCGTCTTGCCATGCAGGCGCGGCTTCACGTGATCGCCATCGACCTGCCGGGTGGCGAGCCCGACGCGCGAACCGCCGCTGCGCTCGACGCCGCGGCGGCGGCAGCGCATCGCCACGGTGCACGCGTCATCGCGAGCTTCCCGCCGGACACGATCGACCTGGCGGTCGCGGCGTTCGAGGGTGTTGAGGCCGAGTTGCTCTGCGATCCCACGCCGGTCGATCGCGTTGCCGCGTTCGCCATGCTCGCGCCGCCATCGACGATGCTGCACGATGCCGCGCGAGAGGCGGACCAGCGGCGGCTGCGCCAGCTCAACGACGAGGTTGCGCGCATTGCCGAGACGCTGGCGCGGCTGGCACGTGCCGAACCTGACCTGGCGTCGCTCGCGCCGCCGCTCGTCGATCGCAGCGCGAGCTTCCACGCCGATCCCGACGATGGCGAGCCGGGGATTGACGCCGCCGACGTTCGTGCCTCGATCCGTGCGCGGCGGATGCGCGACCAGTTCTTCGATCCGACGCTGTTTGCCGATCCGGCCTGGGACATGCTGCTCGACCTGTTCGCCGCGCATCTGGAGCATACGCGCGTCTCGGTCTCCAGCCTGTGCATCGCCGCCGCCGTACCGGCGACGACGGCGCTGCGCTGGATCACGACGATGCGGGAGGCGGGATTGTTCGAGCGGCACGACGATCCTTTCGACCGCCGCCGCGCCTATGTCGGGCTGAGCGACGTCGCGGTGACGGCGATGCGGCGCTATTGCGGGGCGATGCGGCGGGCGGGGTTCGCCATCCCCTGACGCAACGAGTTGGCGAGTCGTCGGTTGAGCCTTTCGCAAACCGAGGAGAGGTTCATGAAATCGCGCTACTTTCTGGCCCTGCCGCCGATCGCGCTGCTGGCAGCCTGTGGCGGCACCGCGACCGACCAGTCGGCGACGACGACGAACACCGGCAACGTCATTCTCAACGATGCGCAGGCCAACTACTCGTTCGAGAACGACGCGATCCTCAACACGACCGCCGACGATGCCGCCGCGATGAACGCGATGGGCAACGACATGAACGGCGCGATGCCCGCCAACGGCATGTGAGCATGGACGACGACGACAAGAAGTCGGTGCGCGACGACTTCGCCGAGGCGGTCAACATGGCGCCGGCGGCGATCGAAAAGTTCCTCGACAGCGAGGATTCGAAGCGGGTCGGCCAGAAGGACGGCGGCGGCGAGAGCGTCGGCCACGCGTCCGGCCGGCGCATCGTCGAGATCAAGCGCAAGAAGCAGGGCGACCTGACCGACGACGATTACGCGCACATGAAGAAGGTCGTCGGTTACGTCCACCGCCACCTGGCGCAGGGCGGGCCCAAGGACGATGCCGAGCATTCGGACTGGCGCTATTCGCTGATGAACTGGGGTCACGATCCGCTGAAGGATTGATCGGCCGCCGCTTTGGGGTTGCCGCGGTCGTTTCGACGCGGCAACGTCATTCACCATGTTCAGTTCGCTTCTCGCGCTCGCCGCCGTCGCTGCGCCCGTCCAGGAAGCGCCCGCTTCCGACAGCGTCGTCATCACCGCCGACCGGCTGATCGATGTCTCGACCGGCCGCGTGATCGACCGGCCGGTGATCGTCGCCACCGGCGGCCGGATCGTGTCGATCGTGGGGGAGGGGACCTCCCGGCCCGTCATCCCCGCCAATGCCCGCCGGATCGACTTGCCCGGCAAGACGCTGCTCCCGGGCCTGATCGACATGCACGTCCATCTGACGAGCAACCCGAAATATGGCGGCTATACCGGGCTTCAGTTCACCGACAGCTTCTGGATCGCGCAGGGCGTCGGCAATGCCGAGCGCACGCTGCGCGCGGGCTTCACGACGGTGCGCAACGTCGGCAGCGACGGCTATGCCGATGTCGGCATGAAGCAGGCGATCGAGGAGGGCTGGGTCGTCGGTCCACGCATCGTCCCCGCCGCCCACGCGCTGGGCGCGACCGGCGGGCATTGCGACGAGACGTTCCTGCCGCCCTCCTACAACCGCAAGTCGGTGGCGGTCGGCGACAGCCCCGAGGAATTGCGCCGCCGGGTGCGCGAGCAGCGCAAATACGGCGCTGAAGTCATCAAGGCGTGCGCCACCGGCGGCGTGTTCAGCCGCAACACCGAACCCGGCGTCCAGCAGCTCCGCCTCGAGGAGCTGAAGGCGATCGCCGACGAGGCGCATTTCTGGAAATTGAAGGCCGCGGCGCACGCGCACGGCGCTGACGGCATCCGCGCGGCGATCGAAGCCGGGTTTGACACGATCGAGCATGTCAGCTTCATCGACGATGCCGGGATCAGGGCGGCGAAGGCGCGCGGCACCTTCCTGGGCTTCGACGTCTACAACACCGAATACACCCTGTCGGAGGGCGAGAAGAACGGCGTCCTCCCCGAGAATATCGAGAAGGAGCGCCGCGTCGGCACGATCCAGCGCGAGAATTTCCGCAAGGCCGCCCAAGCGGGCGCGCGCATGATCTTTTCCACCGACGCCGGCATCTATCCGCACGGCGACAATGCCAGGCAGCTGGCGGTGATGGTGCGGTTCGGGCTGACGCCGCTCCAGGCGATCCAGTCGGCGACGGTCAACGCGGCTGAGGCGCTGGGACGGTCGGGGGACGTCGGCACGCTCGCGGTCGGTCGCTATGCCGACATCGTCGCTGTCGAGGGCGATCCGCTGAGCGACGTTCGCTTGCTCGAACGTCCTGCCGCGGTCATCAAGGGCGGCGAGTTGATCGTCGGGGAGGGCGCGCGATGAGCGTCCTTGCCGCGCTTGCGCTGCTACAGGCGGGCGCCGCCGCGCCGGTGCCTGACCTCGGCGCCAATCTGGAGCGGTTCGACTATCCCTTCACCGTCGAGCGGCTGCGCGTGCCCGTGGGCGGCGAGATGGCGCAGATGGCGTTCATGGACGTGCGGCCGGCGACGTCGAACGGGCGCGCGATCGTGCTGCTCCACGGCAAGAATTTCTGCGGCGCGACCTGGGAAGCGGCGGCGCGGATGCTGACCGCGCGCGGCTGGCGCGTGCTGATCCCGGACCAGATCGGTTTCTGCAAGTCGGACAAGCCGGCGGGTGCGCAATACACGCTGTCGGGGCTTGCGGCGAACACCGCGCGGCTGATGAAGGCGCGCGGGATCGGCCGCGCGGTCGTCGTCGGCCATTCGATGGGCGGGATGCTCGCGGCGCGCTTCGCGATCGACCATCCGGAGCTCACCGAACGGCTGGTGATGGTCAATCCGCTCGGCCTCGCCGACCGCGCGGCGGAGGGCGTGCCCTATCGCGCGCTCGCCGACCTGATCGCCGACGAGCGCAAGACCGACGCCGCGAGCATCAAGGCGTATCAGCTCGCCAACTATTATCACGGCGAGTGGCGGCCGGGGTACGACCGCTGGGTGCGGATGCTGGCGGGCCAGTCGGCCGGCGCCGGGCGCGAGGCCGTGGCGATCGCGCAGGGCAAGACCAGCGAGATGATCTTCACCCAGCCCGTCCTCTATCAGTTCGGCCGGATCAAGGCGCCGACGACGCTGATCGTCGGCACCCGCGACACGACGGTGTTCGCCAAGCGCCAGGCGCCGGCGACGCTTCAGGCGTTCCTGAAGCCGATCCCGGCGCTCGCCCCCGCCGCAGTCGCGCGCATCCCGGGCGCCAAGCTGGTCCGCATGGAGGGGCTGGGCCATTCGCCGCAGGTCGAGGCGCCCGACCGCTTTCACGAGGCGCTGCTCGGCGCGATCGGGTGACGGGTGCGCGCGGGGCGGCGGTGTTGACCGTCCCGGCGCCCGCGCGTATAGGCCCGCCGGTTCCTGCCGGGGGCCTTTCGATTCCCGACCGGACATGCGCTGAACGTTGCTGGAGACGTCAAAGACCTGGGCGTGCGCGTCCGGGTCGTTTTCGTATTCGCTCGTAAAGGGCTCCAGCAAAGTAACCACTAGATAAGGTGAAGGGCTTCATGCCGACGATCAACCAGCTGGTCCGCAAGGGCCGCGAACCGCAGAAGGCCAAGTCGAAGGTCCCTGCGATGGACCAGAACCCGCAGAAGCGCGGTGTCTGCACCCGCGTCTATACGACGACGCCGAAGAAGCCGAACTCGGCGCTTCGCAAGGTGGCCAAGGTCCGCCTGACCAACAGCCGCGAAGTCATTTCGTACATCCCGGGCGAGGGCCACAACCTGCAGGAGCACTCGGTCGTGCTCATCCGCGGTGGCCGTGTTCGCGATCTTCCCGGCGTCCGCTACCACGTCCTTCGCGGCGTGCTCGATACGCAGGGCGTCAAGGATCGCAAGCAGAGCCGTTCGAAGTACGGCGCCAAGCGTCCGAAGTAATCGCCATAGTAGGCTCCGGACGGGTTCCGGATCGGCCGAAGTTCTAGAAGGAAGTCTGAGATGGCACGTCGTCGTCGTCCCGAGAAGCGGGAAATCCTGCCTGATCCCAAGTTCGGAGATCAGGTCCTGTCGAAGTTCATGAACAGCGTCATGCTGGACGGCAAGAAGGCGGTCGCCGAGGGCATCGTCTATTCGGCGCTGGAAACCGTCGAGAGTCGCGCCAAGCGCGATCCGATCGGCGTGTTCCACGATGCGCTGAACAACATCAAGCCGGGCATCGAGGTCCGCAGCCGCCGCGTCGGCGGTGCGACCTATCAGGTGCCGGTCGAGGTGCGTCCCGAGCGTGCGCAGGCGCTGGCGATCCGCTGGCTCATCACCAGCGCGCGTAATCGTAGCGAGAACACCATGTCGGCGCGCCTGTCGGGCGAGCTGATGGATGCGGCGAACAATCGCGGCAATGCGGTCAAGAAGCGTGAGGACACGCACCGCATGGCCGAAGCGAACCGCGCCTTCTCGCACTATCGCTGGTAATGACTATATAGGGGGTGAGGCTTCGGCCTTGCCCCCACCCCGTTTGACCTGAGCAGGGTCTGAGCATCGGCGAAGGTCCGTGTCGAAGGGTCCTTCGATACGCCACTTCGCCAAGCTCAATGGCTACTCAGGACGAACGGATCGGGCTAAAGGCCCCCAGAATTCAATCCGCACCCGCCGCCATTCGGCACCAGGAGTAAGACCATGGCCCGCAGCCATCCGCTCGAGCGCTATCGCAACATCGGCATCATGGCGCACATCGACGCCGGCAAGACGACGACGACCGAGCGCATCCTCTATTACACCGGCAAGTCCTACAAGATCGGCGAGGTCCATGAGGGCACCGCGACGATGGACTGGATGGAGCAGGAGCAGGAGCGCGGCATCACGATCACGTCGGCGGCGACCACCTGCAAGTGGAAGGCCGAGGACGGGCAGGGGCCTGAGCACCTCATCAACATCATCGACACGCCGGGCCACGTCGACTTCACGATCGAGGTCGAGCGTTCGCTGCGCGTCCTCGACGGCGCGGTCGCGTGCTTCGACGGCGTCGCCGGCGTCGAGCCGCAGTCGGAGACGGTGTGGCGCCAGGCGGACAAGTACCGCGTGCCGCGGATGTGCTTCGTCAACAAGCTCGACCGCACGGGCGCCGACTTCTATTTCTGCGTGCAGTCGATCATCGATCGCTTGGGCGCGAAGCCCGCCGTCCTCTATCTGCCGATCGGCATGGAAGGCGGCTTCAAGGGCCTGGTCGACCTGGTCGAGAACCGCGCGATCATCTGGCTCGAGGAGAGCCTGGGCGCGAAGTTCGAGTATCAGGAGATCCCGGACGACCTGAAGGAAAAGGCCGCCAAGTATCGCAGCGACCTGATCGAGCTTGCCGTCGAGCAGGACGACGATGCGATGGAAGCGTATCTCGAGGGCAACGAGCCCGATTCGAAGACGCTGAAGGCGTTGATCCGCAAGGGCACGCTCAACATGACCTTCGTGCCGGTCGTGTGCGGCTCGGCGTTCAAGAACAAGGGCGTGCAGCCCCTGCTCGACGCCGTGGTCGATTATCTGCCGAGCCCGCTCGACGTTCCGGCGATCGCCGGCGTGAAGCTGGACGGCGAGACGGCGGACGAGCGTCCCTCGTCGGACGATGCGCCGTTCGCGGCGCTGGCGTTCAAGATCATGAACGATCCGTTCGTCGGCTCGCTGACCTTTGCGCGCATCTATTCGGGTATCCTGACCAAGGGCGGGTACCTGAACTCGGTGAAGGACAAGAAGGAAAAGATCGGCCGTATGCTCCTCATGCACGCGAACTCGCGTGAGGACATCGACGAGGCGCGCGCGGGCGACATCGTCGCGATCGCGGGCCTCAAGGAGACGACGACGGGCGACACGCTGTGCGACCCGGCGCACCCGATCATCCTGGAACGCATGGAGTTCCCCGAGCCCGTGATCGAGCTCAGCGTGGAGCCGAAGACCAAGGCCGATCAGGAGAAGATGGGCATCGCGCTCAATCGCCTCGCCGCCGAGGATCCCTCGTTCCGCGTGACGACCGACCACGAGAGCGGCCAGACGATCATCAAGGGGATGGGCGAGCTCCACCTCGAGATCCTCGTCGACCGCATGCGCCGCGAGTTCAAGGTCGAGGCCAATGTCGGCGCGCCGCAGGTCGCGTATCGCGAGTATCTCGGCAAGCCGGTCGACATCGACTACACGCACAAGAAGCAGTCGGGCGGCACCGGTCAGTTCGGCCGCGTCAAGGTCAAGCTGACGCCGGGCGAGCGCGGTTCGGGCTTCGTCTTCAAGGACGAGATCAAGGGCGGTAACATTCCGAAGGAATATATCCCCGCGATCGAGAAGGGCTTCCGCGAGACGGCGGCGACGGGTTCGCTCGTCGGCTTCCCGATCATCGACTTCGAGGTGCTGCTGTACGACGGCGCGTACCACGACGTCGACTCGTCGGCGCTGGCGTTCGAAATCACCGCGCGCGCAGCGATGCGCGAGGCGGCGCAGAAGTCGGGCATCAAGCTTCTCGAGCCGATCATGAAGGTCGAGGTCGTCACCCCCGAGGATTATCTCGGCGACGTCATTGGCGACATGAACAGCCGCCGTGGCCAGATTCAGGGCACCGACACGCGCGGCAACGCGCAGGCGGTGACCGCGATGGTCCCGCTGGCCAACATGTTCGGTTACGTGAATCAGCTTCGTTCGTTTACGCAGGGCCGCGCGAGCTATTCGATGCAGTTCAGCCACTATGACGAAGTGCCCGCCAACGTCGCCGACGAAGTGAAGGCGAAGCTGGCGTAACGCGCCCGGCGCCTGGGCGCTGGCATTATCGGAAATCAGCCGCTATGGGGCCGCCTTCGCGCGAGTCCCCTGCGTGGCCGGGAAATCGAATCAGAAGGTAGGAAAACATGGCGAAGGCAAAGTTCGATCGGAGCAAACCGCACCTCAACATCGGCACCATCGGCCACGTCGATCATGGCAAGACGTCGCTGACGGCGGCGATCACCAAGATCCTGGCGGAGAACGTCGCGGGCAACGCGGCCGTCGATTTCGCCAACATCGACAAGGCGCCGGAAGAGCGTGAGCGCGGCATCACCATCTCGACCGCGCACGTCGAGTACGAGACCGACGCGCGTCACTATGCGCACGTCGACTGCCCCGGCCACGCCGATTATGTGAAGAACATGATCACCGGCGCGGCGCAGATGGACGGGGCGATCCTGGTCGTCGCCGCGACCGACGGCCCGATGCCGCAGACGAAGGAGCACATCCTACTCGCCCGTCAGGTCGGCGTGCCGGCGATGGTCGTATTCCTCAACAAGTGCGACCTGGTCGACGACGAGGAAATCCTCGAGCTGGTCGAGCTGGAGGTCCGCGAGGAGCTGTCGAAGCGTGAGTTCGACGGCGACAACATTCCGATCATCCGTGGCTCGGCGACTGCCGCGCTGAACGGCACCGACGAGAAGCTGGGCAAGGACGCCGTCCTGGCGCTGATGGCGGCGGTCGACGAGTCGATCCCGCAGCCGGAGCGTCCGCTGGACAAGCCCTTCATGATGCCGATCGAGGACGTGTTCTCGATCTCGGGTCGCGGTACGGTCGTCACTGGCCGCGTCGAGACCGGCGTCGTCAAGGTCGGCGAGGAAGTCGAGATCGTCGGCATCAACGACACCCGCAAGACCACGGTCACGGGCGTCGAGATGTTCCGCAAGCTGCTCGACCAGGGCCAGGCCGGCGACAACATCGGTGCGCTGATCCGCGGCGTCGGCCGTGAAGAGGTCGAGCGTGGCCAGGTGCTCTGCAAGCCCGGCTCGATCAAGCCGCACACCGAGTTCACGTCGGAAGTGTACGTCCTGTCGAAGGACGAGGGTGGCCGTCACACGCCGTTCTTCGGCAACTATCGTCCGCAGTTCTACTTCCGCACGACCGACGTCACCGGCACGATCGAGCTGCCCGAGGGCACCGAGATGGTGATGCCGGGCGACAACGTCGCGCTGGGCGTCAAGCTCATCGCGCCGATCGCCATGGACGTCGGCCAGCGCTTCACCATCCGTGAGGGCGGTCGTACCGTCGGCGCGGGGGTTGTCAGCGGTATCTCGAAGTAATATAGGCGCCAGCCTTGCCCGGTGAGCTCGCTCACCGGGGCTTCAGGAAGCGGCCGGACCAGGCGACTGGTCCGGCCGTTGCCTTTTTATGAGGGCAGGGTGCATCGGCACTCGTCCAACCAGTTAGTCGCGTAGAAACAGCACGAGCCTGGCAACAGGCCCGCTCTTTCGCATCGGTAGGGAACCATGGACAACAACATCCGTATCCGCCTGAAGGCGTTCGACCATCGCGTGCTCGATCAGGCCGCCGGCGACATCGCCGACACCGCGCGCCGCACCGGCGCCCTCATCCGTGGCCCGATCCCGCTGCCCACGCACATCGACAAGTTCACGGTAAATCGCGGCCCGCACATCGACAAGAAGTCGCGCGAGCAGTTCGAGACCCGCACCTACAAGCGTCTGCTCGACATCGTGCAGCCGACTCCGCAGACCGTCGATGCGCTGATGAAGCTCGACCTGGCGGCGGGCGTCGACGTCGAGATCAAGCTCGCCTGATCTGTCCCGCGCCCTTGGGGAAGCGGTTGACGACCTCGTCCCATTTCCCTAAAGGCGCTGCTTCCGCAGGAGCCGAGTCTCCGGCGTGTTGAGAATCACCTTCGGGTGACCCTCACGAAAGCAGGGATACCGGCCAGTCCCAGACTGGCGCCTGAGTCCCCGTCTTTCGCTTTATACGAAGCGAAACCACGGCCCTGACGGGGGCACTTGTAATTGGGCTGGCCCTTCGGCGGTGACGCTGAGGGGTCTTTTCGTTGGCACGCTCCCGAGAGGGAGCCTCTGTTATGGGAAGGAATACGCATCATGCGCACTGGCGTGATCGCGAAGAAGATGGGGATGACCCGCCTGTTCCAGGACGACGGCCGGCACGTGCCGGTCACGGTCCTGGCGCTGGAAGGCGTCCAGGTGGTTGCACAGCGCACCGCCGATCGTGACGGCTATGTCGCCGTGCAGATCGGTGCCGGCACCGCCAAGGCCAAGAACGTCGCCAAGCCGCAGCGCGGCCACTTCGGCAAGGCCGAAGTCGAGCTGAAGGCTCAGCTTTGCGAGTTCCGCGTCGCCGACGACGCGATGCTCGATGTCGGGGCCGAGATCGGCGCCGATCACTTCGTCGCCGGCCAGCTGGTCGACGTGTCGGGTCGCACGCAGGGCAAGGGCTTTGCGGGCGCCATGAAGCGGTGGGGCTTCGGCGGCATGCGCGCGACGCACGGCGTCTCGATCAGCCACCGTGCGCATGGTTCGACGGGTAACCGCCAGGATCCGGGCAAGGTCTTCAAGAACAAGAAGATGGCCGGTCACATGGGCGACCGTGAGCGTACGCAGCAGAATCTCGAGATCGTCTCGACCGATTCGGAGCGCGGCCTGCTCTTCGTCAAGGGCTCGGTGCCCGGGCACAAGGGTGCTTGGCTGGTCGTCACCGACGCGGTTAAGGTCGCGCGCCACAAGGACGCGCCGTACCCGGCCGGCCTGCGCCAGGTCGCCAACAACAACGACGCCGCTGCCGACACCCCCGCCGAGGGCGGTGAGGCGACTGCGGCGACCGACGGCCAGGAGGGCTGAACGTGAAGGTCAAGGTCCAGACCCTCGACGCCGCCGACAAGGGCGAGATCGAGCTCAACGAGACCGTGTTCGGCATCGAGCCGCGCGCGGACATCCTGCACCGGGTCGTTACCTGGCAGCTGCACAACCGCCGCGGCACCGCCCGCCCGACGCGCGAGCGTTCCGAGGTGGCCCGCACGGGCAAGAAGTTCGGTCGCCAGAAGGGCGGCGGTACCGCCCGTCACGGCGATCGCAAGGCGCCGATCTTCATCGGCGGCGGTAAGGCGCACGGCGCCCGCCTGCGCGAGTTCGAGTCGAGCCTCAACAAGAAGGTTCGCGCGCTCGGCCTGAAGATGGCGCTGTCGAGCCATGCGGCGGCGGGCACGCTGATCGTGCTCGACGACCTCAAGGTCGCCGACGCCAAGACCAAGGCGATGACCGGCACGCTGTCGAAGCTCGGCTTCGGCAAGACTGCGCTGGTGATCGACGGCGAGGCGGTCGAGACCGGTTTCGCGCTGGCGACCCGCAACCTGTCGGGCGTCAACGTCCTGCCGGCGGTCGGTGCCAACGTCTATGACATCCTGAAGCACGACACGCTGGTCCTGACCCGCGCTGCCGTCGAGAAGCTGGAGGCGCGCTTCAATGGCTAAGAAGGGCAAGGCTGCGATCGACGCGCGTCATTACGACGTGATCGTCGCGCCGCACATCACCGAGAAGTCGACGCTGGTTTCCGAAGCCAACGCCGTGGTCTTCAAGGTCGCGAACGATGCCACCAAGCCGCAGATTAAGGCGGCGGTCGAGGCGCTGTTCGACGTGTCGGTGACGGGCGTGAACACGATCGTCCAGAAGGGCAAGACCAAGCGCTGGAAGGGGCTCCCCTACAAGCGCTCCGACATCAAGAAGGCGATCGTGACGCTCAAGGACGGCGATTCGATCGACGTCACGCAGGGGGTCAACTGACCATGGCGCTGAAGAACTACAATCCGACGTCGCCGGCGCGTCGCGGCCTGATCCTGGTCGACCGCTCGGCGCTGCACAAGGGCGGCCCCGTCAAGGCGCTGACCGAGGGCAAGCGCAAGACGGGCGGCCGCAACAACAAGGGCCATGTGACCAGCCGCGGCATCGCGGGCGGCCACAAGCAGCGCTATCGCATCATCGACTTCAAGCGTCGCAAGTGGGACGTCGAGGGCACCGTGGTGCGGCTCGAGTACGATCCCAACCGCACGGCGTTCATCGCGCTGATCGAGTATGGCACGGCCGAGGCTTCGGACGTCGCGTACATCATCGCGCCGCAGCGCCTGTCGCCCGGCGACAAGGTGATCGCGGGCAAGAAGACCGACGTGAAGCCGGGCAACGCGATGGAGCTCGGCCAGATGCCGGTCGGCACGATCGTCCACAACGTCGAGATGAAGCCCGGCAAGGGCGGTCAGATCGCGCGTTCGGCGGGCACGTACGTCCAGGTCGTCGGTCGCGATCGCGGCATGGTGATCGTTCGCCTGAACTCGGGCGAGCAGCGCTACATCCGTGCGGACTGCATGGCGACGGTGGGTGCGGTGTCGAACCCCGACAACGGCAACACCAACCTTGCCAAGGCCGGCCGCAACCGCTGGCTGGGCAAGCGCCCGCTGACCCGCGGCGTCGCCAAGAACCCGGTCGACCACCCGCACGGCGGTGGTGAAGGCCGGACTTCGGGCGGCCGTCATCCGGTCACGCCCTGGGGCAAGCCGACCAAGGGTGCGCGCACCCGTCACAACAAGGCCACGGACAAGTTCATCATCCGTAGCCGCCACGCGAAGAAGAAGGGCTAACCCATGGCTCGTTCGGTTTGGAAGGGTCCGTTCGTCGAGCTCAGCCTCCTCAAGAAGGCTGAGACGGCTCAGGACGCCGGCGGTCGCGGTGGCCCGATCAAGACGTGGTCGCGCCGCTCGACGATCCTGCCGCAGTTCGTCGGCCTGACGTTCAACGTCTATAATGGTCGCAAGTTCGTGCCGGTTTCGGTCAACGAAGAGATGGTCGGCATGAAGCTCGGCGAGTTCGCGCCCACGCGCTTCTTCCCCGGCCACGCCGCGGACAAGAAGGGCAAGCGCTGATGAGCAAGGACAAGGCTCCCCGCCGCGTTGCCGATAACGAGGCGCTGTCGGTCGGCACGCAGATCCGGGGTTCGGCGCAGAAGCTGAACCTGGTCGCGGAACTGATCCGCGGCAAGAAGGCCGGCGACGCGCTCAACATCCTCACCTTCTCGAAGAAGGCGATGGCGGTTGACGCGTACAAGGTGCTCGCCTCTGCGATCGCCAATGCCGAGAACAACCACAACCTCGACGTCGACGCTCTGATCGTCACCGAGGCGAGCGTGGGCAAGTCGATCACCATGAAGCGGTTCCACACGCGTGGCCGCGGCAAGTCGACGCGCATCCTGAAGCCGTTCTCGCGGCTCCGGATCGTGGTTCGCGAAGTGCAAGAGGAGGCCTGATCCATGGGTCACAAGAGCAATCCGATCGGCCTTCGCCTTCAGATCAACCGCACCTGGGACAGCCGCTGGTTCGCCGAGGGCGCTGACTATGGCCGGCTGCTGCTGGAGGATCTGAAGATCCGCCAGTACATCATGTCGACCCACAAGCAGGCCGCGATCAGCAAGGTCGTGATCGAGCGTCCGGCCAAGCTGTGCCGCATCTCGATCTATGCCGCGCGTCCGGGTGTCATCATCGGCAAGAAGGGCGCCGACATCGAGAAGCTTCGCAAGAAGCTCGGCTCGATGACCGCGTCGGACGTGTCGCTGAACATCGTCGAGATCCGCAAGCCGGAAGTCGATGCGCGCCTCGTGGCGCAGGGCATCGCCGACCAGCTCGAGCGTCGTATCGCCTTCCGCCGCGCCATGAAGCGCGCGGTGCAGTCGGCGATGCGTCTGGGCGCCGAGGGCATCCGCATCAACTGCGGCGGCCGTCTGGGCGGCGCGGAGATCGCGCGGTCGGAATGGTATCGCGAGGGCCGGGTGCCGCTGCACACGCTTCGCGCCAACATCGACCATGCCGAGGCCGAGGCGCACACCGCGTACGGCGTCTGCGGCGTGAAGGTGTGGATCTTCAAGGGCGAGATCCTGGGTCACGACCCGCTGGCCACCGATCGCCTGAACCTGGAATCGCAGACGTCGGGCGTGCGCCCGGCGCGCGACGACCGTAGGAACTAAGTCCGATGCTGCAACCGAAGCGCACCAAGTTCCGCAAGGCCTTCAAGGGCCGGATCAAGGGCGAGGCCAAGGGCGGCGCGACGCTGAACTTCGGCGCCTATGGCCTGAAGGCGATGGAGCCCGAGCGGATCACCGCGCGTCAGATCGAGGCGGCCCGCCGCGCGATCACGCGTCACATCAAGCGTCAGGGCCGCCTGTGGATCCGGATCTTCCCGGACCTGCCGGTGTCGTCCAAGCCCGCCGAAGTCCGCATGGGCTCGGGCAAGGGTGCCCCTGAGTTCTGGGCCGCCCGCGTCAAGCCCGGCCGCATCCTGTTCGAGCTGGACGGCGTGCCCGGCCCGCTCGCGGCGGAAGCGTTCGAGCGTGCGGCGATGAAGCTGCCGATCAAGACCAAGGTCGTGGCCCGCCTCGGCGACACGTCGCACCTGGAGGGTTAAGCAATGACCAAGGCAACCGATCTGCGCGCCAAGAGCGACGATCAGCTGGGCGAGGAGCTGGGCAACCTGAAGCGCGAGGCGTTCAACCTCCGCTTCCAGGTCGCGACCAGCCAGCTCGAGAAGTCGAGCCGCGTGCGCGAAGTGCGCCGCGACATCGCGCGCATCAAGACGCTGCAGACCGAGCGTTCGCGCTCGGACGCGAAGTAAGGAAGGGACCGACATGCCGAAGCGCGTGCTGACCGGGGTGATCGTCTCGGACAAAACCGACAAGACGGTGGTGGTGAACGTCGAGCGCAAGGTGAAGCACCCGCTCTACGGCAAGATCATCCGCCGCTCGAAGAAGTATCATGCCCATGACGAGGGCAACGAGTATCGCGAGGGCGAGACCGTGCGCATCGAAGAGACCGCGCCGATCTCGAAGCTCAAGACCTGGAAGGTCGTGGCGCGGGTGAACACCCATGCGACGCCCGAAGAGGTCGCGGCCGAAGCCAGCGCGTAAGTCTATGCTGCCGCCGGCTTGAGCCGGGGGTTGGTTGAAGGCGGGGTTGGGTCGGTATCCACCCCAGTGAGAAGGAACGGGTCACATGATCCAAATGCAGTCCAACCTGGAGGTCGCCGACAATAGCGGCGCCAAGCGGGTCCAGTGCATCAAGGTGCTGGGCGGCTCCAAGCGTCGTACCGCCGGCGTGGGCGACGTCATCGTCGTCAGCGTCAAGGAAGCGGCGCCGCGCGGCCGCGTGAAGAAGGGTGACGTGCACCGTGCCGTCATCGTCCGCACGCGCAAGGATATCCGCCGCGCCGATGGCTCGGTCATCCGCTTCGACGGCAACGCCGCCGTCCTCGTCAACAAGAACGAGGAGCCGATCGGCACTCGTATCTTTGGCCCGGTGGTTCGCGAGCTGCGCGGCCGTGGCTACATGAAGATCATCAGCCTTGCGCCGGAGGTGCTGTAATGGCCGCCGCGAAGATCAAGAAGGGCGACAAGGTCGTCGTCCTGTCCGGCAAGGACAAGGGCCGCACCGGTGAGGTGATCCAGTCGATGCCGCGCGATGGCAAGGTCGTCGTGTCGGGTGTCAACGTGGCCGTCCGTCACCGCAAGCCGACCCAGGCGAACCCGCAGGGCGGGCTCGAGCGCTCGGAAGCGCCGCTGCATGTCTCGAAGGTCGCGCACGTGACCGCCGACGGCAAGCCGACGCGCGTCCGCTTCGAAATCCGCGACGGCAAGAAGGTTCGCGTCGCCGCCAAGACGGGGGACGTCATCAATGGCTGACACCTACACGCCCCGCCTGCGCAAGCTGTATGACGACAGCATCGCCAAGGCGATGACCGAGAAGTTCGGTTACACCAACGCGCTCCAGGTGCCGCGCATCGACAAGATCGTCCTGAACATGGGCGTCGGCGAAGCGACTCAGGATAAGAAGAAGGTCGACCAGGCCGCTTCGGAGATGGAGCTGATCGCCGGTCAGAAGCCGGTCGTCACGCGCGCCAAGAAGTCGATCGCGCAGTTCAAGCTGCGTGAGGGCATGCCGATCGGCGTGAAGGTCACCCTTCGCCGCGAGCGCATGTACGAGTTCCTGGACCGCTTCGTCACGATCGCGCTGCCGCGCGTCCGCGACTTCCGCGGCCTGAACCCGAAGAGCTTCGATGGTCGCGGCAACTATGCCTGCGGCATCAAGGAGCAGCTGATTTTCCCCGAGATCAACTATGACCGGATCGAGAAGATCCGCGGCATGGACGTGATCGTGACCACCACCGCGAAGACCGATGAAGAGGCTCGCGAGCTCCTCCGTCTGTTCGGCTTCCCGTTCCCGCGTGCGGCGGACGATGAAGCGAAGCAGGCGGCATAAGGAAGGAAGAACTTAAGTCATGGCGAAACTGAGTTCTGTCAACAAGAACGAGAAGCGTCGCAAGATGGTCGCGAAGTACGCGCCCAAGTATGCGAAGCTGAAGGCGATCGCGAACGACGAGTCGCTCGATGAGACCGAGCGTCTCATCGCGCGCCTCAAGATGGCGGAGCTGCCGCGCAACGGCAATCCGACGCGCATCCGCAACCGTTGCGAGCTGAGCGGCCGTCCGCGCGGCTATTACCGCAAGTTCCGTCTTGCTCGCGTCATGCTGCGTGATCTGGCCAACAAGGGCCTGATCCCCGGCGTCGTGAAGTCGAGCTGGTAAGGGATCAAGACAATGGCAGTAACCGATCCCCTGGGTGACATGCTCACCCGCATCCGCAACGGCCAGCGCGCGCGCAAGGACAGTGTCCTGACGCCCGCGTCGAAGCTGCGGACTCGCGTGCTCGACGTGCTCCAGCGCGAGGGCTACATCCGTGGCTACAGCGAAGAGCAGATGGGGCCCGCGGCCGGCATCCGCATCGAGCTGAAGTATTTCGAGGGGCAGCCGGCGATCAAGCACGTCGCGCGCGTCTCGAAGCCCGGCCGCCGCGTCTATTCGGGTTCGCAGGAGCTTCCGCGCGTCCGCAATGGCCTTGGCATCACGATCGTCTCGACGCCCAAGGGCGTTCTGTCCGACGCCGAAGCGCGTGAGCAGAATGTCGGCGGCGAAGTGCTGGCGGAGGTGTTCTGATGAGCCGTATCGGCAAGAAGCCGGTCAGCGTTCCTTCGGGCGTGACGGCGAACATCGCGGGCGGCGAGCTCAGCGTGAAGGGTCCCAAGGGCACCCTCACCATGCCGCTGGCCGACGACATCAAGTATGAGACGGTCGAGGGCGGCATCTCGGTGCAGCCGGCGAACGACACCAAGCGGGCTCGCGCGTTCTGGGGCATGCAGCGCACGCTCGTCCAGAACCTGGTGACCGGTGTGACCGAGGGCTTTTCGAAGAAGCTGCTCATCACCGGTGTCGGCTATCGTGCGGCGGCGCAGGGCAAGACCCTGAAGCTGCAGCTCGGCTACAGCCACGACGTCAATTTCGACATCCCCGAGGGGATCGAGATCAAGACGCCGGATCAGACCACGGTCGAGATCAGCGGCATCGACAAGCAGAAGGTCGGCCAGGTCGCCGCGGAAATCCGCCGCTGGCGCAAGCCCGAGCCCTACAAGGGCAAGGGCATCAAGTATGCCGACGAGTTCATCTTCCGCAAGGAAGGGAAGAAGAAGTAATGAGCAAGGGTCTCTCTCTCTTCGAGAAGCGGCGTCGCCGCAACCGCACCGCGCTGCGCGCGCGTTCGGGCGGCCGTCCGCGGCTGTCGGTGCATCGTTCGGGCCGGCATATCTATGCCCAGGTGATCGACGATACCGAGGGCAAAACGCTCGCGTCGGCCTCAAGCCTGGTCAAGGGCGGCGGGCAGATCGGCGCGACGGTCGCTTCGGCGGCGGACGTGGGCAAGAAGCTGGCCGAGGCGGCCAAGGCGGCGGGCGTGACGCAGGTCGTCTTCGACCGCGGCGGCTTCCTCTA
This sequence comes from Sphingomonas sp. Y38-1Y, assembly GCF_032391395.1. NCBI lineage: Bacteria > Pseudomonadati > Pseudomonadota > Alphaproteobacteria > Sphingomonadales > Sphingomonadaceae > Sphingomonas > Sphingomonas sp. Y38-1Y. The sequence continues at coordinate 918,648 of NZ_CP135916.1, forward strand.
TCATGGTCGCGTCAAGGCGCTGGCGGAAGCCGCGCGTGAAGGCGGATTGGAGTTCTGACGATGGCCGACGAAAACAACCAGACCGAGGCTCCGGCCGAGGCAGCGACGACCGCGCCGGACACCAACACCGGTGCGCCGCGCGGCGGCCGCGGCGGTCGCGGGCGCGGCCCGGGCGGCGGCGACAATCGCGGTCGTGGCGGCCGTGACGGCAATCGTGGTCGTCGTGACGACCGCAACCGCGACGATGGCGGCGAAGAACTGATCGAGAAGCTGGTCCACATCAACCGCGTTTCGAAGACGGTGAAGGGCGGCAAGCGCTTCGGCTTCGCGGCGCTGGTCGTCGTGGGCGACGGCAAGGGCCGGGTCGGCTTCGGCCATGGCAAGGCACGCGAGGTGCCTGAGGCGATCTCGAAGGCGACCGCCTCGGCCAAGAAGAAGATGATCCGCGTGCCGCTGCGCGAGGGTCGGACGCTGCACCATGACGGTCGCGGCCACTTCGGCGCAGGCAACGTCTATCTCCGCGCGGCGCCGTCGGGTACCGGCATCATCGCCGGCGGTCCGATGCGTGCGGTGTTCGAGAGCCTGGGCGTCGCCGACGTGGTGACCAAGTCGACCGGCACGTCGAATCCCTACAACATGATCCGCGCGACGTTCGAGGCGCTGGGTGAGCAGAGCTCGCCCAAGGCCGTCGCTCAGCGCCGGGGCAAGAAGATCGCCGACCTGCTCGGCCGTGGTGGTTCGCAGACCGCCGAGGCCGACGCCGCGGCGCTGGTGGAGTAAGGACCATGGCGACGATCAAGGTGACGCAGACGGGTTCGCCCATCCGCCGGACCAAGGATCAGCGCGCGACGCTGGTCGGCCTGGGCCTCAACAAGATGCACCGGACCGTCGAGCTCGAGGACACCCCCTCGGTGCGCGGCATGATCCAGAAGGTGCATCACATGGTGTCGGTCGAGGACTGATCCTCGTTTCGACATGACAAGACGAGGGAAGGGGGCTAACGGCCCCCTTCCTGATTTTAGCGCGAACCTAGCGAAAGCGAGTGCAAGACATGAAACTGAACGACATCCGCGACAACAAGGGCGCCCGCAAGGAGCGCGTCCGCGTCGGCCGTGGCATCGGCTCGGGCCTGGGCAAGACTGCCGGCCGCGGCCAGAAGGGCGCCAAGGCGCGCTCGGGCGTCGCGATCAACGGTTTCGAAGGCGGTCAGATGCCGCTCCACATGCGGCTGCCGAAGCGCGGCTTCAACAACCCGTTCGGCAAGGACTATGCCGAGGTCAACATCGGCGCGCTGCAGAAGGCGATCGACGAGGGCAAGCTTGAGGCCGGTGCGGCGCTCGACCAGGCCGCGCTGAACGCGGTCGGCCTGACGCGCGGCGGCAAGGACGGCGTGCGCGTGCTCGGTAAGGGCAGCCTGTCGGCCAAGCTCAACCTGACGGTCGCCGGCGTGTCGAAGGGCGCGCGTGAGGCGATCGAGGCCGCGGGCGGTTCGGTCAACGTGATCGAGGTCGTCCCCGCCGCCGAGAAGGCCGCGGCCAAGAAGGGCAAGGCCCGCACCGAGCGTCTCGCCGCCAAGGCCGAGAAGCAGCAGGCCAAGCAGGGCTGATTCGAGGAGGGGCGTCCGCCAGGCGGGCGCCCCTTCTGCCTTATGCCCATGAGGCCCGTTCGTCCTGAGCTTGTCGAAGGGCGTGTTTCGGGCACGTGCTTCGACGAGCTCGACACGAACGGATATGGGTTCGCATGCGATGAGGGCGGTCGATCGCCCGCCCGCCATTAGACATCGCCGCGCCACCGCCTATATGCACGAACCGGACGGGCGAAGGTTCCGCCCGCACTGATTCCCGGGACAGACATCCAGATGGCATCCGCAGCCGACAATCTCGCCACCAGCATCAGCCTGTCCAAGTTCGGCAAGGCGACCGAGCTCAAGAAGCGGCTCTGGTTCACGCTGGGTGCGCTCATCGTGTTCCGCATGCTGAGCTATGTGCCGCTTCCCGGCATCGATCCCACGCAGCTCAACCTGCTCGCGCAGCAGACGCAGGGCGGCGTGATGGACTTCTTCAACACCTTCTCGGGCGGCGCGCTGTCGCGCATGTCGATCATCGCGCTGGGCGTGATGCCGTACATCACCGCCTCGATCGTCGTGCAGCTCGCGACCTCGCTGTCGCCGCAGCTCGCCGCGATCAAGAAGGAAGGGGAGAGCGGCCGCAAGCGGCTCAACCAGTACACCCGCTACGGCACGGTCGCGCTGACCGCGATCCAGGGCTGGTTCATCGCCGTCGGGCTCGAGGCGTTCGGCGCCTCGGCCGGCGCACAGGCGGTGGTCGAGCCGGGCATGCTGTTCCGCGTGGGCGCGGTCATCAGCCTGATCGGCGGCACCATGTTCCTGATGTGGCTGGGTGAGCAGATCACCAGCCGCGGCATCGGCAACGGCATCAGCCTCATCATCATGGCGGGCATCGTCGCCCACCTGCCGACGACGTTGGTCCAGCTATTCGAGGGAAGCCGCACCGGCACCGTTGATCCGGTCCGCCTGCTCGGTATCATCGCCGCGGTCGCGGGCCTCGTTCTCTTCATCTGCTTCATGGAGCGCGCGCAGCGCCGCATCCTGATCCAGTATCCCAAGCGCCAGACCGCGCGCGGCGTTCAGGCCGAGCGCAGCCACCTGCCGCTCAAGATCAACACCGCGGGCGTCATCCCGCCGATCTTCGCCTCGTCGCTCCTGCTGATGCCGGTGACGATCAGCCAGTTCGCGGGCCAGAACGTGTCGGCGTCGAACGGCACCTGGTGGAATGACGCGATGATCGCGCTCAACCAGTATCTTCAGCATGGCAGCCCGGTGTATATGGCGCTCTATGCCGCGGGCATCATCTTCTTCTCGTTCTTCTACACCGCCGTGGTGTTCAATCCCGAGGAGACCGCGGACAATCTGAAGCGCTATGGCGGCTTCATCCCCGGCATCCGTCCGGGCAAGAACACCGAGAATTATTTTGACTATGTGCTGACGCGCATCACCGTGATCGGTGCGGCGTATCTGACGATCATCTGCCTGCTGCCGGAATATCTCGTCTCGGCGCTCAGCATCCCCTTCTATCTGGGGGGCACCAGCCTGCTCATCGTCGTCAACGTGACGATGGACACGGTGACGCAGATCCAGTCGCACCTGCTGGCACACCAGTATGGCGACCTCATCAAGAAGGCCAAGCTGAAGGGCGGTCGCGTCCGCCAGTAAGGCGGACCGTCGTTCCAAGGGGGGAATCAGTGGACATCATCCTTCTGGGGCCGCCGGGCGCGGGCAAGGGCACGCAGGCGCAGCGCCTCGTCGCCGATCGCGGCATGGTGCAGCTCTCGACCGGCGACATGCTGCGCGCCGCCGTCAAGGCGGGCACGCCGACGGGCCTCCAGGCCAAGGCCGTGATGGAAGCGGGCGCGCTCGTCTCCGACGAGATCGTGTCGGGCATCATCGGCGAGCGGCTGGACGAGCTCGGCGCCGAGCCGGGCCTGATCTTCGACGGCTATCCGCGCACCGCGGCGCAGGCCGCGTCGCTGGACGAGCTGCTGGCCGCGCGCGGGCGCAAGCTCGACTATGTGATCGAGCTGGTCGTCGACGAGGATGCACTCGTCGAGCGGATCACCGGCCGCTACACCTGCGCCAAGTGCGGTGAGGGGTATCACGACCGATTCAAGCAGCCCGCGGTCGAGGGCGTCTGCGATGTCTGCGGCTCGACGGAGTTCAAGCGGCGGCCGGACGACAATGCCGAAACCGTTCGCACGCGCATGGCCGAATATCGCGCCAAGACCGCGCCGATCCTACCGCATTATGAAGCCCAAGGGCTGGTACGCCGCATCGACGGCATGGCCGACATCGCGCACGTGACCGCGGCGATCGAGGGTATTCTCGGCGAGGGTTGACCCGCTCCGCCTTCCGCGACGAACATCGCGTGAAAGGGGGATGACGTGCGCTGGTCAGTCGTTCTGGGATTGCTCGTGGCGGCGCCCGCTGCAGCCGAGGTTCGGTCGAGCGCGCCTGACGCGTTCGTCAGCGAGCAGGTCGTTACCATTGACGCGCCGCCAGAGGCGGTGTGGACGCGGATGGGCGACATCGGCAGTTGGTGGGATCCGGCGCACAGCTATTCCGGACGCGCGACCAACCTGTCGCTGGACCTCGACGCGCATGGCTGCTTATGCGAGCGGCTGCCGGGGGAGCGGGGCAGCGTAGAGCACGCGCACATCGTCCATCTCGATCGTCCGCGGCTGTTGCGGCTGAGTGGCGCGCTGGGGCCGCTTCAGGCCGAGGCGGCGGTCGGCACGCTGACCTTTGCGCTGGCCAGGCAGGGCGCGGACACGAAGCTGACGGTGACCTATGTCGTCGGCGGCAACCTGCGCGGGAAGGGTGTGGCTCTCGCGCCGGCGGTCGACGGTGTGCTCGCGCATCAGGTCGCGAGGCTCAAGGCGGCGGCCGAACGGCGCTAGGTGCACGCCACAGCAGCGAAAAGGTTCCGCTTGACAGTTCGCGACTCGCTTGACAGGGGCCAGCGCCCCGCCTAACTGGCACCTCTTCCGACACCGCGGTTGACCGGCGGCGCGCTTTCGCGACCGCCGCTGCCGCGCGTTTCGGAGCAACGCGACGAGATAGCGGGCGTGCGGCCATGCCGCCTGCTGTGGAGCTGGGAGAAATCGTTCATGGCTCGTATTGCGGGTGTCAACATCCCGACCAACAAGCGCGTAATCATCGCGCTTCAGTATATCCACGGCATTGGCCCGTCCAAGGCCAAGGAAATCACCGACAAGCTGGAAATCGCCGCGGACCGCCGCGTGCAGGACCTGAGCGACCAGGAGGTTCTTCAGATCCGCGAGGCGATCGACGCCAGCTACACCGTCGAGGGTGATCTTCGTCGCGAGACCGCGATGAACATCAAGCGCCTGATGGACCTCGCCTGCTACCGTGGCCTGCGTCACCGCAAGGGCCTGCCGGTCCGCGGCCAGCGCACGCACACCAATGCGCGCACCCGCAAGGGTAAGGCGAAGCCGATCGCGGGCAAGAAGAAGTAAGAACGGTCCGGGGGACCGTTCTTCCTTCTTCTCCGTCGGAGACTGGTTCGAGGCAGACCGCCTCCCGGCCTCCGTACCACGACACAAAGTCAGGATGATTTCCAATGGCACGTGAACCGCAGCGCCTTCGCCGTCGCGAGCGCAAGAACATCACCGCCGGCGTCGCGCACGTGAACGCCAGCTTCAACAACACCATGATCACGATCACGGATGCGCAGGGCAATGCGATCAGCTGGTCGTCGGCCGGCATGATGGGCTTCAAGGGCTCGCGCAAGTCGACGCCGTACGCCGCGCAGGTCGCCGCCGAGGACGCGGGCCGCAAGGCCGCCGAGCACGGCGTCCGCACGCTCGAGGTCGAGGTCAAGGGTCCGGGTTCGGGCCGCGAGTCGGCGCTTCGCGCGCTGCAGGCGGTCGGCTTCCAGATCACGTCGATCCGCGACGTGACCTCGATCCCGCACAACGGCGTCCGCCCGTCCAAGCGCCGCCGCGTCTGATTTGATTATCGCGTCGCGCGGCGGTGCCGGCCTGGCGGGCCGCGCCGCCGCGCGACGCCGCGTTTCGGCGGGAAGCGCCCCGTTCCCGCCCAACCCAGGGGAAGCCTGTGTCTGTCAACGCAAAGAACTGGCAGGAACTCAAGAAGCCCAACGGCCTCGAAAAGAAGTCGGGCACCGATTCGAAGCGGAAGGCGACGTTCGTCGCCGAGCCGCTGGAGCGCGGCTTCGGCCTGACGCTCGGCAACGCGCTACGCCGCGTGCTGCTCTCGTCGCTTCAGGGCGCGGCGGTCACCTCGATCAAGATCGAGAACGTGCTGCATGAATTCAGCAGCCTGACCGGCGTTCGCGAGGACGTGACGGACATCGTCCTCAACGTCAAGCAGATCGCGCTCAAGATGCAGGGCGAGGGGCCGAAGCGCCTTCAGCTGTCGGCGACCGGGCCTGCCGAGGTCAAGGCGGGCGACATCGCCGTCACCGGCGACATCGAGGTGATGAACCCCGAGCTGGTCCTGTGCCACCTGGACGATGGCGCGACGCTCAACATGGAGCTGACCGCCGACACCGGGAAGGGCTATGTGCCCGCGACCGCCAACCGCCCGGCCGATGCGCCGATCGGTCTGATCCCCGTCGACGCGCTCTACTCGCCCGTCCGCCAGGTCAGCTACAAGGTCGAGAACACCCGCGTCGGGCAGGAGCTCGACTATGACAAGCTGACGCTGACGGTCGAGACCGACGGCACGGTGGTTCCGGACGACGCGCTCGCCTATGCGGCGCGCATCCTTCAGGACCAGCTGGCGCTGTTCGTCCACTTCGACGATTCGACGATGACGCGCGCGGCGCCTGCGGCTGCCACCGGCGGCCTGCCGGTGCCCGCCGCCGATACGCCGGGCGACACCGCGACGATCAACCGCTACCTGCTCAAGAAGGTCGACGAGCTGGAGCTCTCGGTCCGCAGCGCCAACTGCCTCAAGAACGACAACATCATCTATATCGGCGATCTGGTGCAGAAGACCGAGGCCGAGATGCTGCGCACGCCGAACTTCGGCCGCAAGTCGCTCAACGAGATCAAGGAAGTGCTTTCGAGCATGGGCCTTCGCCTCGGCATGGAAATCCCGGGCTGGCCGCCCGAGAACATCGAGGAAATGGCCAAGAAGCTCGAGCAGGAGATCATGGGCTGAGCCGCATCGGGCTAGCCTCGGCTAGCCCGAAGACGGCGACAGCCCGGCCGGCGGGTCGGCGTGCCGACCCGTCCGACGACCCGGCTTCGCCGCGTCGAGCCTCTCCACCACCGGCCTTTGGCCGGCGGTCCCCCTCCCCGAGCAAGCTCGCGGAGGTTCCGAAAGGCGAAGGGTGGCGGCCTCCAACGGCCACCTGGTCCGGGGTACCTGACACGGCCCCCGAACGAACGAGAAGGAAGTATCCATGCGTCACAAGTATGGCGGCCGTAAGCTTCAGCGGACCTCGGCCCACCGCATCGCGCTGTTCCGCAACATGTCGGCGGCGCTCATCAAGCACGAGCAGATCACGACGACGGTGGCCAAGGCCAAGGAGCTGCGCCCCTATGTCGAGAAGCTGGTGACGCTGGCCAAGAAGGGCGGCCTGTCGAACCGTCGTCTGGCGCATGCCCGCCTGCTCGACGACGCGCAGCTGGTGAAGCTGTTCGACGTGCTGGCGACCCGCTATGCCGATCGCGCCGGCGGCTATACCCGCATCATCAAGGCGGGCCCGCGCGCGTCGGACGCCGCACCGATGGCGATCATCGAGTTCGTCGACCGCGACGTCAGCGCCAAGGGCCAGGATTCGGGTCCGGTCCTGAGCGACGAGGATTTCGACGAAGCCGCCTGATCCGCGTCTTCTCCGAGACTTGCACGAAGGGCCGCATCCCGTCAGGGTGCGGCCTTTCTTGTATCATCGGAGACCAATTCGATGCGTGCCGCGCTGCTGACCTTGCCGCTCCTGTTCGCCGCCCCCATCCATGCGGCAGACGACCCCAAGCCGGAGACGCGAGCGCCAGTGACTGCCCCCATCACCTATCCCGCCACCGACAAGGTCCCCGTTACCGAGACGATCCATGGCGAGACGATCGCGGATCCGTATCGCTGGCTCGAGAACGACGTGCGCCGCGATCCCAAGGTCGCCGCATGGGTCGCCGCCCAGAACCAGGCGACCGACGCCTATCTCGCGACGCTGCCGGGACGCGCGGCGTTCAAGGCGCGGCTGACGCAGCTGTTCAACTATGAGCGGTTCGGCGTGCCGCAGAAGAAGGGCAGCCGCTATTTCTACAGCCGCAACTCGGGGCTTCAGAACCAGGCGGTGCTGTACGTCCGCGACAGCCTGAACGGCGAGGGGCGGGTGCTGATCGATCCGAATGCCTGGGCCAAGGACGGGGCGACGGCGCTGGGCGAGTATGAGCCGTCGGAGGACGGCAAGCGGCTGGTCTATTCGATCCAGGATGGCGGGTCCGACTGGCGGACGGTGCGCGTGCTCGACGTCGATACCGGCCAGCCGCTGGCCGACGAGCTGAAGTGGGTCAAGTTCTCGGACCTGAGCTGGGCCAAGGACGGGTCGGGCTTCTTCTATTCGCGCTTCCCCGCACCCGACGAGGCGGCGCAGTTCCAGGCGCTCAACGAGAACCAGGCGGTCTATTTCCACAAGGTGGGGACGCCGCAATCGGCCGACCGGCTCGTCTATTCGACGCCGGCCACTCCCAAGCGCGGGCATTCCGCCAAGGTCGGCGACGACGGCCGCTATCTCATCATCACGACGAGCGAGGGCACCGACAATCGCTACGAAGTGACGCTGATCGATCTTCAGGACGCGGCGTGGAAGCCGCGCACGCTCATCAAGGGGCTGGAGAACGAGTGGGGCTATGTCGGCAACCAGGGGACGCGCTTCTGGTGGTCGACCAACAAGGGGGCGCCGCGGTCGAAGATCGTGACGATGGACGTGGCCGAGGCGAGCCCGACCGCGCGCGACGTCGTCCCCGAGGATCAGGCGGTGATCGAGAGCGCCGGCCTGGTCGGCGGTCAGCTGATGATCGCCTATATGGTCGATGCCAAGAGCGAGGTGCGCCGCTTCACTCCGGATGGCAAGTCGCTGGGCAAGCTGGCGCTGCCGGGCGTAGGTACGGTCGCCAGCATCTCAGGCGACGCCGATCAGGACGAGGCGTTCTACGCCTTCACCAGCTTCAACGTGCCGACGACCATCTATCGCTATGACGTGAAGACGGGGGCGGCGACGCCCTGGGCCGCGCCGAAGGTGGCGTTCGATCCCTCACGCTACGGGGTCGAGCAGCGTTTCTATGCCTCGAAGGACGGCACGCGGGTGCCGATGTTCGTCGTACGGCGCAAGGACGTGACCGGCCCCGCGCCGACGATGCTGTGGGGTTATGGCGGGTTCAACGTCAGCTACACGCCTGCCTTCTCCGCGGCGCGGATCGCGTGGCTGGAGCAGGGCGGCGTGTTCGTCCTCGCCAACATCCGCGGTGGCGGCGAGTATGGCAAGGCGTGGCATGACGGCGGGCGCCTCAAGAACAAGCAGAACGTCTTCGACGACTTCATCGCGGCGGGCGAGTATCTGATCGCCGAGGGCATCACGAAGAAGGATGGCCTCGCCATCCAGGGCGGATCGAACGGCGGGCTGCTCGTCGGGGCGGTGGTCAACCAGCGGCCCGACCTGTTCGCCGCCGCGCTGCCGGCGGTGGGGGTGATGGACATGCTGCGCTTCGACCGCTTCACCGCGGGCCGCTATTGGGTGGACGATTACGGCTATCCGTCGAAGGCCGAGGATTTCCGGACCCTGCGCGCCTATTCGCCGTATCACAACGTCGCCGCGGGCAAGACCTATCCGGCGATCCTGGCGACGACGGCGGACACCGACGACCGCGTGGTGCCGGGCCATACCTTCAAATACACCGCTCAGCTTCAGGCGAGCGACATCGGCCCCAAGCCGCACCTCGTCCGCATCGAGACGCGCGCCGGCCATGGCAGCGGCAAGCCGACCGACAAGATCATCGAGGAGACGTCGGACCTCTATGCCTTTGCCGCCAAGTGGACGGGGCTGGACATCAAGCCCGTCCAATAACGGTTTGAGGAACAACTATAATCGCGATTGCGCGGATGCGGGCATGTGATAGCATAACATGACCGCATCCGCCGATGGGGTGGAGCGGCCATAGAGAGGATGCCCACCATGTCCTATGCCAATTCAGGCTCCGGACGGGAACGGATCGTGGCGATCGGCCTTGTCGGGCTGGTCCAGGGCGGCATCATTGCCGCGCTTCTATCCGGCCTCGCCATCCAGTTCGTCGACCGCATCGCCGACAAGCCGCTCGAAACCTATAACATCAAGGACGTGCCGCCGCCGCCACCGGACGTGGTCCCGCCCAAGAAGATCGAGACGCTGACGACCTCGATGATTCCGGAGACCAAGCCGCTGGTTACCGATCCGATCGTCAAGGTCGATACGCCGCCACTGGTGAGCGGCACGCCCGACATCGTGCTGCTGCCGCCCGTCACCGATATGAAGCCGGCGCCGATCCCGTCGCCGACGATCACGCCGACGCCCGCCGCCGATCTCTCGCGCGGTGCCGCGGCACGGGGTGCAGTGGGCGAGTGGTTCCCGCGCAGTGAATATCCCTCGGCCGCCCTGCGCGCCGGGATCGAGGGGCGCGTGTCGATCCGCCTCTCGATCGGCGCGAACGGGCGAGCGACCGGTTGCGACGTGGTGACGGGCAGCGGCAGCGAGGCGCTCGATGCCGCGACGTGCCGCCTGGCGCTTCGCAACGGCCGCTTCGAGCCCGCACGCGACGCGCTCGGCAACAAGACGGCGACGCAGCTTCGCCTGCCGCCGATCGTCTGGCGCATCGAGAACTGATCCCGGCTCCCTCCCTCGCGCTTGTCGCGGGGGAGGGTAGCCCTTGCCCTCGGCGCCGCGTCCGCTAGATGGGCGCATGGTCGAACCCACCGAATCCATCCTCATCGTCGACTTCGGCAGCCAGGTGACGCAGCTCATCGCGCGGCGCGTGCGCGAGGCCGGCGTCTATTCCGAAATCGCGCCCTTCACCGCCGCCGCCGAGGCGTTCGAGCGGCTGAAGCCGGCGGGCATCATCCTGTCGGGCAGTCCCGCCTCCGTCCTGGACGACGGAAGCCCGCGCGTGCCGCAGGTGATCTTCGACAGCGGCCTGCCCGTCCTTGGCATCTGTTACGGCCAGCAGGTGATGATGCACCAGCTGGGCGGCGCGGTGCAGAAGGGCGATTCGGGCGAGTTCGGCCGCGCCTTCATCGAGGTGGCCGAGCCCTGTGCGCTGTTCGACGGCATGTGGGGCGAGGGCGAGAGTCATCAGGTGTGGATGAGCCACGGTGACAAGGTGACCGCGCTCGCTCCCGGCTTCCGCCCCGTCGCGGCGAGCCCCGGCGCGCCCTATGCGGTGATCGCCGATGACTCGCGCCGCTATTACGCCATGCAGTTCCACCCGGAGGTCGTGCACACGCCGGACGGCGCGCGGCTGCTCGCCAATTTCGTGCGGCATGTCTGCGGCGCGTCGGGCGAATGGTCGATGGCCGAATTCCGCGCCGCCAAGATCGCCGACATCCGCGCGCAGGTGGGCAAGGGTCGGGTGATCTGCGGCCTGTCGGGCGGCGTCGATTCGGCGGTGGCGGCGGTGCTGATCCACGAGGCGATCGGCGAGCAGCTGACCTGCGTGTTCGTCGATCACGGCCTGATGCGCGCCGGCGAGGCCGATCAGGTCGTCAGCCTGTTCCGCGGCCACTACAACATTCCGCTCGTCCATGTGAACGCGGAGACGCTGTTCCTGTCAGGCCTGGCCGGGGTCACCGATCCGGAGGCCAAGCGCAAGTTCATCGGCAAGACGTTCATCGACGTGTTCGAGGACGAAGCCCGGAAGATCGGCGGCGCTGAGTTCCTGGCGCAGGGCACGCTCTATCCCGACGTGATCGAGAGCGTCAGCTTCACCGGCGGGCCGTCGGTGACGATCAAGAGCCACCATAATGTCGGCGGCCTGCCCGAGCGGATGGACATGAAGCTCGTCGAGCCGCTGCGCGAGCTGTTCAAGGACGAGGTGCGCGCGCTGGGCCGCGAGCTCGGCCTGCCGGAGATCTTCGTCGGCCGCCATCCGTTCCCCGGACCCGGCCTTGCCATTCGCATCCCCGGCGAGGTGACGAAGGAGCGCTGCGACATCCTGCGCAAGGCCGACGCGATCTACCTCGAAGAGATCCGGAACGCGGGGCTCTATGACGCGATCTGGCAGGCGTTCGCGGTATTGCTCCCCGTGCGGTCAGTTGGCGTGATGGGCGATGGGCGGACCTATGACAGCGTGCTGGCGCTGCGCGCGGTCACATCGACCGACGGGATGACGGCGGAGGCGTTCGGCTTTCCGGGCGACTTCCTGCCGCGCGTTGCGACGCGGATCATCAACGAGGTGCGCGGCATCAACCGCGTAACCTATGACTATACGAGCAAGCCGCCCGGCACGATCGAGTGGGAGTGACGAAGACTTGAAATCCCGCGGGGCGGGATTTCGGCTTCGCCACTCGGCGGCGATAGCCGCCGCGGCCTAACTGATGGCCCGCTCCAAGGGAGCAATCTCAGCATTCCCTGGGAATGGCCTCTGAGGCTCTTTTCGCTCCTGTAATTTCTTGTTGCGCTTGGAGAATGAGCGCGTCCCGCGCATTGGTCTGTCGCAGACCGGCGACAGCCGGCGCACCGCAGGAACGCCACAGGACAATAGAGGAGAGCCCATGTCCATCGCCCTCACGCTCGCCGCGCTGACGCTGGGTGAGATGCTGGAGCATCGAGTCACCGTCGCTCACGCCGGCACCGAGCATGCCGCCACCTATCGCGCGCGGGTCGCGCTCGACACCAAGACGATTGGCGCGCACACGCCCAACCGCCCCTCGCGCCAGCAATGTGCCTGGACCGCGGCAGTGACGGTCGAGCGCGCGCTGGATGCGGCGCCCGCCGCCGCGCGCCCCGTCGCCACCGACCGGACGCTGAAGGGCGTGCATCCGGGCGCCTGCCAGACCGCGCGCCCCGCGATCGAGGATAATGTCGCGCGCCGCAGCCCCGCGATCCGCGACCGGCTGGTCGCCGCGGCCGAGAATGACCGGGCGACCCTGGTTGCCGAGCTCGCGGCGATGCGTCCGAATGGGTGATCGGCATGGCTTGGCGCTGGTGCTTGCGATCGCGAGTGCCGGCGCTGGTGTCGGCGTCGGCGCCCCCGCGGCGCAGGCGCAGGAATTGTCGCGCCCGACCGCCTCGATCGAGGCGACGACCGACCATCGCCGCCGCGGCCTGAGCTGGAGCGACGGCGATCCGGCGCTCGATGCGATCGTCTCGGTTCCGCTGGCTGGATTGCGCGTCGATGCGCGCGCGACGACGACGCGCGGCGCGATCCGGCATGACGGCGCCGACATGGTGTTCGACGGCTCCGCGAGCTATTCGCGCGATCTGGCCAGCGGATTGTCGCTGACGGGCGGCGTCACCGGCCACTTCTTCGCGGGCGCGGCGAGCAAGGCCGACTACGGCGAGCTCGACCTGACGCTCGGCTATGCGTTGGGGCCGCTGCAACTCGATTTGGGCGGCAGCTATGCGCCCAAGCAGGACGCGATCGGCGGCGACAATCTCTACCTTCAGGCGCGCGCGAGCGGGTCGATCCCGCTGACGGGCATCGAGGTGGCGGCGCATGTCGGGCGGACGTCGGGGTCGACCGACGACCTGATCCGCGCCGCGCGGTTGCGGCCGGAGGGCATGAGCTATGTCGACTGGGGCGTGCGGGTGGAGCAGCGGTTCGGGCCGCTGGCGCTGGGGCTGCGCTATTCGGGCACGGACATCGATACCGATGCGGTGGCAGGATCGCCGTTCGCCGATCTGGACGATGCGGGGCACAAGCTGACCGCGCACGCGGCGGTGTTCTTCTAGGCTGCCGCCGTTATTCGCAAGCGTACGTCACCCCGGTCTCAGAGCCGGGGTCCCGCTTCCTCTTGCCTGTCAGGTAAGGAAGAAGCGGGACCCCGGATCAAGTCCGGGGTGACAGTCGTGGTTGGGCCAATGTAGGCCTTATTCCGCCTTCGCTTCCTCGGACTTCTTGCCACCCTTGCGCTTCGCCTTCTTGGGCGGGGCGGGGATGATCTCGAAGGCGAGGGCGCCGTCCTTCAGCTTAACGCTGACTTCACCGCCATGGACGAGCTTGCCGAACAGAAGCTCCTCGGCGAGCGGCTGCTTGACCTTTTCCTGGATCAGGCGGCCCATCGGGCGGGCGCCATAGAGCTTGTCATAGCCGCGCTCGGTCAGCCAGGTCTTGGACTCGTCGTCGAGGCGGATGTGAACGCCGCGGTCGGCGAGCTGAAGCTCGAGCTGGAGGATGAACTTGTCGACGACGCGGTTGACCACCGCCGGCGGCAGATAGGCGAACGGCACGATCGCATCGAGGCGGTTGCGGAACTCGGGGGTGAAGAGCTTCTTCACCGCTTCTTCCTGGACGTCCTCGCGCGCGATCTCGCCGAAGCCGATCGACTCCTTCGCCATGTCCGACGCACCGGCGTTGGTGGTCATGATGAGGATGGTGTTGCGAAAGTCGACGGTCTTGCCGTGGTGGTCGGTCAGCTTCCCGTTGTCCATCACCTGCAGCAGGATATTGAACAGGTCGGGATGCGCCTTCTCGATCTCGTCGAGGAGCAGCACGCTGTGCGGGTTCTGGTCGACCGCGTCGGTGAGCAGGCCGCCCTGGTCATAGCCGACATAGCCCGGGGGCGCACCGATCAGCCGGCTGACCGAGTGGCGCTCCATATATTCGGACATGTCGAACCGCTGGAGCGGGATGCCCATGATCTCGGCAAGCTGCTTGGCGACTTCGGTCTTGCCGACGCCCGTGGGGCCGGAGAAGAGGTAGTTGCCGATCGGCTTGTCGGGATCGCGCAGCCCCGCGCGGCTGAGCTTGATCGCCGAGGACAGCACCTCGATCGCGGTATCCTGGCCGAACACCACGCGCTTCAGGTCGGTCTCCAGGTTGGCGAGCACGCGCGTGTCGTCGCTCGACACCGTCTTCGGCGGGATCCGCGCCATGGTCGCGATGACCTGCTCGATCTCCTTGGGCGTGATGACCTTCTTGCGCTTGGCTGGGGGCACCAGCATCTGCATCGCGCCGACCTCGTCGATCACGTCGATCGCCTTGTCGGGGAGCTTGCGGTCGTTGATGTAGCGGCTTGAGAGCTCGACCGCCGACTTGATCGCGTCGGGCGTGTACTTGACCGAATGATGCTCCTCGAACGCAGAGCGCAGGCCGGCGAGGATCTTGATCGTGTCCTCGACCGTCGGCTCATTGACGTCGATCTTCTGGAACCGGCGCAGCAGCGCGCGATCCTTTTCGAAGTGGTTGCGGAACTCCTTGTAGGTGGTCGACCCGATGCAGCGGATCGTACCGCCCGACAGTGCGGGCTTGAGGAGGTTAGACGCGTCCATCGCCCCGCCGCTGGTCGCGCCGGCACCGATGACGGTGTGAATCTCGTCGATGAAGAGGACCGCGTGCGGCAGCTTCTCGAGCTCCGACACGACCTGCTTCAGCCGCTCCTCGAAATCGCCGCGATAGCGCGTGCCGGCCAGCAGCGCGCCCATGTCAAGCGAATAGATGACCGCGGGCTTGAGCACGTCGGGGACGTCGCCCTCGACGATCTTGCGCGCCAGGCCCTCGGCGATCGCGGTCTTGCCGACGCCGGGATCGCCCACATAGAGCGGGTTGTTCTTCGACCGGCGGCAGAGGATCTGGACGGTGCGGTCGACTTCCGGCCCGCGGCCGATCAGCGGATCGACCTTGCCGTTTTTGGCCTTTTCGTTGAGGTCGACGGTGAACTGCTTGAGCGCGCTTTCGCCCTTTTGGTTCTTGTCGGCCTGCTTGGGCTGGGGCTTTTCCTCCTCGGCGCCCTTGACCTCGCGAGCCTCCGTGGGCGCACCGCCCTTGCCGACGCCGTGGCTGATGAAGCTGACGGCATCCAGGCGGCTCATGTCCTGCTGCTGGAGGAAATAGACGGCGTAGCTCTCGCGCTCGCTGAACAAAGCGACGAGCACGTTGGCGCCGGTCACCTCGTCCCGGCCCGAGGACTGGACGTGGAGGATCGCGCGCTGGACGACGCGCTGGAACCCGCTGGTGGGCGAGGGGTCGGTGACGTTCTCGACCTTCAGCGCCTCGAGCTCGGTATCGAGATAGTGCGCGACGGTGGTCTTGAGATCGCCCAGGTCGACGCCGCAGGCGCTCATCACCTTGGACGCATGCTCGTCGTCGACGAGCGCGAGGAGAAGGTGCTCGAGCGTCGCATATTCGTGGCGGCGCGAGGACGCGGCCTCCAGCGCCTTGTGCAGCGTGGATTCGAGGGCGGATGCGAAGGACGGCATTTGGGGAATTACTCCGGTGGGGCCGCAGGGGGACTCGCGACCCGGGACTGCAATGTCGGGTGCGGTAGCGCGGTGTGCAAGACGGTCGGGATCGGGCGGGGCCGCAGGTAAGGGATGCGGCCCGGCATCATCGGCGGAACAGCGCGTCGGCGCTCTTTCGGTGCCCGCCGGCGCGATCGCGATGCGCCTTCACGCGCTCGATCTCGGCCTCCAGTGCGGCGATGCGCGCGCCCAGCTCCTCGATCGAGAGGGGATCGAGATCCTGGCGCGCCAGCATCGCGACGGGATCGTCGCTGCGCCGCGGCAGATTATCGTCGGCGTCCATGGTCGGGAGCGTTGACCGCCCGGGCTTCGATGTCAATAAGCGCGGGATTCACCATCGACATATGGGGCGGCGATGGATCGGGGGAACGCGTGATGGAACGAGCCGAGACGATGCGCGCGATCGATCCCGAAACGCCGGGCGGACCCGAGGTGCTGCGCCTGGTCGAGCGGCGCGTGCCGCAACCGGGCGAGGGCGAGGTGCTGATCCGCGTCGCCGCCGCGGGGGTCAACCGCCCCGACGTGCTCCAGCGCCAGGGCGGCTATGCGCCGCCGCCGGGCGCGCCGTCGATCCCGGGGCTGGAGATCGCGGGCGAGGTCGTGGCCGTGGGCGAGGGCGTGGAGCCCGCGCTGATCGGCCAGCCGATGTGCGCGCTGGTCGCCGGCGGCGGCTATGCCGAATATTGCGTCGCGCCCGCGGGTCAGTGCCTGTCGGTGCCGGAGAGCCTGTCGATGGTCGAGGCGGCGGCGATCCCGGAGACGCTGTTCACCGTCTGGACCAACCTGTTCGAGCGCGGCTTTGCCAGTGAAGGCGACACGGTGCTGGTCCATGGCGGCACCAGCGGCATCGGCACGATGGCCATTTCGCTGTGCAAGCTGTTCGGGGTCGAGATCATCGTCACGGCCGGGTCGGCGGACAAGTGCGCGCGGGCGCTTGAGCTCGGCGCGGATCACGCGATCGACTACAAGGCGGACGACTTCGTCGAGGCGGTGAAGCGGATCACCGGCGGGCGCGGCGTCGCGGTGGTGCTCGACATGGTTGGCGGCGACTATCTGCCGCGCAACCTCAAGTGTCTGGCCGAGGACGGGCGTCACGTGTCGATCGCCGTGCAGCGCGGGGCGGAGGCGACGATCCCGATCTTCGACATCATGCGTAGGCGGCTTACGCTGACGGGCTCGACGCTGCGCCCGCGCGACACGGGGTTCAAGTCGATGGTCGCCGACGAACTCGCCCGCACCGTCTGGCCGCATGTCGAGGCGGGACGGCTGAAGCCGGTGATGGACGTGACCTTCCCGCTGGAGCGCGCGGCCGACGCGCATGCGCGGATGGAAGCGGGGGACCATGTGGGGAAGATCGTGCTGACGATCTGAAGACCGAGGCATCACAACCCCGTAACCCTCCCGCCGCGCTCATGTAACAATCCTCGGCCATCGCGGTTCAAGCCAATCGCTTGCCGGGGAACATGCCATGGGCACCGTCACCAAGCTGCCGTTCGAGGCTGCCGACCTGTTCGACTTCGCCGCCAGCGCACCGCAGCGGCCCGAGCGGGACGGGATCGTCCGCCGCCGCTATCGAACGATCTGGATCAGCGACGTCCATCTGGGCACGCGCGGCTGCAATGCCGAGATGCTGATCGACTTCCTCGACCATGTCGACAGCGAGACGATGTACCTGGTCGGCGACATCTTCGACGGGTGGCAGCTAAAGAAGAAGTTCTACTGGCCCGCCAGCCACAACGACATCGTCTGGCGCATCCTGAAGCGTGCCAAGCGCGGCACCGACATCGTCTACATTCCCGGCAACCATGACGAAATGTTCCGCCAGTTCACCGGGCTCGACTTCGGCGGCGTGCGGATCAAGCGGCAGGCGATCCACACCACCGCCGACGGGCGCCGGCTGCTCGTCCTGCATGGTGACGAGTTCGACGCGATCACGCTCTCGCACCGCTGGCTCGCGCACCTTGGCGACGCGGCGTACCATGTGATGATGGTCCTCAACCGCTGGGTGAACCTGTATCGCCGCGCGGCGAACCTGCCTTACTGGTCGCTCAGCAAATACGCCAAGCACAAGGTCAAGAACGCGGTCGAGTTCATCTCCAAATTCGAGGAGATCGTCGCGCACGAGGCGGGCGTCCGCGGTGTCGACGGGGTGATCGCCGGACACATCCACACCGCGGACTATCGCCGGATCGACGGAATCGATTATTATAACGACGGCGATTGGGTCGAAGGGTGCACCGCGCTCGTTGAGCATCACGACGGCCGGATGGAGATCCTGCTCTGGGCGGACGAGATCAAGGCGAGAGAAGCGGCACTGACGGCCGCGACGACGCGGGCGGCGGCCTGACCGCGGCTCACGCGCCGATGCGTATCGCCATCGTCACCGACGCCTGGGAACCGCAGGTCAATGGCGTCGTCCGTACGCTGAAATCGGTGCGTCAGGTTCTCGAAGGGCAGGGGCATGTGGTCGAGGTGATCTCGCCCGACCTGTTCTATTCGGTGCCGTGCCCGACCTATCCCGAGATCCGGCTGGCGATGGCGACGACCGGCGCGGTGGGCGCGCTGATCGAGGAATTCGCGCCCGACGCGGTGCATCTGGCGACCGAGGGACCGGTGTGCGTGGCGGCGCGGCGATGGTGCCTGCGCCACGACTATGCGTTTACCACCGCCTATCACACGCAGTTTCCCGACTATGTCTCGGCGCGGTCGGGTGTCCCGGCGGAGTGGATCTGGCGTTATATCCGCTGGTTCCATGCGCCCGCGCAGGCGGTGCTCGCCTCCACCCCGTCGATCCGCCGGACGCTGGAAGCGCATGGGCTCACCCAGGTGCGGCATTGGGGGCGGGGCGTGGACCTGGCGCGCTTCCATGCCGGCGTCGAGCCGCACCCGGCGCTCGCCGGCCTGGCCGGGCCGATCCAGCTCTATGTCGGCCGGGTCGCGGTCGAGAAGAATATCGAGGCGTTCCTGAAGACGCACCACCCGGGCACCAAGGTGGTCGTCGGCGACGGCCCCGCGCGGGCGCAGCTGGAGGCAGCCTATCCCGACGCGGTGTTCCTGGGTGCGCGGTTCGGCGACGAGCTCGCGCAATGCTATGCCGGGGCGGACGTGTTCGTGTTTCCCAGCCGCACCGACACCTTTGGCCTGGTGATGATCGAGGCGCTCGCCTGCGGCACGCCGGTCGCGGCCTATCCGGTGACGGGGCCGGTCGACGTGCTGACGCCCGAGACCGGCGCGATGGACGAGGAGCTGGATACCGCGATCGCCGCCGCGCTCGCGTGCGACCGGGGACGGTGCGCCGCCTATGGCCGCGGCTTCACCTGGGAAGCGAGTGCGGGCCAGTTCCTCGACGCGCTGGTCGCCATCCACCGGCCGGCCGTCGCCGCCTGAACATCGCTTGCCCTTTGCAGGGCGTTGCATTAGATTGGTCAGGTTAGCGGCCACCCGGCGACGGGTGGCCCTTATTGTTTTCGCATTCGGAGATTGGCCGTGGCCCAGCCGCTCATGCCGCACGCGACCGCCTCTTGGCTGGTCGACAACACCTCGCTCTCGTTCGAGCAGATTGCCGATTTCTGCGGCCTCCACATCCTGGAAGTGCAGGCGATCGCCGACGATACCGCCGCGACCAAGCTGACCGGCCGCGACCCCGTCCGCGCGCACGAGCTGACGATGGACGAGATCGAGAAGGGTCAGGCGAACCCCGACTATCAGCTTCAGATGCTGAAGGGTCCGGAGCAGGTCCGCCGCACCAAGGGGCCGCGCTATACGCCGGTCAGCAAGCGCCAGGACAAGCCCGACGGCATCGCCTGGATCATCCGCAACCATCCCGAGATTTCGGACGGCGCGATCGGCAAGCTGATCGGCACCACGCGCACGACGATCGCGGCGATCCGCGACCGCACGCACTGGAACATCGGCAACATCACGCCGAAGGATCCGGTGACGCTGGGCCTCTGCTCGCAGCGCGAGCTCGATGCGCTGGTGGCCAAGGCCGCGAAGGCGGCGGGGATCGAGGCGCAGCCCGATACGCGGCTGGAGGGCGACCGCGAGGCGTTGCTCGAGCAGCTCCGCGCCGAGCGCGAGCAGGCCGCGCGCGATGCCGAGAATGGCGGCGTGGTCGCGCCCAAGCCGCTGTTCGAAGACCCGTTCCGGCGGTAATTCGTTGAAGGCCGAACGGGCTCCGGCCCGTTCCCAAACAACTCTACCGGCGTTGCCATCGCCCCTGCCGCCGCGCTAAGGCCGGCGGCGCGGGTAGCCTAGCGAGTGGAACCATGGGTCTGAACATCTTCACCTGGTGGAACGGCGCCACCGTCGGCACGCTGGCCGGGCTGCGCGGCAAGACCAAGGTCGGCACCGACGACGACGGCAACGTCTATTGGCAGGGCGGCAAGGACACCGCCGGACGCCCGCGCCGCTGGGTGATCTATGCCGGCTCGAACGACGCCAGCCGCGTGCCACCCGAATGGTTCAGCTGGCTGCACCACCAGATCGACGACGTGCCCGACCGCGCACTGCCGCCGGTCCGCCAGTGGCAGCAACCGCCGCTCGCCAATATGACCGGCACGCCGCTCGCCTATCGTCCGCCCGGCACGCTCGAAAAGGGCGGTGAGCGCGTCCGCGCGACCGGCGATTACGAGGCCTGGTCGCCCGACGCGTGAGCGCGCGGGTCAAGTGGATCGGTGCCGCGGTCGCGGCGCTGCTGATCGCGATCGGCGCATGGTTCGGCGTCGCCGCGTGGCGCCGATCGCAGGTGCCGGAGGCGGCACCGCCGCCCGCCAACGCCTCGCTCCCCGTCCCTGATGCAGCGGCCCCTGGCGCGCCCGCCAATGGCGAGGTCGTGGCGCCTGCCGAAACCGCAACCATCGCCACCACCGGCGTGACGCCGATGGCGCAGCGTGTGGCGGTGCTCGGTCTGCTCAACAAGCGGAGCGGCGAAAGCCGCGACCTGACGATGAAGCCGGGCCAGGCGCTGCGCGCCGGCAACGTCGTCGTGCGGCTGCGCGCGTGCGAGCGGACGGGGCCGTGGGAGCCCGAGCAATATACCGGCGCGTTTGTCCAGCTAGACGTGCAGAATGTCGAGCGTCGGTGGCAGCGCGTCTTTTCGGGCTGGCTCTATGCCGAGCGGCCGGCGCTCAACGTCGTTCGCCACCCCATCTATGACGTCTGGGTCAAGAGCTGCACGATGTCCTTCCCGAGCGGCGGCGCGGACACGGTGCCGCTGGACAAGGGCGCCGCATCGGGCAAGGCCGCGCCCAAGCGCTCGAGTGCGCCGAACTCGCCAGCCACTACCGGCACGCCCGCGACCAGCCCGCCCGCCGACGGGCCGAGCGCCTCGCTCAACAACGCCATATAGGCATCGCGCCGGATCTCCACCGCGCCCAATGAGCGCAGGTGATCGGTCTGAAACTGGCAATCGAGCAGGGTGAAGCCGCCCGCGCGCAGCCGCGCGACGAGCCACGCGAGCGCGACCTTCGACGCATCGGTCGCGCGGCTGACCATGCTCTCGCCGAAAAAGGCGCAGCCGAGCGCGAGCCCATAAAGGCCGCCGACCAGCCGGTCGCCGTCCCAGCACTCGACCGAATGCGCATAGCCCGTCTCGTTCAACCGCGCGAACACGTGCGCGATCGGTGGGTTGATCCAGGTCTCCGGCCGGTCGCCCGCGCTTTCCGCGCACAGCGCGACGATCGCGTCGAAGGCCTGATCGACGGTGACGCGGAATCGATCCCTCGCGATCGTCTTGCGCAGCGACCGCGACAGGCGAAAGCCATCGAGCGGCAGCACGCCGCGCATCCGCGGTTCGACCCAATAGACGCCGGGCGCGTCGCGGTGGTCGGCCATCGGGAACACGCCCATCGCATAGGCGCGCAGGACGAGCTCGGGATCGAGCCGCTGATAGAGCGACAGCCGCCGCGTCATGCCGCCGCGGCTAGGCGGCGCTCGACCGCCTGCCATAGATCGCCGAACGCGCGCGCGGCGGCGCTGCGGGGCGCGAAGCTGCCGACGGGCGCGCGGCGGGCCGCCATCGCCTCGACCATGCTCGCCATCGGGATGACGGGCCAGTCGGGCTCGGCGGTCAGCGCCTCGGCATGCAGCTTCCGCCGCCGGTCGACCATCGCGTGTACGGGCATCAGCGCGGCACGTCCGCGCTTGCCGTCGAGATGGCGCACGACCTCGTCGAACGCGCGGGTCGAGAGCGGGGAGGGGATCACCGGCACGACGATCAGGTCGGCGGCGCGCATCACCTGCTCGCTGGTTTCAGTGAGGCCCGGCGGGCAGTCGAGGATCAGCCGGTCATAGGCCTTGTCGAGCGAGGCGACGAGCTTGGCCAGCCGCTTCTTTTTGTCGAGCTCGTGAAACACGCGGCCTAGGCTACGCAGCGAGGCGTCGGCGCCGATCAGGTCGATCCGCTCGATCCCGGTCGGGCGGATCAGGCGCTCGACCTCGACGTCGCGGGTGAAGACCGCTTGCGCCTGATCGCGCGGCTTGGTGTCGCCGCCGAGCAGCCAGGTCGAGGCGGCCTGGGGGTCGAGATCCCAGACGAGCGTCCGCCGCGCCGACAATTGCGCCGCGCACCAGGCCAGGTTGACCGCCAGCGTCGTCTTTCCGACGCCGCCTTTCAGGCTGTAGATCGCGACAACCGCCACGTACGCTCCTGTGGTCGATCCAGAGCGGCGAAGCTGCCGCCTCCACCCGCCATGCGCAAGGGCGGCGAGCGCAAAAAAGGGCCGCTGCGATGCCGCAGCGACCCTGATTTCATGTCGACGATGCCGCGATCAGACGTGGCAGGACAGGTCACCCTTGCCTGGGATCGTGACCTTGATGTTCTTCATGTCGCCGGTGAGCGAATAGCCACCCTCGGCCGTCAGCGGCTGACCCGCCTCCGGCGCGGTGAGCACGGTGGGCGTGCCACCCTTTTCGGTGCGCAGGTTGGCCAGCTTGTCGCCCGCGAAGAAGTCGACGAACACGAGGCTGTTGCCCGGCTGGCAGCGGAACGAGACCGAACCCTTCATCGCCGGCGGCAGTTCGACCGGCGCGGCGTTGGCGAGTTGCGACGCGAGCGGATCGGGCGGGAGGGCGTTGACGACCTCAGGCTCGTTCTGACACGCGGCGAGCGAAAGCGCGGCGGCAACCGCGGCGAGGGGGAGGGTGTACTTCATACGGGCCGCACGCTTCGCCGATGCAGCATGGGCCGTCAAGAGAGAGAAATGTTGCTGAAAGGCGATATCGGGGTGCGGCGCAATATTGTTGCTGTTGCGTACGACTTCACTCGTGGAACTCGTTGATTTCAGGGATGCGGCCAAAGGCGATCTTGGTGCCGACGCGGTCGATGCGACCGCCGCCGAGCGGGCCGACCGTCACCGCATTTCGCCCGAACCGTTCGTTCATCCGGTCCATCGCGCGGCTGAGCGCGAGGCCCCGGGTCTCTCGCGCGAGCGGATCGTCGGGATCGAGCATCGCGAACAGCGAGCCCTGGTCGCCGGTCACCGGCTCGATCTCCGCCAGGGTCACGCCGACCATGCGCAGCCGAAAGCCGCCGGGGCGCAGCCGGCCGGCCGCGGCGAGGCGCGGGAACAAGCCGTCAAGCGCATGGAGGATGACGAAGCTGTCCTGCGTCACCGGCAGCTTCACCGACGCGCGCCAACTGGACTTGTCGTCCTCGAACTTGCCGTGGAGGATCAGGAGCCGCGCGCGATAGCCCTTGCGGCGGAGCCTGCTCGCGGCCTTGAGCGCGAGGCGGCGGGCGGTGAGGCGGGTGGGCTCCAGCCCGCGCCTGGCCGGACTCAGCACATGGCTGTGGCCGATCGTGCGGCTCTGCGTCGGCTTGGACGGCAAGTCGACGCCGTGGAGCAAATACCAGAGCCGGTCGCCGTCGGTGCCGCCCCATGCGGTCCCGGCATCGCGCGGCCGGCGCGCGCACAAATCGGCGATGTCGTTGATCCCGTCGACCGCCAGCCGCCGCTCCATCCGGGGGCCGATGCCGGCGATGTCGCGCAGCTTGAGCCCGAACAACCGCTGCGGCAGCTCCGCGCCCTCCAGCACCGTCAAACCGTCCGGCTTCTCCATGTCGGAGGCGAGCTTGGCGAGAAGGCGATTGGGGGCGATCCCGACCGAGGAGCGCAGGCACTCGCCGACATTGTCGAGGATACCCGCCTTGATCCGCCGCGCCAGCGCCACCGCGCTGTCGCGGTCGTTCTCGTTGTCGAGCAGGCGGCAGGCGACCTCGTCGATCGAGCACACCTTGGTGACGGGGATGTGCCGCCAGATCTCCTCGACGATCGCGTCGTGAAACTCGACGTAGCGGCGGTGGCGCGCGGGGGTGACGACCAGGTCGCGGCACAGGCGTTTCGCCTCCCACACCGGGGTGCCGGTCGAGATGCCGTAGCGCTTGGCCTCGATCGAGGCGGCGATCGCGACCGTCGTGTCGCTGTCGACCGGCGCGACGATCACCGGGCGGCCGCGCAGCTCGGGCTGGAGCTGCTGCTCGACGCTGGCGAAATAGCTGTTGAGGTCGAGGAACAGCCAGCGCAGCGGCCGCGGCGGCAAGGCGAGGATCGGGGGCGACTCGGCGGCCATGCCGGAACAATAAAGGAACATGGGCACGCACGCAGCCCGCTTTCAACGCGCGCCGTCCTGTCGCATAGGGGGCGGACGCGTTGCCCAAGGAGTTGCCCCATGAAGACCCGCGCCGCCGTCGCATTCGAGGCGAAGCAGCCGCTCGAGATCGTCGAGCTGGACCTGGAGGGGCCGAAGGCCGGCGAAGTGCTGGTCGAGATCATGGCGACCGGCATCTGCCATACCGATGCCTATACGCTCGACGGCTTCGACAGCGAGGGCATCTTCCCGAGCGTGCTGGGGCATGAGGGCGCGGGGATCGTGCGCGAGGTGGGTGCGGGCGTCACCAGCGTCGTGCCCGGCGACCATGTCATCCCGCTCTACACGCCCGAGTGCCGCCAGTGTAAGTCGTGCCTGTCCGGCAAGACCAACCTGTGCACCGCGATCCGCGCGACGCAGGGCAAGGGGCTGATGCCCGACGGCACGACGCGCTTCTCCTACAAGGGGCAGCCGATCTTCCACTACATGGGCTGCTCGACCTTCTCGAACTTCACCGTGCTGCCCGAGATCGCGGTCGCCAAGATCCGCGAGGACGCGCCGTTCAAGACGAGCTGCTATATCGGCTGCGGCGTGACGACGGGCGTGGGCGCGGTCATCAACACTGCCAAGGTGCAGGTGGGCGACAATGTCGTCGTGTTCGGGCTGGGCGGCATCGGCCTGAACGTCATTCAGGGAGCGAAGCTGGCCGGGGCAAACCGGATCATCGGCGTCGACATCAACCCGGACCGCGAGGCGTGGGGCCGCCGCTTCGGCATGACCGAGTTCCTCGATTCGAAGGGCATGAGCCGCGAGGACGTCGTCGCCCGCATCGTCGCGATGACCGACGGCGGCGCCGACTATACGTTCGATGCGACCGGCAATACCGACGTGATGCGGACCGCGCTGGAGGCGTGCCACCGCGGCTGGGGCACCAGCATCATCATCGGCGTGGCCGAGGCGGGCAAGGAGATCGCGACGCGGCCCTTCCAGCTCGTCACCGGGCGCAACTGGCGGGGAACGGCGTTCGGCGGCGCGAAGGGGCGGACCGACGTGCCCAAGATCGTCGACATGTACATGACCGGCAAGATCGAGATCGACCCGATGATCACCCACGTCATGGGGCTGGAGGAGATCAACAAGGGCTTCGACCTGATGCATGCGGGCGAAAGCATCCGCAGCGTCGTCGTCTACTAAAGGAGAGAACACGATGTTCAGCCACGTGATGCTCGGCGCCAACGACATGGCCGCCTCCCGCACCTTCTATGACGCGCTGCTCGGCACGCTCGGCGCGAAGCCGGGGTTCGAGGATCCCAAGGGCCGCGTCGTCTATCGCCACAAGGGGGCGATGCTGATGCTGACCACGCCGATCAACGGCGAGCCCGCCTGCCATGCCAATGGCGGCACCGTCGGTTTCGCGTGTGAGAGCCCCGAGCAGATCGAGGCGTGGCATGAAGCCGGCCTCGCGCATGGCGGCACCGCGATCGAGGATCCGCCGGGCGTGCGCAACTCGCCGTTCGGGCCGCTGCACCTCGCCTATCTCCGCGATCCCACCGGCAACAAGCTTTGCGCCGCCTATCGGCCGCCAGCATGATCGATCCGGTCAACCTGCCGGCGAAGTTCGACAGCTTCGCCGAGCATTGGGCGCCGCGGATCGTCGGCAGCTACAACGGCAACGACATCCGCATCATCAAGGCGGAGGGCGAGTTCGTGTGGCACAGCCATGCGGATACGGACGACCTCTTCCTGGTGCTCGACGGGACGCTCGACATCGAGCTTCGCGACGGCACGGTGACGCTCGGGCCTGGCGACCTCTATGTCGTGCCGCGCGGGGTCGAGCATCGCCCCGTCGCGCGGCACGGCGAGGTCCGCATCCTCAACATGGAGCCCAAGGGCACGCACAATGTCGGCGACGGCTCGCCGCAGCGAATGCCGGTGGCGGCGTGACGATCGAGACCGTGTCGACCGCGCGTGCCTTTGGCGGCACGCAGGGCATCTATCGCCATGCCTCGTCGGCGACGGGCACGGAGATGACCTTCTCGGTCTATGTGCCGGAGCATGCGGCCGGGGCAAGGCTGCCGGTCATCTGGTATCTGTCGGGCCTGACCTGCACGCACGCCAACGTCACCGACAAGGGCGAGTATCGCCGTGCTTGTGCCGAGCACGGCCTGATCTTCGTCGCGCCAGACACCTCGCCGCGGGGCGAGGACGTACCCGACGATCCGGCAGGCGCCTATGACTTCGGGCTGGGCGCGGGCTTCTATGTCGATGCGACGCAGGCGCCGTTCGACCGGCATTATCGGATGTGGTCCTATGTCACGCAGGAACTGCCGGCGCTGGTCGCCGAGCAGTTCCCGGCCGACATGGATGCGCAGGGGATCATGGGTCACTCGATGGGCGGGCATGGCGCGCTGACGATCGGCCTCTCGCACTCCGATCGTTACAGGGCGGTCAGCGCGTTCGCGCCGATCGTTGCGCCGTCGCAGGTGCCGTGGGGGCAGAAGGCGCTGGGCGGCTATCTGGGCGACGATCGCGCGGCGTGGCGGCGGCACGACGCGGTGGCGCTGATCGAGGATGGCGCGCGGCTGCCCGAACTGCTTGTCGATCAGGGCGATGCCGACAATTTCCTCGCCGAGCAGCTTCGCCCGGAGTTGCTGGCCGAGGCGTGCAGCGCCGCGAGAATCGACCTGACGCTCCGGATGCAGCCGGGATACGACCACAGCTACCACTTCATCTCGACCTTCATGGCCGATCACCTGGCCTGGCATGCCGCGCGGCTGAAGTGAGCGCCTATGACGTCCTGATCGTCGGCGCGGGGCATGGCGGCGCGCAGGCGGCGATCGCGCTTCGCCAGCGCGGCTATGCGGGCAGCATCGCCATCGTCGGCGAGGAGCCCGAGCTCCCCTATGAGCGCCCGCCGCTCAGCAAGGACTATCTCGCCGGGGGAAAGCCGTTCGAGCGGTTGCTGATCCGGCCGGCGTCCTTCTGGGCCGACCGCGACGTGGCGATGCTGACCGGCCGACGCATCGTCGCAATCGATGCCGAGGCGCGGACTGCCACCGACGAGGGCGGCACGGCGATCGGGTACGGCACGCTGATCTGGGCAGCGGGGGGTGCGCCGCGGCGGCTTGCCTGTGCGGGACACGACCTTGCCGGCGTGCATGCGATCCGGACGCGCGCGGACGTCGATGCGCTTGGCGGAGAACTGGCGGGCGCACGGCGAGTGGTCGTGGTGGGCGGCGGCTATATCGGGCTGGAGGCGGCAGCGGTGCTCGCCAAGCGGGGCTTGGCGGTGACGGTGATCGAGGCGCAGGACCGCGTCCTCGCGCGCGTCGCGGGCGAGCCGCTGTCGCGCTTCTACGAGGCCGAGCATCGCGCGCATGGCGTGACGCTCCGCCTCTCAGCCGCGGTCGATTGTCTGATCGGCGAGGGCCGCGTCGACGGCGTGCAACTGGCGGGCGGCGAGGAGGTGCCCGCGGATCTGGTGATCGTTGGCATCGGTATCGTCCCCGCGGTCGAGCCGCTGCTGGCGGCGGGCGCCGAGGGCGGCAACGGGGTGCGGGTCGATGAAGCGTGCCGGACGACGCTGCCGGACGTCTTCGCGATCGGCGACTGCGCGGCGCATGCCAACCGCTATGCAGACGGCGCGGTGATCCGGCTGGAGTCGGTGCAGAACGCCAACGACATGGCCAACGTCGTCGCCCGGCAGCTCGTCGGCGAGCCGGGCGATTACGACGCGGTGCCGTGGTTCTGGTCGAACCAGTACGACCTCAAGCTCCAGACGGTCGGGTTGTCGGCGGGGCATGACGCGGCGATCGTCCGCGGCGACGTGGCGGCTCGCAGCTTCTCGGTCGTGTACCTGCGCGGCGGCCGGGTGATCGCGCTCGACTGCGTCAACCGGGTCAAGGACTATGTCCAGGGGCGCAAGCTGGTGGAGGCTGGTGCGGTGATCGCGCCCGACCGGCTGACGGACGCGAGCGTGCCGCTCAAGGAACTGATCTAGCGCCGATCTCCGGGCGATTGGGCGTTTCGCCGCATCCCGCGTTGCCGCTTTTAAAGGAGACGGCGATGGCGCGGACGGCGGTGGTGACGGGTGGGGCGCAGGGGATCGGCAAGGGACTTGTCCAGCATCTGCTCGGCCAGGGCTGGCGGGTGGCGGCGCTCGACCTGGATGGGGAGGCGGTCGAGGAATTGGGCGCCGAGATGCCGGGCGACAGCCTGCTGGCGCGCCAATGCGACGTGTCGAGCGAGCGGGCGGTCGCCGCCGCCTATGAGGCGATCGACCAGTGGCAGGCGAAGGCGGGCGAGGTGCCGGGCATCGACCTGCTCGTGTCCAATGCCGGGCTTGCCGATCCGGTGATCGGGCCGATCGAGGAAGCGAGCCTGACCGACTGGCGGCGCTGGCAGGACAGCCATGTGACGGGCGCGTTCCTGATGGTGCGCGGCGGGGTGCCTCGGCTGCGGGCGCGGGCGGGCGCGAGCATCGTCCTGATGGCCTCGACGCGTGCGCTCCAGTCGGAGCCGATGTGCGAGGGCTATGCCGCGGCGAAGGGCGCGCTCTGCGCGATGACGCACGCGCTGGCGGTCAGCCTGGGGCCGGCGATCCGCGTCAATGCGGTGCTCCCCGGCTGGATCGAGACGAGACCGTGGCAGAAGTCCGCTGAACGCCAAGCGGCGGCGCATCGCGAGGTCGACCGGACGCAGCATCCCGTCGGCCGCGTCGGCGAGCCGCGAGACATCGCCGCGACGGTGGCATGGCTGGCGAGCGAGGGGGCCGGGTTCGTGACGGGGCAGCAGATCGTCGTCGACGGCGGGATGACGCGGCGGATGATCTATGCGGAGTGAGGGCTTGTGCCCCGGCGAAGGCCGGGGCCCAGCTGGGAAAGCTTGAGTTGGGGAGGGCGTCGCCCGCCAACCCAGTTCACCGCAACTGGACCCCGGCCTTCGCCGGGGTACAAGCATATTTGAAAGGCTTGCCTCTAGCCAAGTCGTCACCCCGGACTTGTTCCGGGGTCCACCTGACCACCAGCCAAGCCGCCGCTGAGGGTGCGGCTCGGTGGACCCCGGAACTAGTCCGGGGTGACGAAGAAGAGTTACGTCCCCGGCTTCAGCACCACCTTCGTCCACTCGTTCTGGTAGTTCTTGAAGTTGAAATAGCCGTCCGGTGCCTGTTCGAGCGGCAGGCGGTGGCTGATGAGGAAGGTGGTGTCGATCTTTCCTTCCTCGATCAGGCCGAGCAGCTTCTTGGTATAGCGCTGGACGTGCGTCTGGCCGGTGCCGATCTTGAGGCCCTTTTCCATCAGCGCGCCGAGCGGGAACTTGTCGGTCATCCCGCCATAGACGCCGGGGATCGAGACGCGGCCACCCTTGCGGCAGGCGAGCAGCGCCTGCTTGAGCGCGCTCGCGCGGTCGGCGCCCATGCCGACAGTTTGCTTGGCGACGTCGAGCATGTTGTCGATGGCAAAGCCGTGCGCCTCCATGCCGACCGCGTCGATTACCGCGTCGGGGCCGATCCCGCCGGTCATCTCGAGCAAGGCCTCGCGGACGTCGACCTCGCGGAAATTGAGCGTCTCGCAGCCGAGCCCCGCGGCAAGCTCCAGTCGGTGCGGGTGATGGTCGATGACGATGACGCGCGCGGCGTTCATGATCCGCGCGCTCTGCGCCGCGAACAAGCCGACAGGTCCCGCGCCCCAGACCGCGACGGTGTCGCCGCCCTCGATCTCCGCATTCTCCGCCGCCATCCAGCCGGTGGGCAGGATGTCGGAGAGGAACAGCACCTTCTCGTCTTCCAGGTCGTCATTCTCGATGACGATCGGGCCGACGTCGCTGAACGGCACGCGGACATATTCGGCCTGACCGCCGGGATAGCCGCCGGTCATGTGCGAATAGCCGAACAGCCCGCTCATCGGCTGGCCATAGAGCGGCTCGGAAATGTCGCGCTTCTCGACCGGGTTCGAATTGTCGCAGGCGCTGAACTGCTGCTTCTCGCAGAAGAAGCAGCTGCCGCAGGAGATGGTAAAAGGGACGACGACGCGCTGGCCCTTGCGGAGTGTCGAGCCGGGGCCGGTCTCCACCACCTCGCCCATGAACTCGTGGCCGAGGATGTCGCCCGACATCAAGCCGGGGATCACGCCGTCATAGAGGTGGAGGTCCGAACCGCAGATCGCCGTCGCGGTGATCTTGATGATCGCGTCGCGCGGGTTGACGATGCCCGGATCCGGGTGGGTGTCGACGCGGACGTCCTTCTTGCCGTGATAGGTGAGCGCGCGCATCAGGCCTTCTCCGTCTCGATCCGGTTGTCGCTGGTCGGGATCTCGCCCGTTTCCATCAGCGCCTTGAAGCGGCGAAGGTCGCGCCGCGCCTGCTGCTCGGGCTCGCGCTGCAGGAGCTTGGCGATCGCCACGCCGGCGCCGCCCGCGGGCGGCACATAGGCGACGACGAGCTCGACCTGCGTGCCGCGGCCGCCGGGGGCGTCGCGGAAGGCGACGCGGCCCTCGGTATCGATGCTCGATCCTTCGACCGAACGCCACACGATCAGTTCGCCCGCGCGTTCGCTGGCGATCTCGGTCACCACCTTCACGCTGGTCTCGCCCGGTGCAACGATTTCCCATTCCCAGCGGCCCTGGCCCGCCGGGCGGACGGCGTTCAGGTTCTCCATGAACGCCGGCAAGTTGGTGAAGTCGCGCCAGAAGGCGAAGAGCTCGTCGCGGGACGGCTTGCTGACCGTCACCGTCTTGCCGACGACACGGTAGCGGCCGAACCGCTCGCGACGCGCGGTGCGGCCGGGGGCGTTGCCGGTGGCGGTGGGGGTGTGCTTGCCGGCGCTGCTGCGTGCCAGGGCGAGCAGGCCCATGGCGACGGCGCCGACGGCAACGGCGGTTTGCGTGCGTGACGCCTTCATCGAGCGGGCTTCCGGTGCATGACGGTCCTCCTAGATCGAGGCGAAGAACCGCACCGGGTTGGTGAACGTTCCGAATGATGTGCGGAAAAATGCCGTTCTTGACGTGGGTTAGTAGAGGCTGGGGTTCGTCAATCACGACCGTCATGCCGGACCTGTTCCGGCATCCACCGCGCCGCATTCTCGGCGGCTTCTAGGTTCGCGGAACGGTGGACCCCGGAACAGGTCCGGGGTGACGAGCGGGAAGTGGCCGGGTATCGCATCGCTCATGCGTCGCCTCGTCCCGCTCGCGCTTCTCGCCCTATCCGCATGCGCCGGCGGGCGGCCGGTGGCCGACTTTCCGGTCAGGATCGGTGCGCCCTACCGCGTGCGCGGCGTCACTTACGTCCCCGCGGCCGACTCGCGCTACGACATGCTCGGCTATGCGAGCTGGTACGGGTCGGAATCGGGCAACCGGACCGCCAATGGCGAGCGCTTCCGGCCGAAATGGCTGACCGCCGCGCACCCGACGCTGCCGCTGCCCAGCTATGTCGAGGTGACGGCGCTCGACACCGGACGGCGGCTGGTGGTGCGCGTCAACGATCGTGGGCCGTTTAGCGAGCGGCGGCGGATCATCGACCTGTCGCGCGGCGCGGCAGACGTGCTGGGCCTCAGGCGGGGCGGGCCGGCGCCGGTGCGCGTGCGGCTGGTGAACCCTCGCGAGCAAGATCGCGCGCGGTTGCGGAAGGGCAAGGCACCGGGCGAGCTGGCGTCGGTCGACGAGCGGACACTCGCCAACCTGCGTGCACAGCTCGCCGCCGCCCCTCGCTGACGCCTATTCGGCGTCGGTTTCGCGCATCAAAATCAGCGCGATCGCGGCGATGGTCGAGCCCAGACCCATGACAAGCGAGATCGTCGCGAGCGTCAGCCCCGCCTCGAACAGATAGCCCGCCGCGATCGGGGCGAGCGCCGCGCCGCCGCGGCCGATGCCGATCGCAAAGCCGGTGCCGGTCGCCCGCACATGCGTCGGGAACACGCGCGCGAACAAGGTGTAGAGCCCGACGATCGCGGCGTTGGTGAAGAAGCCGGTCGCCAGCACCATCGCCGACAGCGCGCCCAGCCCGACATTGCCCGCCACCTGGCCAAAGGCGAAGATCAGCAGCGTCGAGGCGAACAGGATGATGATCGTCAGCCGCTTCAGCCCTAGCCGGATCGCGGCAAGCCCGAACAGCGCGCCGCCGCTCGCCCCGCCGACATTGGCCCAGGTGAGCACGCCCGCGGCCGATCGCGCCTCGAACCCCATGTCGACGACGATCTTGGGCACCCACTTCAGCACGAAGTAGAAGGCGAGGATGTGCGCGAAATAGGCGAGGGTGATGAGGATGGTCGTGCGGATCAGCGCGGGGCCGAAGATGTCGGCGATCGACCCGCGTGATCCCTCGGCCTCGCGCGGGCTCAGCGCCTCGACCGCGGCCAGGCCGAAGCGGCGCAGGCTGCGGTTGATGCGATCGAGCGCGCCGGCGGGCTGGCGCCGGTCGAGGAAGGCGATCGTCTCGGGCACCAGGAACCAGGTGAGGGGAATGAACAGCGCGGTGACGATCGCGCCGAAGTGGAACACGTCGCGCCAGCGGCCACCAGAGCCGAGGATGCCCTGCACTGCCAGCCCGCCGAGCACGCCGCCGATCGGATAGCCGATCACCATCAGTGCCATGGCGAGGCTATACCAGCGCTTGTTGGCGAACTCCGCCGCCGCCGCGTTGATCGCCGCGAGCATGCCGCCGATGCCGAGGCCGGTGAGCAGGCGCCAGGCGAGCAAGGTGCCGACGCCGCCGGCCTGGCCCGCACCCCACATGCCGATCGTCATCGCGACGAGACAACCGAGGATCGTGTTCCGCCGACCGATCATGTCGGCAAGCCCGCCGAGCAGGATCGAGCCGATCGCCATGCCGAGCAGCTCCATCGACAGGATCCAGCCGAGCGTCGCCGGCGTGGTGCCCCATTCCCTGGCAATGCCGGGCGAGGCGAAGCTGATCGACAGCACGTCGAATCCGTCGAGCGCGTTGAGCCCGACGGTCACGGCAACCGCCGCCCATTGCCACCCGCTCATGCGGCCCTGTTCGATGGCCATTCTTGGACCCATGTCGCATCCCCTCTCGCCGCCGCCGGTGGTCCGGCGTGCCGTCATTCGTGCAATCGTGTCAGGAGCTCGACCAACGTGTCGACTTCCTGCGGTGTGTAGCGCTGCTTGAGCCAGGTCTCGTGCTCCCGCACCGCCTGCTTGGCGGTGGCGAGCGCGGCGCGGCCGTCGGTGGTCAGGTTGAGCGTCTGCTTGCGCCCGTCGGTCGCCGACTTGCCGCGGACCAGGTATCCGCGCGCCTCCAGCCGGTTGACGATCGCCATCGTCGTCGCGCGGTCCATCCGCATCCGCTGGGCAAGGCCCGTCTGCGCGATGTCGGGATGGTCGTCGACCAGCCACAGCACCGACACCTGCTTCTGTGTCAGGTCCAGGTCGCTGAAGGTTTCGGTGAAATGGCGATAGACCGCGCCGTACGCCAGGCGGATGTGGAAGCCGACAATGTCGCGGATCTCGCCGATATCGTCGGCGTCGTCGCTTGCCGGCTGGGTCGCTGCCAGCGCTTCCTTGATCCTCGCCGTACGCATCGTGCGCGGATTGTTAGTGGCACGAACGAAATGTGTCGAGGGGTCAGCGGCGGAGCATCAACCATGCAAGCCACAGCCAGCCGGCGATCATCGCCGCCCCGCCGATCGGCGTGATCGCGCCCAGCCAGCGCGGCGCGCCGAGCGCCATAAGGTAGAGCGTGCCGGCAAAGATCGCCGCCCCCACCAGCATCGCCCAACCGGCGCCGGTCGCGCGCTGCTGGACCGCGACGAGCACGGCGACGGCGTGGATCAGCTGATAGGTGCCGCCGGTGCGAAGCCACTCGGCTGCCTGACCGCTGGCACCATGCGCGCCGAATGCGCCGGCGGCGATGGCGAGGGCGCCAGACAGCGCGGCGAGGGCAGCGAGGAGGTTCATCCCTGTTGCTCCCCCGCCTGCGCGGCGATCGCCTTTTCGCGCAGTTTCCGCTGGCGCGCCTGGCTGAACACGACATCGCGCGCGGCATAGATGTCGCCGGCTTCCACCTGGATGCCGAGGCGCTTGGCGTCCATGCGGCGATAATCGTCCTCGCTCCGGTCGACCTCGCCATCGTCCACGCCGACCGCGCGCAGCGCCTGGCGCGCCATCTGGATCGCGCTTTCATAGACTTCGCGGAACAGCCCGGCGACGGGCGCATCCTTGAGCGCGATGATCGCGCGGCGGTCG
Organism: Sphingomonas sp. Y38-1Y; assembly: GCF_032391395.1. Lineage (NCBI taxonomy): Bacteria > Pseudomonadati > Pseudomonadota > Alphaproteobacteria > Sphingomonadales > Sphingomonadaceae > Sphingomonas > Sphingomonas sp. Y38-1Y. Next base: position 953,428 of record NZ_CP135916.1, read on the forward strand.
AACACGCGGGTCATGACCGTCGCGTCGGGATAGCCGTGCGCGACGAGTTCGAGCAGGTCGGTGCTCACCTGATCGCCGTCGAGGCAGAAGAGGATGAGCTCGGCATCCTCCGCGCCCGCGAGCCGGAGCAGGTCGAGGCGCGTGCCGTCGCCGTAGTAGACCTTCATCCCGAACTTGCCGCCGGTCTCGATGATCTCGGGATCGCGGTCGATCAGCGTCACCGACAGGCCCTGTGCGATCAGCATCTGCGCGACCGTCTGGCCAAAGCGGCCATAGCCGACGACGATCGCACTGGCGCCGTCGTGGCGTGGCGGCTCGAGCGACTGGCCGTCGCCGGCCGCGGGCTCCGAACGGAAGCGCTTGGTGAACATCATCAGGAACGGCGTCGTCGCCATCGACAGCGTGACGATCGCGCCAAACACGCTCGCCGCTTCGGGCGCGATCAGATACGCATTCTGCGCCTGGGCAAAGAGGACGAAACCGAACTCGCCGCCCTGGCTGAGCAGCAAGCCCATCGCCAGCGCCTGTCGCCACGACATCTTGAAGGCGAGGCCGATTGCGAAGATCACGCCCGCCTTCACCGCAACCAGCGCCAGCGCCATGCCGATGACGAAGCCGGGCCGCGCGGCGACTGCGCTCAGGTCGAGCATCATGCCGACCGCGAGGAAGAAGAGGCCGAGGAGGATCGAGCGGAACGGCTCGACGTCTGCCTCCAGTTCGTGGCGATAGGGGCTGTCGGCGAGCATCACGCCCGCGACGAAGGCGCCGAGCGCGGTCGAGAGCCCGAGGGCCTCCATGATCGCGGCGGCGGCGATAACGGTGAACAGGCCGGCGAACACGAACATCTCGCGTTCGCCCAAATTGCCGATCAGCCGGAACAACGGACCCAGGATGAAGCGGCCCGCCAGGATCAACCCGGCGACCGCGAGCACGGTGTAGAGGCCGAGCTGCCAGCCCGGCGGCCCCGCGGCGTCCGCCGGATTGCGGCTGAGCGCCGCGATGATGGTGATGAGCGGGACGATCGACAGGTCCTGGAAGAGCAGGACCGAAAAGGCCCGCTCGCCGAACGGCGTCCGCAGGCGCCCCGCCGATTGCAGCATCGGCAACACCTGCGCGGTCGACGAGAGCGCAAGCGGAAGCCCGAGTGCCAGCGCCGCGGGCCAGGAGAAACCCGCGCCCAGCCCGGCCAGTCCGGTGACGGCGATCCCGCACAGCACCACCTGGAGCAGGCCGACGCCGAAAATGTCGCGCTTCAGTTGCCACAAGCGGGAGGGACTGAGCTCGAGCCCGACGAGGAACAGGAGCAGCGTGATGCCGAGTTCGGCAAAGGTCAGCTTGTCTTCGGCGTCGCCGACCAGTCCCAGCACCTGCGGCCCGACCACGGCGCCGGCGACGAGGAAGCCGAGCGTCGCGCCCAGTCCCATGCGCCGAAACGCGAGCACCGAGACCAGCCCCGCACCGAACAGCGGCGCGAATTCACTGACCAGCGACATCCCCCCATGCGCCGCCATCAGCCGGCGGGTGCCTGGGTGCGGGCGGTTTCGGCGGCTTCGGTCGCCGCCTCGAAGGCGAGACGGACCGAGGGATGACGGGCGCTGTGGGGCAGCGCGGGCTCGAACAGGTCGAGGCCGGGCCAGGCGGGCACCGGGCCGCTGCCCGCGAGCCAGGCGGTGAGCGCGTCGCGAGCCTCGGCGAGGTCGGCGGCGGACTTGCCGACGGCATGTTCGGCCATCAGCGCCGCGGCGGCCTGACCCAGTGCGCAGGCCCGCACGCGCATGCCGATCTCGGCCACCTGGCCGGCGTCGTCGAGGCGGACGTCGACGGTGACGCGGCTGCCGCAAACGGGCGAGCGCTTCTCCGACGAGCCGTGCGGCTCGGGCAGGCGGGTGTCGAACGGCACGCTGGCGGCGAGCCGCAAGATCTGCTGGTTGTAGAGGGTCGCGCTCACCCCGCCCATGTAGGACAAGCGGTGGCCGGGCGCTACCGCCCGATCTTCTTCATCGTTTCGGGGCTGAACACGGGCTCGCCGCGGCGACGGCGGTCGACGAAGTCGGCGATGCTGGCGCTGGTGTTGTTAAGGAGCGGATAGGTTCGCGCCGAGCGGATCCAGTCCGGGCGCCGCGACGCGCCGCCGTTCAGCGTGTCGACGACGAGCACCACGACGATGAAGGCGAGGCTGACGAGAATCAGTCCCTTCAACGCGCCGAAGCCGAAGCCGAGCGCGCGGTCGACCGGGCCGAGCACCGACGCCTTGGTCCGCTTGCCGATCGCGCCCGCCACCATCTTGCCGCCCAGCCACACGACGCCGACGATCAGCGCGAAGGCGAGCACCGCCGCGCCCGACGTGGTGCCGACCGGCCCCAGCAGCATCGCGGCGAGCGGGACGTGGAACAGCTTCACCGCAAACACGACGAGCAGCCAGGCGAGCAGCGACAAGACTTCGGTCACGAAACCGCGCATCGCGCCGAGCACCGCGGCGCCGCCGATCGAAAGCAGAACGACGATGTCGAGCGCGGTCAGGTCCATGGCGCGGCGCTTTAGCGCGGCCGGGCGGGGCGGGGGAAGGGGGAGCTTCACCGCAGCCGTCACGTGCCGAGCGGGTGATGATCGCCTGGCGGCCACGGTTCGGCATTCGGCGGACCGGTCGGAACGTCAGCGTGGGTGGGGACATTATGTCGGCACTGCAGCCATTCCGGTGCAGGGCAAGAGGGTTGGTCGATGAAGCGAGGATGTCTGTTGTGGTTGTTCGGGGTCCCGCTGCCGGTCGTCCTCCTGCTGTATTTCCTGTTCTTCCGCTGATCCGGGCGGGTCGGCGCCCACGGCCACGGGCGCCGACATGCTGCCTCAGTCCTGGAGCCGGAGCGCGACGTCGTTCATGAAGCGGGTGTCGTCCCCGGCAGCCAGCCATGACGCCTCGGCGGCGAGCGCGCCGAGCAGGTCGGTGAGCGGGTCGATCTCTGCCTTGGCGAAGTTGCCGAGGACGTAGCCGGTCACGCGGTCCTTGTGGCCCGGATGGCCGATTCCGAGGCGCACGCGGCGGAAGTCGGGGCCGACATGTGCGATTGCGGAGCGGATGCCGTTATGCCCCGCCGCGCCGCCGCCGGTGCGCACCTTGACCTTGAAGGGGGCGAGGTCGAGCTCGTCGTAGAAGACGATCACCGCCTCCACGCCCAGCTTGTAGAAATCGAGCGCGGCGCGGATCGCGCGGCCGCTTTCGTTCATGAAGGTTGCGGGCTTGAGCAGCAGCAGCTTCTCGCTGCCGATGCGCCCTTCCTGCAGCCAGCCCTGGAACTTCTTCTGCGGGGCCGAGAAGCCGTGGATCTCGGCGATCGCGTCGACCGCCATGAAGCCGATATTGTGCCGGTGCATCGCATATTGCGGCCCCGGATTGCCGAGGCCCACCCAGAGCTGCATCACGTGTTCCTTCGGGATTGAGGTGCGTGGGGCACGTCCTTCGACAGGGTCAGGACGAACGGCGCAGGGCGCAAACGAAAGCGGCGGCCGGATCGATGGGATCCGGCCGCCGCCCGTGGTTCCAGCCGGAAGGGCCGGGCGATTACTCGCCCTTGGCCTCTTCCTCGCCGCCCTCGGCATCGCCTTCGGCGTCCGCATCGGCCTCGGCCGCGTCGGCTTCCGCCTCGGCCTGCTGCTCGGCAGCGGCAGCCTCGGCCTGCGCGTCGGCTTCAGCCAGCGATTCCTGGACATCGGCCTTCATCGCCGACGGGGCGATGATCGTGGCGATGGTGAAGTCGCGATCCTCGATCGCCGATTCGGCGCCGTTCGGCAGCGTGACCGCCGAGATGTGGACCGTGTCGCCGACTTCCAGGCCCTTGAGCGACACTTCGATCGACTCGGGGATCTTGTCGGCGTCGACGACGACTTCGAGCTCGTGGCGGACGATGTTGAGGACGGCGCCCTTCTTGATGCCCGGCGCTTCCTCTTCATCGGTGAACACCACCGGCACCGCGACGGTGACGGTCGCGTTCTTGGCGATGCGCAGGAAGTCGACGTGCACCGGACGATCGGTGACGGGGTCGAAGGTCACATCCTTGGGCAGGGTGCGGATCGAGCCCTGGCCGGCGCCGTCGATCATGACGATCGAGTTCATGAAGTGGCCGGTGCCGAGCAGCTTGTTCAGCGCTCGCTCCTCGACGTGGATCGAGAGGGGTTCCTGCTTGTTGCCGTAGATCACGGCGGGGATGCGGCCTTCACGACGAAGCGCGCGGGAGGCTCCCTTGCCAACCCGCTCGCGCGTCTCGGCCGACAGGTTAAGCGTATCGCTCATGTCGGTGCTCCGAAATGCTGATGATTAGTCCAATTATCCGGCCGAGCCTCCAGGGATGACCCCGGCACGGAAGCGGCGGCCCCTATCCGAAAAGGGGCTGACGCTCAACCCTCATCATGGCCCGACCACGCGCGTGTAGAGGTGCCAGGTGGCGTAGCCGAGCCACGGCAGCACGACCGCCAGCCCGACCGCGAACGGGATCGTGCCGAGCGCGAGCAGTGCGGCGACGCGCAGGCCCCAGCCGGCGGTCTCGGCCGGGTTCAGCCGCGCGGCTTCGATCGAGGTGCGCAGCGCCGTTCCCGCATCGACCGGCCGGTCGACGACCATCGGGAAGGAGACGAACGAGATCACCAGCGAGACGATCGCGAAGCCAAGGCCGGCCAGGTTGCCGAAGATCACCATCTCCCAGCCCGCCTGTGTGCTAAACAGGCGGCCGAACAGGTCGGCGGCGCGCATCTGCCCCTCTGCCCCAAAGGTCAGCGCATAGATCGCATAGGCGGCGGCGAGCCAGACGAGGAAGAGGCCGAACAGCACCGCGGTCAGCACCAGGATCGGTCCGCGGCTGCGGCCCTTCAGCGGATCGAAGAAGTGCGACCAGTCGGACTCGCGTCCTTCCTCACGCCGCCGCGCCAGTTCGTAGAAGCCGGCGGCAACTGCCGGGCCCGCGATCGACAGCCCCGCGACGGCGGGGAACAGGAGCGGCAGCATCGCATCGTTCATCGCGATGATGACGGCGGCGGCGCAAATCGCGGGATAGATCAGACCGAGGAACATCAGGTCGCCGCGCCGCTCGCGAAAGTCGCGCCAGCCCTCTGCCAGCGCCCAGTCGAGATCGGCCCTGCCGATCCGGCGTACACCCACCCGTTCGACGCCGCGCGGAAGGGCGGCGGATTCCATCGTGATGGCCATGTCCTGATCCTCTACCTAAGTCGGTCCGGTTCCTTTTCTTCGCTTCCGCGCCGTGACCGCGCGTTCAGGCTTGGGGTCGTCCTTGTACGCCTTTCGCCGCCGGGGTGCCAGCGCGAGGGCCATACCGATTTTAGGCGGGGGTCAGGATCGTCCGCGCCGCCGCTTCGGCGTCGACCCGCTCGCGGCTGAAGACGAGGGGGAGCATGCGTCCTTCGATCCAAGGCTGGGCCATGTCGGCATAATGCGGGCTGGCGGGATCGGCGGACTGGCCGGGCAGGTTGAGGAACAGGCTGTCGTCCCACTGACCGACGTCGATCGCCTGGAGATAGCTAGCGCCGCCGGCGACGCCGAAGTCGCTGGCCACCCAGCGCGCGTTGACCGTCGTATAATCGCCGCCGGAGCCGCCGGCCTCGATCCGCGGGAACGCTTCACCGATCGCGGGAAAGCGGCGGGCGAGCGGATGGGCGATCGTGACGTCGTGAAGGTTGCCCCATCGCCACAGCGCCGGCTCGGGGCCGAGTCGCCGCTCCGCCTCTTCCCACCCGGCCGCCAGCGCCATCGCAACGATCAGGTCGCGCGAGCCCCTGGGATTGGGGCCGAGCCGCTTGTCCGGCGTCTCCAGCAGCGACAGCATCGCGCCGATCTCGAAGCCGGGGACCAGCGGCCGGTGCTCGATCGGCACGACGATGTTGATGAGGCGATCCTCGAGATCGGCGAGCGTCAGTTCGTAAAGTGCCGCCGCCGCGCTGTCGGCGCCCAGCCGCCCGTCCCAGCCGCGCAGCATCGCCGCCGCCGCCTCGGCCGCGGGCGGGACGCTTTCGGGCACCAGCGCCGCGAGCCGGCGGGCGGGGGCGGACGCGACGTCCTGCATCAGCGCAGCGGAGTCGGCGAGCGAGTGCTTGGGCTGCCTCTCCAGCACCTCGGCCACGCGCGCGTACCGCCACGGCTCGCGAAAGGTGTAGGCCAGGATCGGCTTGTAGTCCTTGGGCAAATTGTCCTGGTTGGCGCTGGCGAACCAGCCGGACCTGGGATCGACGACGCTCGGCAACTGCTCGATCGCCAGCAGCCCTTCCCAGTCATAGCGGCCGTCGCCCGGCGCGGGGGTCATCCCGTCATGCCCGCCCATGCGACGCGGCGCGAAGCCGATGATGCGCCACGCGATGCGCCCGCCGACATCGGCGTAATGGAAGTTGGTGGGGGAAGGATGGAGCCGGAACGCCGCCTGCAATCCCTGCCAGTCGCGGGCGAGATTGATCGCGATCATCGCGAACACGCCGCTGGCGCCCGGCCGTTGCGAGACGTGGGCGAGCGCGGTGGCGCGGTTGAGTGCCGGATGGTGCGCGATCACCGGACCCTGGACACTGTAGCGCAGCACTGCCTTTCGCGGCGGTGCGCCGCGGACGGCGATCGTCACCTCGCGTCGCTCGAACGTCTTCCAGCGGCCGCGATGCCAGTAACGCTCGGCATCGACTGGGTTGAGGTCGAGGATGTAGAGGTCGGACTGGTCGATATGGCTGTTGGTGCGCCCGAACGCAAAGCGGTCGGTATGCCCCTGCATGATCCCGGCAAGCCCGGGTGCGCCGCCGCCGATCACGTCGAGACCGGGGGCGCTCAGATGCGCGACGTGGCGCGGCGGGAAGCCGCCGATCGACAGATGCGGATCGTTGGCGAGGATCGGGCGCCCGGTCGCGCTTCGCGAGGGCGCGATCGTCCAAGCGTTGCTGCCCGCCGCGGCAGGCGGGGGCGGGGCGTTGCCGAAGATGCCGAGATCGGCCTCGCCGACCTTGGCCGGATCGAGGCCTTCGCGGAACGCGATCGCGCGGGCGGGGCGCGGCGGCGCGATCAGTTGCTCGAGGTCGAGCGCGCCAGCGGCGGCGAGGCGCGAGCGGCGCACCTCGTCGTCGATGTTGCCCGCCGTCAGTTCACGCGCGGCGACGAGGTCGGCGAGCGATTGGGCGAGCGGCTTGTAGCCGAGGATCGCGAACTCGGCGGGGAGCAGCGATGGGTCGACCGCCACCTCCGCGATGCGTGCGTTGATGCCCGCGACATACGCCTCCGCACAGGCGCGAACGTCGGCAGGGACGGCGGCGATCTCGGCCGCGACGTCGCCGCGGAAGCGACCGAGCGCGGCGCGCGTGTCGCTGGCGACATAGGCCGTACCCATGACTTCGGCGAGGCGGCCCTGGCCGCGGCGATATTCGTAATCGACCTGGAACAGCCGATCGCGTGCGACGGCATAGCCCTGCCCGAAAAAGGCGTCGGGCACGCTGTCGGCACGGATGTGCGGGACGCCCCAGCGGTCGTCGACGATCTCGATCGGCGCCGAAAGACCGCGGACGACGGCGCGGCGCGGTTCGGCGGGCGAGGGCGTTTCCTCGGCCTCGTCGGGGTCGGGCACCACCTGTGCCGACACGCGGCTGCCCGCGAGCGCGGCGAGTGCTGCCCCGCGCATCAGCAGCGAGCGTCGCGACATGGCCATGGAAAGGGGTGCCTCCTCCAGAGGGTCGGAGGGCCTGCTTGGCCGTTACCCGGCCGGTGATGTCAACCGCCCTCGGTCATCCGGGGGACGATCGCCGCGTCGATCAGGTCAGGGCGACGAACACCGTGCCCAGGATCGCGAGCGCGGCACCGCTCATCCCGCAAAGCATGCCGAAGCGGCATTGGCACAATTCTGCGCCGATCCGTTCCATCGCACCTCTCCACCCCGCCGCGATTGATCGCGGTCGGAATGGCGGAGGGTATCATGGACGCGACAGCGTGCAAGAGGGGTCGAGGTCGAGCCGCTGGATCAGCTTTTCGAGCGTGGCGCCGAGCGCGTTGCGTTCATCGTCGGAGAGGGGGCCGAACAAGTCGGTGGTCAGCCGCTGGCGCAGCGGCTCGGTCGCGGCGATCGCGCGCTCGCCTTCTTCGGTGATCGTCACGCGCTTGACGCGCCGGTCGCTGGGATCGGCGATGCGCGCGATCAGCCCGTCGCGCTCAAGGCCGTCGAGCGCCTCGGTCACGGTGCGCGGCGCCTGGTTGAGCCAGGCGGCCAGATCGGCGGCGCGTGCCTCGCCCGCCTGCTTCTGGATCATCAGCAGCATCTTGGTACGCGCGAGCGACGCCCCCTCCGCCGCCATCGCGGCGTCGAGCTTGCGGTGGAGCCGCATGTAGGTGCCGGCAAGCAGGCGGGCGAGATCGTCGCATCGATAATTCATGAGGTGCCTCAATATATGGTCTTGCGCTATGCTGCAAGCGCGAGCACATGGGCAGCAACGACTCGACACAATTTTTCTGAAGGCATCTGCCGTGGCCGATATCGCAGCCGACCAAACCGCCCCCGACGACACCGCAGCCGCCCCGGCGAGCCCTGCGAAGAAGCGGCGCGCGAAGCTCATCATCCTCATCATGCTGGCGGTGGTGCTGGTCGGCGGTCTGCTGTGGTTCCTGCGCTATCAGAGCTATGGCAAGTTCCAGCAGTCGACGACCGATGCCTATGTTCAGGCCGACTCGGTCACCGTCGCGCCCAAGGTATCGGGCTATGTCGACCGGGTATTCGTCGCCGAGAACCAGAATGTGAAGGCGGGCGATCCGCTGGTCGCGATCGACGCGCGCGACTATCGCGCACAGGCACAGCAGAGCGAGGCGCAGATCGCCGTCGCACGCGCCAATGCCCGCGGGGTCGAGGCGCAGATCGACGAGCAACAGGCGGCGATCGCCCGCGCTCAGGCCGACTTGGTTGCCGCGCAGACCGATGCGAGCTTCGCCAACAACGAGGTCGCGCGGTACGCGCCGCTTGCCGAGAGCGGTGCCGAGACGCGTGAGCGTGTCGCGACGCTGCGCAATCAGGCGCGCCAGGCCAATGCCCGCGTCGCCGCGTCGCGCGCCGCGCTTGCCGCCGCGCAGCGCCGCGTCGGCACGCTGCGCGCTCAGGTCCAACAGGCGTTGGCGCAGGGCGAGGGCGCGCGGGCGCAGCTTGCCGCCGCCGAGACCAATGTCGGTGCGACGCTGATCCGCGCGTCGATCAACGGGCGTGTCGGCGACAAGACGGTGCGCGTCGGCCAGTTCGTCCAGGGCGGGACGCGGCTGATGTCGGTGGTGCCGACCACCGAGCTCTATATCGAGGCGAACTTCAAGGAGACGCAGCTCGGTCTGATGCGCGTTGGTCAGCCCGTCCACATCGAAGTGGACGCGCTGCCGGGCGTCGACATCCCCGGCCGCGTCGCCAGCATCGCCCCCGGCACCGGCGCGCAATTCTCCGTCCTCCCGCCGCAGAACGCGACGGGCAACTTCACCAAGATCGTCCAGCGCGTGCCGGTCCGCATCGCGCTCTATCCCGGACCCGCGACGCGCGCGCTGATGGTGCCCGGCATGTCGGTCGAGGTGAGCGTCGACACGCGCTCCGCCCGCGACGCCGCCGATCGTATCGCCAAGGAGCAGGAGGCGCATAACGAAAAGGTGACCCGCCGGTGAGCGCAGCCACCGCCGACCCGTCGGCACCGGCGACCCCCGCGCCGCAAGCCGAGCCCAACGCCGACGCGACCGCCTGGCTCGCCGTCGCGGCGGGCAGCCTGGGCGCGATGATGGCGACGCTCGACATCTCGATCGTCAACTCGGCGCTGCCGACCATCCAGGGCGAGATCGGCGCGAGCGGGACCGAAGGAACGTGGATCGCGACGAGCTACCTCGTTGCCGAGATCGTCATCATCCCGATGGCCGCCTGGCTGTCGCGCGTGTTCGGATTGCGCACCTTCCTGCTGGTCGCGGCGACCTTGTTCACGATCTTCTCGATGGTCTGCGGTGTCGCCGGCGACCTGACGACGATGATCATTGGCCGCGCGGGGCAGGGGATCACCGGCGGCGCGCTGATCCCGACCGCGATGACGATCATCGCAACGCGCCTTCCGCGGCATCAGCAGCCGATCGGCAATGCGCTGTTCGGCGTCGTCGTCATCCTGGGACCGCTGCTGGGGCCCCTGATCGGCGGCTGGCTGACGGAGAATGTGAGCTGGCATTATGCCTTCTTCCTCAACCTGCCGGTCGGCGTCGTGCTTGTCACGCTGCTGCTCGTCGGACTGCCGCACCAGAAGGCGCATATCGAGGAGCTGGCGAACGCGGACTGGCTGGGCATCATCGGCCTAGCGCTGGGGCTCGGCTGTCTGACCGTCGTCCTGGAAGAGGGCCAGCGCGAGCAATGGTTCGAGAGTCGCGAGATTATCGAGCTGTCGATCCTGTCGGCCATCGGTTTTGCCTGCCTGTTCGCGGGCCAGTTCGTCGCTCGGCGGCCGGTCATCAAGCTCAAGCTGCTGCTCGATCGTCAGTTCGGCGCGGTGGCGATCATGGGCGTGGTGCTGGGCATGATGCTCTACGGCACCGCGTATGTCATCCCGCAGTTCCTGGCGGCCATCGCCAATTACAACGCGCTCCAGGCGGGCCAGATCGTGCTGTTGTCGGGCATCCCTAGCCTGTTCCTGATGCCGTTCACGCCGATCCTGATCCGCAAGCTCGACATCCGCATCGCGGTCGGCGTCGGGCTGACGATCATGGCGTATAGCTGCTGGATCGACACGACGTTGACGGCCGACGCGGTGGGCGGGGACTTCGTGGAATCGCAGCTGTTGCGCGGCGTCGGCACGATCTTCGGCTTTCTGTTCCTCAATCAGGCGGCGATCGCGTCGGTCCCGCGCGAGGATGCGGGCGATGCCGCCGGGCTGTTCAACGCCGTCCGCAACCTGGGCGGATCGCTGGCGCTGGCCGGGATCGCGACCGTGCAGGACCAGCGCATGTGGCTGCACAGCCGCCGGATCGAGGAATCGATGCCGGCGAATTCGGAAGCGACGCAGGGCTATCTCGCCGGACTGACCCAGTCGTTCGGCAGTCCCGACGCGGCGCTCCGCACCCTGGCGGGCACCATCCAGCGCGAGGCGCTGGTGATGACCTACAACGACATCTTCGTCCTTTTGACGGTGCTGATCGCCTGCTCCGTCCCGCTCGTCCTGTTCCTGCGACCGCTGCCCAAGGGGCCGATGGCCGCGATGCACTGAGGCATCCATGCGCAAGTATCTCTCGCTCGTCTCGCTGGCCGCGCTCGCCGCCTGCACCGTCGGCCCGAACTATGACGGCCCGAAAAGCGCCGGCGCGGTGGCGGCGCCGGCGGCGTTCGCGCGCGGCGGCGATGCGTCGGTCGCGACGCCCGCCGTCGCCGACTGGTGGAAGGGGCTGAACGACCCGCAGCTCGACGCGCTCGTCGATCGCGCGCTGGCCGCCAATCCCAGCGTGGCGGTGGCCGAGGCGCGGCTTCGCCAGGCGCGCGCGTCGCTGCGCCTCGACCGCGCCAACGGACTGCCAAACGCCAATGTTCAGGGCACCTATCTGCGCGCCGAGTTGCCCGAGGGCGGGCTGACCGGTGGTGGCGGCGAGGGTGGGGGCGGGTCCGGCGGGGGCACGACCGGCGTCGACTTCTACAATGTCGGCTTCGACGCGAGCTGGGAGATCGACCTGTTCGGCGGTCAGAAGCGCCGCGAGGAGGCCGCACGCGCGAGCGTCGGCGCCGCCGAGGCGCAGGTCGCCGACGCGCAGGTGAGCCTGAGCGCCGAGGTCGCCAGCGCCTATGTCAACCTGCGCGATCGCCAGCGGCGCCTGGAGCTCGGCCGCGCGACGGCAGAGACGCGGCGGCGGATGCTGGCGCTGACCGAGCAGCGCTTCCGCGCGGGTACCGCCAGCCAGCTCGATGTCGAGCGGCTGCGCGGGCTGGTGGTCGAAAGTGACGCGGCGATCGTGCCGATCGACGCCGAGCGCGATGCCTTCCTCAATGCGCTGGCGGTGCTGGTGGGCGAGGCGCCGGGCACGCTCGACGCCGAGCTCGCGAGCCCGCGCCCCGTGCCGCTGCCGCCCGCGCGCGTCGATGTCGGCGATCCGGCGCAGCTGCTCGAGCGACGCCCCGACGTCCGCGCCGCCGAGCGCGTGCTGGCGCAGCGCACCGCCCAGATCGGGCTGACCAAGGCGGCGGCGATGCCGCGCATCAGCTTCCTCGGGCTGATCGGTATCGGCGGGACCGATCCCGGCGACCTGTTCGATCCGAGCAACCTGGTGGGCATTGCCGCGCCCAGGCTCCAGTGGAACGCGCTCGACTTCGGCCGCAACGCCGCGCGGCTCGGCCAGGCCGAAGGGCAGCGCGACGAGGCGGCGGCGCAGTATCGGGCCGCGGTGCTGACCGCGCTGCGCGATGCCGAAGACGCGCTGTCGCGCTATGCTGCGCGACGGGGCACGGTTGCGGCGGCAGCGCGATCGAAGGCCACGGCGGATCGCGCGGCGGCGCTGATGCAGCAGCGCTATCGCGCCGGCGTGTCGACGCTGATCGACACGCTGGATGCCGAGCGTCAGCGCACCGCCGCCGAACAGTCGCTGGTCGAGGCGACGGCGGCGATGACCGCGGATTATGTGGCGCTGCAAAAGGCGCTGGGCCTCGGCTGGCGCGCCTGATCGCGGACCAAGGCTTTTCTCCTCTTCCGGGCCGAGCTAGCCTGACCGGGTGAGCGGATCGGCACCAAGCCGGCCGCCGCGACGGGGGAGAGATCATGAAGGCTTTGGTATTCGCGGCTGCGCTGCTGCCGCTCGCGTCGGTCGGTGCACAGACGGCGACGCCCGCGCAGCCCAGCATCTTCGACAAGGCGATCAACCAGCCCGGCATCGGTTGGGAAGTCTATGGCCCCAACCAGAGGGCCAAGCAGGTGCCCGCCGCCGAACTGCCCGGCGGCCAGGCCGTGCGCGTCCAGGTGGCCAAGGCGGGCGCGAACCCATGGGACGCAGGCGCCTCCTATCCCGCGATCAAGCCGGTGGCAGCGGGCGATACGCTGCTCGTCATGGTGTTCCTGCGCGCGCCCGATGCGGCGGCGGGGACGACGGTGCCGGTGCCGATCGGCGCCGGCGGGGCGGAGGCGCCCTATACGCCGGTCGCCGCGGAGACGGTGCAGGTCGGCTCGGGCTGGAAGCGCTACTACGCCTCGGGCGTGTCGGCCCAGGCATTCGCCGCGGGCAAGGCACGCATTTCTCTGCAACTAGCGGGCGCCAAGCAGGTGATCGAGATGGGTCCGGCGTTTCTGTTGAACTTGGGACAGAATGTGAATCCGGCCACGCTGCCGAAGAACTGAGGCCGGCGACCGCTCGCGCTGAGCCGGTCGAAGCCGGTGTCGCAAGCGGCACGCCCTTCGACAAGCTCAGGGCGAACGGGAGGCGGGTGGCGTGTGACGTTGGCCGCTCGGCCCGATCTCACGCCCCGCGCCGTGCGCTCGCCAGGTGATGCGCGTGGCAGATCGCCACTGCCAGCGCGTCGGCGGCATCGGGGCCGTCGATCGTCGTGCCGGGAAGCAGGCGGGAGACCATCCCGTGGACCTGTGCCTTGTCGGCACGGCCGGTGCCGACCACCGCCTGCTTGACGAGGGTGGGGGCGTATTCGCCGACGATCAGCCCGGCGCGCGCGGCGTTCGCGAGCACGACGCCGCGCGCCTGGGCGAGCTTGAGCGTCGATTGCGCGTTGGCGTTGACGAACACTTCCTCGCACGCCGCCGCCGCGGGGGCGTGGTCGGCGACGAGCGCGGTCAGCATCATGTCGAGATGCGCGAGCCGGTTGGGTAAGGGCGCGCTGGTGTCGGTCTTGAGTCGTCCATTCGCGCGGTGCGAGAGGCGATTGCCGTTCGCCTCGATCAACCCCCAGCCGGTGGTGCCGAGCCCGGGGTCGAGGCCGAGGATCAGCACCCTAGATCCTCCCCATGCCGGGGAGGACGTCCGTCAACCCAGCTTCTCCATGACCTCGTCGGAGACTTCGTAATTGCCCCAGACGGTCTGGACGTCGTCGTCGTCGTCGAGCGCGTCGATCAGCTTGAAGAGCTGGCCCGCCTCGTCCTCGCCGACCGCGACCATCGTCTGCGGGCGCCAGGCGAGCTTGGCGCCTTCGGGCTCGCCGAGCACCGGGGTGATCGCGTTGGCGACCTCGTGCAGCGCATCCTGTGCGGTCCAGATCTCGTGGCCGTCCTCGCTGGAGGCCACGTCCTCGGCACCGGCCTCAAGCGCCGCCTCGAACACCTTTTCGGCGTCGCCGGCGGTCGCGGGATAGTTGATGAGGCCCATCCGGTCGAAACCGTGGCTGACCGAGCCCGATGCGCCGAGATTGCCGCCGTTCTTCGAAACCGCGGTGCGCACGTTGGTGGCGGTGCGGTTGCGGTTGTCGGTCAGCGCCTCGATGATGAGGCTGACGCCGCCGGGGCCGAAGCCCTCGTAGCGGATTTCCTCGTAATTATCGGTGTCGGCGGTCGAGGCCTTGTCGATCGCGCGCTGGATATTGTCCTTGGGCATCGACTGCGCCTTGGCGGCATTGACCGCGGCGCGCAGGCGCGGGTTCATGTCGGGATCGGGCGTGCCCATCTTGGCCGCGACGGTGATTTCGCGGGAAAGCTTGGAAAAGAGCGAGGAGCGCTTCTTATCCTGCGCACCCTTGCGGTGCATGATGTTCTTGAACTTGCTGTGGCCTGCCATGTCGCGCTTCCGGTTCGATGCCGCCCTGGACGATAGGGGCGGCGTCCTAGCCGGGAAGCGGCCCCGTGCTCAAGAGGGGAGGCGCGCCGACAGTGCGTCGAGCTTGGCGTCCAGCGCCTCCAGCCGCGCGAGCACCGCATGGTCGAGCTTGTGGTGGAGCCGCAGGATGTCGAGCTCGGCGCGCAGGTTGGTCTCGTAATCCAGGCTGGCGGCGACGCGATCCTTCGCGGCCTGGCGGTTCTGGCTCATCATGATGATCGGCGCCTGCACCGCGGCGAGCGTCGAGAGCATCAGGTTGAGGAAGATGTACGGATAGGGGTCGAAGGCAAGGCCGAGACGACCGAGCACTTCCGAATTGAGGAGCATCCAGCCGAGCAGCACGCACGAAAAGGCGATGATGAAGCCCCAGGAGCCGCCGACTGCGGCGACCCGGTCGGCCAGGCGGTCGCCGAAGCTGGAGCGCAGATCCGCCTCGTCGCCCGCATCGCGCGCGACGAGGGTGCCCGCCTCGATGCTGTCGAGGACGCGGCGCTCTTCGGCGTCGAGGTTGCTCCCGCCGCGGGTCAGCAGCGTGCGGGCGGCCTCGACGGCGTGCGCCGCGTCCATCGGATCAGACGAGACCCAGCGCGGTCTTGTACGTCTCCAGCAGCATCTCCGCCTCGTCGCGGTGATGCTTCTCCATCTTCCGAAGGCGGACGATCGTCTTCATCGTCTTGACGTCGAACCCGGTCGACTTGGCTTCGGCATAGACGTCCTTGATGTCGTCGCTGATGCCCTTCTTTTCTTCCTCGAGCCGCTCGACGCGCTCGATCAGGAGGCGAAGCTGCTCGGCGGAAATGTTGTCGGTCATGATGTCCCTGGATTGGCTATGGTGAATCAGGGGGCGGCGAATAGCGCATCGGGGCCGCCGCGCAACCGCGCTGCGGTAGGTCAATGAAATCCTTCGTCACCCCGGACTTGATCCGGGGTCCCGCTTCTTCTTTCCGTTGGTGGGTAGACGAAGAAGCGGGATCCCGGGTCAGGCCCGGGATGACGGGGAGGGTTACTCCGTCGGGAACACCGTGTGCTGCCCGGCCAGTTTGTGGACGACGCCGCGGCGCATCACAAACGGCACGGTCTGGAGCCGCGTCACGTCCGCCACCGGGTCGCCCGCGACTGCGATGATGTCGGCGTCCTTGCCGACCTCGATCGAGCCGATGCGGTCGGCGCGGCCGAGCAAGGTCGCCGCGTCGATCGTCGCCACACGGATTGCGCGGGCGGGGTCCATGCCGACCTGGGTCATGTACTGGAATTCGAGCGCGTTGGTGCCGTGCGGGCCGACGCCCGAATCGGTGCCGAAGGCGATCTTCATGCCGCTGGCAAAGGCGCGGCGATGGCTTTCCTTGACCACCTTGGCCACTTGCTCCGCCTTGGCGACGCTCGCGGCGGGGCGCTCACCCGCGCGGCCCTGGCGGATGACGCTTTCGAAGGCGTGCATGGTCGGGACGAGGTACACGCCCTTCGACTTGAACAGCGCGATCGTCTCGTCGTCGATATAGCTGCCGTGCTCGATCGAATCGACGCCGGCGCGGATCGCGGTGTCGATGCCCGACTTGCCGTGCGCGTGCGCCGTCGCCTTGCGGCGGAAGGCGTGGGCAGTGTCGACGATCGCCTTCATCTCGTCGAAGGTCATCTGCGCCTCGAGCCCGCCAGCGATGTTGGAGCCGACGCCGCCCGACGCCGCGAACTTGATGACCTCCGCGCCGGTGAAGATCTGCTCGCGGGTGGCGCGGCGGCAATCGTCGGGACCGTTGCAGAGCTCCGGCGACTGTTCGCGCTCGACATGGGCAAGCTCTCGGCGAAGACCGTTGGCGTCGCCGTGGCCGGCGGTGACGGAGATCATGCGACCGGCATTGACGATCGTCGGCCCGACGATCTCGCCCCGCTCGATCCCGTCGCGCAGCGCGCGGATGCCGCGCGGCTCGCCGCCCAGATCACGAACCGTCGTGAAGCCCGCGTCGAGCGTCCGCCGTGCCGAGTCCATCGCGCCGACGAACTGGTCCTCCAGATCCCGGGTCGATCCCTCCAGCCGCTCCTTCAGCGGATAGCCCGACGAATAAAAATGGACGTGCATGTCGATGAAGCCGGGCAGGACATACTGGTCCTTGAGGTCGATGAGCTCAGCCCCGCCCTCCGGCGCGGCGAAGCCGTCGCGGACCTCCGCGATCTTGCCGTCGCGGACGACGATCGTCGAAATTCCGCGCGCACGCTCGCCGGGGCGGGCGAGCAAGGCGCCGGCATGGATGTAGCGGACCTTCTGCGTCGGCCTTGCGGCCGGGGCGGGCGCCTGCTGCGCGGCCGGGGCGGGTGCCTGCTGCGCGGTGGTGGGCGCGGTGCAGACGAGCGCGGCGGTGGCGGCAAGAAACGCGAAACGCATGGCAATCCCCCTTTGGTCGTTGGTGGCAACAGACACCAAGTCGTCCGGCTTGCCAAGCGCAGCGAGTGGCGCGATGGAGACGCGATGCTGGAGATGCGGCCCGATTGCGAGCGCTGCGGCACCGACCTGCCGCCCCAGGCGCATGGCGCCTTCATCTGTTCGTTTGAATGTACGTTCTGCGCCGAATGCGCCGATGTGCTGGACGAGCGTTGTCCCAATTGCGGCGGCGAGCTTGCCGACCGGCCGACGCGGACCGGGGATCGGCTGAAGCGGCATCCCGCCGCCACCGAGCGGCGGCACCGCGGATGACGCCGCGCATCCTCATCATCGCAGGCTCCGACAGCGGCGGCGGCGCGGGCATCCAGGCGGATATCAAGACCGCGACGATGCTGGGCGCGCACGCGATGACGGCGATCACCGCGATCACCGCGCAGAACACGCTGGGCGTCGATGCGGTCCACCCCATTCCGACCGAGATGGTGCTCCAGCAGATCGACTGCACGATCCGCGATATCGGCGTCGATGCGGTCAAGATCGGGATGATCGGCTCCGCCCGGACCGCGGCGGCGCTGGCCGAGCGGCTGGCCGAGCTGCCGGGACTGCCGATCGTGTTCGATCCCGTGATGGTCGCCACGTCAGGCGCCACGCTGGCCGACGAGGCGACGGTGGCGGCGTTCGAGCGGCTGATGCGCGTCGCGACGGTGACCACGCCGAACCTGCCCGAATTGAAAGCGCTGTCGGGGATGAGCATCCTCGACAAGGCCGCGCAGCGCGAGGCGGCGCGGAGCCTGGTCAAGCGGCGCGGGCGCGCGGTGCTGGTCAAGGGCGGCCATGCCAAGGGGCGGCAGGTCACCGACCGGCTGTTCCAGACGGCAAGCGCCAATACTGAACTCGGGGGCGTCGCGCCCGAGGTCGAATGGACCGATCCGCGCATCGACGGCGAGGCGACGCACGGCACCGGCTGCACGCTGTCGACGGCGATCGCGTGCGAGCTCGCCAAGGACTGGTCGCTGCCCGAGGCGGTGGCGCGCGCGCGCCGGTTCGTGCGGATCGCGATGCTCGACGCCGCCGGACTGGGGCAGGGGCATGGGCCGATGGCGCAACAGGCGGTGCGGCTCGACCTGAACCAGTCGCGCTGGTCGCCGATGCTGAACCACGTCACGCTGCCGACGCGCGACCTGAGCGCCAGCGAGCATTTCTGGCGGCTGCTCGGGCTTCGCCAGATTGTCCGCGCCGACGAGCGCTATGCCCGGTTCGAGACAGAGGGCGGCGCGACGCTGAGCCTGGAGGCGGAGGAGGAGCTGCCCGCGCCGGTGGTGTTCCTGGAGTGCGGCGACCTCGACCTCACCGCCGCCTATCTGAAGGCGCAGGGCCTGACCTTCACGCAGGAGCCGCGTGACGAGCAATGGGGCTGGCGCGAGGCGCGGCTGGCCGACCCGTCGGGCAACATCGTCTGCCTCTATCAGGCGGGCGAGATGCGGCGCTTTCCGCCGTGGCGGCTGGCCGATGCCTGATTTCCTGATGGAAGCGCGGCACGTCGGCCCCGTCGCGGGCGTTGACGAGGCGGGGCGGGGGCCGCTCGCCGGGCCGGTGGTCGCGGCGGCGGTGGTGCTCGATCCGGCCTGCATCCCGCCGGGCCTGGACGACTCCAAGGTGCTGACCGCGGCGCGGCGGGCGGAGCTGGCGGCGGCGCTGCTCGGCTGTGCGCGCGTGGGCGTGGGGATCGCCAGCGTCGAGGAGATCGACGAGCTCAACATCCTCTGGGCGACGATGCTGGCGATGACCCGCGCGGTCGAGGCGCTGGGGATCGCGCCGGCGATGGTGCTGGTCGATGGCAATCGCTGTCCCAAATGGACCTGGTCGAGCGAGGCGGTGGTGGGCGGCGACGCGCGCTGCTTGTCGATCGCCGCGGCCTCGATCGTCGCCAAGGAGCATCGCGACGCGCTGATGCGCGACTATGACGCGGCGTGGCCGGGGTACGGTTGGGCGTCGAACAAGGGCTATGCCGCGCCCGAGCATCGCGATGCGCTCAAGCGGCTGGGGCCGACCCCGATCCACCGGCGAAGCTTCGCGCCGGTGCGCGAGGCGCAGCTGGTGATGGAGCTGGCGGCGGGGTGATGGGGGCGGCTCACCGCTACCCCCTTCACCGTTCGTCCTGAGTAGCCGTCGAGTAGCGGCGAAGCCGCGTATCGGGACGGCGTATCGAAGGATGGTGTGGGCGGGGGCGGTACCTCGATGCGAGCCCTCAATACGGTGCTGGCGCAGTTACTCGGTACGAACGGTTAGCGCGGCGCGGATTATCCTCTCCCTTGAGGGGAGAGGATAGCGGAGCTTGCCGCTTCAGCGGCTAGCGCAGCTTGGAGAGGGTGAGCGGCGCGATAGAGAGGCGCGACCGCCTTGCGGTCGCTCACCCTCTCCAACTCCGACTAGGCGGCAAGCCGCCAAGTCTTCGTATCCTCTCCCCTCAAGGGAGAGGAGGGGTTAGTGCCGCACCGCGCGCCAGGCGTCGGCGATCTCTTTGAGGTCCTGCGCCACCGCGCGGAACGGTGCGGGGTCGCTGCCGATGCTGGCGTCCACCACCTGGGCGCGCAGGCCGCGGTATAGCGTCGCCAGCGTGCGCGACACGTCGCCGCCGCGTTCGTAATCCAGGCCGTTTTCGAGCGCGAACAGGATCGCGGTCGCGCGCGTCACGCGCTCGCTCTTCATGCGATAGTCGCTCTTCTCGGTCGCGAACGCGGCCCCAGTGAGCGCGCGGATCGCCTCGACATAGAGGAGGTCCACGAGCGCGTGCGCGTCCGCGCCGCCCGTGCGGCTCGCCAGGTCGATCTGGCGATAGGTGGCGGCCGGATCACCGGCGAGGGCGGTTGCGTAGCGGGCCATCGTCAGCGGTTCGAGTTGTTCCAGGCGTCGACCTGTTGCGTGAGGAAGGTCTGCGTCGATTTATACGCCGCGACCTTAGCATCCATGCTCGCGAATTGCTGGGTCATGCGGGTGCGCATCGTCTCGGCCGCCTCAAGCGCCTTTTCGCGCGCCTCGGCGATGTCGTCGACCTGCTTGTTGTAGTTGACCTCGCTGGCGCCCAGGCCCGTCTTCACGTTACCGGCGGCGAGCGAGATCTTCTGCATCGCGGCGGGCAGCCCAGCGCCCGAGGCGAACATCGCCTCGACCGCCTGGGGATTGCGCGACAGGGCGGTGGCGAGCTGGCCGGTGTTGACGGTCAGCGACCCGTCGCGGAGCGTCGCCACGCCGATCTCGGCGAGCGTGCGCGGGCCACTGGCATCGCCGGTCAGTACCGTGCCGACGAGGCGCGAGAGGTCGTCCGACAGCGTCCGCGCGGCGAAGTCGGACCGCAGCGCACCGCCCTTGGGATCGGTCGCGGTCTTCAGCATCGACTTGAGTTCGTTGTAGGTCGCGACGAAGTCCTGCACCGCCTGGCTCAGCGCCTCTGTCGGCGGGGTCGAGCCGAGCTGTACCGTCGTACCCGGCTTGGCCGAGACGAGGTCGAGCCGGACGCTCGGCAGCAGGTTGCTGATGCTGTTCGAGGCGCGGCGGACCTCGACGCCGTCGACGGCAACGATCGCGTCCTGCGCGGCGGTGCCGATCGTGGCCGGCTTGCCGACGCCGATTTCGAGCGAGGCGAGGCCCGGCGCGTCGGCATCCTCGGTCGCGGTCAGCGTGAACGCCTGGCTGTCGCCCGTCTGCCCCTTGAGCACGAGGCGCGAGCCGTTGACGTCGCCGATGACGCTGGCGGTGACGCCTGCCTTCTCGGCGTTGATAGCGGCGGCGATGTCGGCGAGCGTGCCCTTGCCGGGCTCGATCGTGATCTCGACCGGGGTGCCCGCACCCGCGGTGAAGCCCGTCATCGCGCCGCCAGCGACCGTCGCGGTGCCGAAGGTGAGCGTGAGCTTGCCCGTGCCGACCGGATCGGCGGGCTTGGTGACGAGGCCGGAGTTGGTCGCCTGCACCGCGGCGATCCGCTTGACCTCGACGCTGGCGGACAGGCCGGTGACGCTCGCGCCGGTCAGCAGGCTGGCCTTGACGATGCTGGTGTCGCCGCTGGTCGGCTGAGTCGACAGCGAGCCGCCGCGCGCCAGCGTCGACAGCGCGTTGGAAAAGCCGCTCATCGCGCTCTTGAGCTCGGCAGCGGCGGAAATCTGCGCCTTGACCGTCTGCTCGCGCGTGTCGAGCATCGCGGTCTTGGTCGAAAACTGCGCGTCGACCAGGCTGGTGACCAGCGCCTTGATATCGATGCCCGAGCCGACGCCCAGCGCCGTGGTAATCGAATCGACCATCGCGAAGCGCTCCCTTTCCCTTTCAGAAACGACCGTGCGCGCGTGCGCTTAAGCCGCGAGATTGCCGTTTTCGTCGAAGCGAGCGCCGGCGGGCACGGTGACCGGCGGCGGCGTGCCGCCCGCCGCCACGTTGACGCCGAACACGAAGGCGAGGACCGTCGCGATCGAGAGATAGAGGTCGTCGCGCACCTCCTGCCCCTCGCGGCTGGTGTAATAGACCGCGCGGGCGAGCGTCGGATATTCGAGTACGGGCACCGCCATTTCGCCCGCCAGTTCGCGGATCGCGAGCGCGGTGGCGCCGCGGCCCTTCGCCACCACGACGGGCACGTTGTCGCGGCCACGTTCATAGCGGAGCGCGACGGCGAAATGGGTCGGATTGGTGAGCACGACATGCGCTTCGCCCACCGCCTTGCGGAAGCTGCGCTTGGTCATCTCGTGCCGGCGGCGATGCTGCGCGGCCTTTGCCTCTGGCGAGCCTTCGGTTTCCTTGTGCTCGTCCTTCACTTCCTGCTTGGACATGCGCAGCTTCTTGAGGCGCTGGACGATCTGGAGCGGCACGTCGATGCCGGCGATCAGGACGAGCCCGCCCGCCATGGTGAGGAGGAGCGTGGTCAGCTGTGCGCCCAGGCCGCCGAGCGCGTGGCTGAGGTCGGTCGAGACGACGCCGAGGCCCTGACGCGCGGTCGCCGACAAGAGCCACCAGCCGATCGAGCCGAGCAGAACGACCTTGAGCAGCGACTTGCCGAGTTCCATCCAGCCATTGGGGCCGAAGATGCGGGCGAGGCCGGCACCGGGGTTGATGCGCGATCCCTTGGGCGCGATCAGCTTGCCGTTGAAGCTCAGGCCGCCGAGTGCGCCCTGCGCGGCGATCGCGCCGATCACGGTGATGAGGAGCAGGCCGCCGAGCGCGGGGGCGAGCTTCCACCCGGCCTCGATCAGCGGTCGGGCGGGTTCGAAATGCTCGACATCGGCGCGGCCGAAGGTGAGGCTGGCGACGACCACCTCGCGGATCGCGCCGAGCAGCATCGGCCCGAACGCGATCAGCCAGCCGCAGCCGAGCAGCACGACGAGGGCGGTGCCCAGTTCCTTGGACTTGAGGACATTGCCTTCTTCCGCGGCTTTTTGTTTGCGCCGCGGGGTTGGGGCTTCGGTCTTTTCACCGGCGCTTTCGGCCATCAGCCAAGCACCAGGTTCTGCGCGGCGTCGAGCGCCTCACGCACGATGACGAGCATGTAGTCGCCCATCGCGGGCATCGCGACGAACATCGCGATCACGCCCACGAACAGGCTGGCGGGCAACCCAACCGCGAACAGGTTGAGCGCGGGCGCCGAGCGCGACAGCATCGCGACGACGAGGTTGAGGCAGAGGAGCAGGAAGCCGACCGGGAGCGCGAGCAGGAAGCCGGCAAGAAACGCATAGCCGCCGAACAGCGCGATGTTCCTGAGCGCGTTCTCGCCCAGCCAGGCGGCGCCCGGCGGCAATAGCGAATACGAGCGGGCGACGAGGTCGACGAGGATCAAATGCCCGTCGACCGACAGGAACAAGAGCGTCAGCAGGATCGACAGGAAATTGCCGAGTGCGGGGGTCGAGGCGCCGCGTTGCGGATCGACCATCGTCGCGAAGCCCAGGCCCATCGACCCGCCGATGACTTCGCTGGCGATCAGCGGCGCGGCAAACGCGATCTGGAGCACGAAGCCGAGCGCAAGGCCGACCAGCGCCTCTGCCGCGATGGCGAGGAAGGTGGCGAACGCGAACACTTGCGTCGGCGCGGCGATCGGCATCGAACCCATCACCAGCACGCCGACCGCGGCCGACAGCGTCACGCGCACCATCACCGGCACGTTGACCGCACCGAAGACGGGCGCCGCAACGAACGCCGCACCGACGCGAACCATGACGAAGATCAGCGTCCAGAGCTGTGGCTCGACCGCGAGCCCGAAGCCGAGCATGTCAGGCTGCCTTCGCCGTCATCGCGAGCGCAGCGAAGCAATCCAGTGTCCCGCCCGCGGCCTGGATTGCTTCGCTACGCTCGCAATGACGAGGGTTTGGGCTCACCGAACCAGTTCCGGAATGCGTTCGAAGATGCTGACGGTGAAGTCGCTGAGCAGCCCCATCATCATGCCCCCGAAGATGACCAGGCTGACGCCTACCACCATCAGCTTGGGGACAAAGGAAAGCGTCTGCTCCTGGATCGACGTCGCCGCCTGGATCATGCCGAGGATCAGGCCGGAGATCAGCGCCGGCAGCAGCACCGGCGCCGCGACGAGCGCGAGGATCCACATCGCCTGACGCGCGACGGAGAGGAAATATTCTGCGTCCATCGCCTCTAACTCACGAAGGAGTTGGCAAGGCTGCCCATCGTCAGCGCCCAGCCGTCGACGAGGACGAAAAGAAGGAGCTTGAACGGGAGCGAGATGATCGTCGGCGACATCATCATCATGCCAAGGCTCATCAGCACCGTCGCGACGACGAGGTCGATGACGATGAAGGGCAGGAAGACGAGGAAGCCGATCTGGAACGCGGTCTTGAGCTCCGACGTGACAAAGGCGGGGAGGAGGACGGAGAAGGGCACGTCCTGGGGGTTCGCATACGGCCCGGTCTTGGCGATGCCGGAGAACATGGTGATGTCCTTCACCCGCGTCTGCTTGAGCATGAAGGCATGCATCGAGGCGCCGCCCACCTCGATCATCTGCTCGGCGCCGATCTGGCCGGCGGCATAGGGCTTGATCGCGGTGTCGTTCACGCGGGTGATCGTCGGCGCCATCACGAACAGCGACAGGAAGAGCGACAGGCCGATCAGCACCTGGTTGGGCGGGGTCTGTTGCAGGCCAAGTGCCTGGCGCAGGATCGCCAGCACGATGATGATTCGCGTGAAGCTGGTCATCATCAGAACGATGCCCGGCAGCACGCTGAGCAGGCCCATGATGATGAGGACCTGGAGCGACAGCGCGAGCGGCGCGTCGTTGCCGCCGCCAAGCTGCCCGAGCGCGCGGTCGAGCGCATCCGACACGCCGGGCGCCGCAGGCGCGGCCGGAGTGGGGGCAGTCTGCGCGAAGGCAGGCTGGACTATCACGAGTGCGAGCAGGAAGGCGGCGAGGACGAAGGCGGCGACCTTGATCCACCCCTGCCGGGTCGAAAGCGCGTGCATCACTCGGCCTTGTCGATCAGCGTGACGCCCGCGCGGCTGACCGAGACGAGCAGGCGACGTCCCTCGAACTCGAGCACGGCGAGCTTGGTGCCGGTCGAGACCATCATGGTCTCGCGCACCTTGAGCATGCGTTCACCCTGGTTGCCGGGCATCCGCGCCTCGAGCCGGCGCCAGAGATAGAGGCAGCCGATCAGGAGGCCGCAGACGAGCGGCAGCAGCACGACCAGCTTGAGGATGTAGGACCACATCATGGCGGTTCAGCGGACCCGGCGCTCGGGGCTGACGAGTTCGGTCATGCGCACGCCGAAGCGGTCGCCGACGGTCACCACCTCGCCGCGGCCGATCAGCGTGCCGTTGACGAACACGTCGAGCAGCTCGTTGGCCTGGCGATCCAGCTCGATCACGCTCGATTCGCCGAGCGCGAGCAGCTCTCGCAGCGTCAGGCTGGTCGATCCGATCTCGACCGTCAGCTTGACGTCGACGTCCTGGAGCAGCCGGAAATTGGCGGCGACGCCGGGGCTGATCGGCGCATCCTGGGCAAAGCCGCCGGTCATGTCGTTCATGGGTGGAATTCCTCTTCGTCGAGCTGTTCGAGGCTGTGGATGCAGATGGCGGCGCGGCCGTTCTGGGTGCCGACCACGCCGGTGCCGAGCCGGTGGCGGCCGACCATGATCGGCACGAACTGGCCGAAGCTGACCGGAATGACGTCGCCTTCCTTGAGCTCCATCAGCGCGCCGAGCGACATGGTGGGTTCGGCCAGGACGGAGCGAACGGGGAAACGGACGCCCATCGCTGCGCGGGTGAGGCCGTTGCGCCACTTGGGTTCGGGATCGGCGGTGCGGCCGTGGACGCGCGCGTTGAGCGAGGGGCCGATCGGCTTGAGCGCCGCGACCGGATAGACGAGGTCGACGAACACCGGCTTCTCGCTGGCCGCCGCCACGCCGAAACGGGTGACGATCACCGCATCCTCGCCGTCGAAGTCGGACAGCATCGCCGCGTTGGTCTCGACCCGGCCGGGGGCGAAGTCGAGGCGCGAGACGGGCTCCCACGCAGCGGCAAGCGGCTCTGCGACGGTGCGGCCCAGCCGCTCGACCAGTGCCTCTGCCGCGGGCGAGAATTCACCGGGAAGCTGTGCGGGCGCTTCGCCCAGGCCGCCGAAATAGAGGTCGAGCATCTCCAGCGTGAAGCGCCCGTCGAGCACCAGCAGCGCCTGGCCCGACAGGGTGCCCGCGGGCGGACGCATCGCCATCGGCAGGAAAGCGGTCAGGCCCTTGGGCCGCTCCGCGACATAGTCGGCGAAGCGCATCACGGTCAGCGGCTCGGCCCAGCTGCGCACCGCGCGGCGCAGCACCGGCTCGAACACGGCGCGAAGCCCGCGGGCGAAGCGGGCGGACAGATGCTGAAGCGTATGGAGGTCGCCGAACGGATTCAGGTTCGCGATCCCCAGCGCGGCCGCATGGGTCGCGTCCTGCCGGGGCCGCTGGCGCCGCTCGCTGGCGGCGTTTCCTGAAGCGTCGTTAACCATCGACGTTCACTGAACAACGAAATTGGTAAAGTAGACGTTACCGACGCCGCCAAAGCCTTCCTTTTCCTTCAACGTGTCGTTGATCGCCTTCACCAGCCGCTTCTGGAGCTGCTTCTTGCCGGCGGGGGTGAACACCTGCTCCTCGTCAGTTTCGGACAACGCCATCAGGACGGCCGACCGGACGGCGATCTCGTGCGTCTTGAGGTTGGTGATGACCTTGTCATCATAGGGGGTCGACACGGCGAGGCCGACCTGGATGAAGTGGACGCTGTCCATCAGGTTGGACGTGAAGTCCTTTTCGAGCGTGTAGTAGTTGGAGGCATAGTCCTCGCCGCCTTCACCCTCGCCCTTGGACTCGCCGCCGCCTTCGCCGCCTTCACCACCCTCGCCGGCGTGCTTCTGCTCGCTGCGGGGAACGAGGCGCGGGCCGTCGGCCTTCTTCTCGCCATGCTCGCCGCCGCCGAGCATACCGGTGGCATAGAGGCCGCCGCCGACGCCGCCGCCGGCCAGGATCAGCCCGCCAAGGCCGATCACGATCCACTTCATCTTGCCGCCCTTCTTCTTGGGCGCTTCCTTTTCTTCCTTGGCGTCGCTCATCGGTCAGTTCCCCCGTGTTCAGGCAATGCGGTCGTCGGTTGCGGCGTCGGCGGTGCTGGCCGGGCGCCGGTTCGGCATGGGTGTGTCGGGCTGAGGCCGCGGCGGGGCCGGGCGGTGATCGCCCGCGCCGCCATCGCCGCTGCCGGTCTGGAGCGAGAGGCGCAGCCCGCGCGCCTCTGCCATGTCGGCCAGCCGCGGCGCGGCCTCGGCGAGCAGTGCGCGTGCCTCCGGCGTGGCGGCGTCCAGCGCGACCTCGATCCCGCGATCGGTTTCGACCAGCCGCACCGCAACCTCGCCCAGCGCGTCGGGCGAGAGGGTGATGCGCGTCTCGCGGCTGGGCGCGGCGTCGGCGGTGGCAAAGGTCTCGATCCGGTCGATCATCTGCGCGCGCCAATCGCGGTGCTGCGTGTCGAGCGGCGTGGGCGTGGTCGCCTCGGTGCGGGCGGGTGCTGCGGCGGGCTCGATCGCGAGCGGCGTCGGGGCGGGCTCCGCGGTGAAGGCGGTGTTCGGGCGCGCGCGCAGGAGGCGGTCGGTGGCCTCGGGGGCCGCCGCGACCGGAACGTCCTGGTGCGGCGTGACCGGGCCGGGCCGCTGGGCGTGTGGCTGACGAGCGCCCATGCGAGGCGCGGGATCGCGCGCCGGGATCGGGGTGGCGGCCTCTACCGGCGGGGTGGCCAGCGCAGCCGGGGCTTGCGAAATCCGGACCGCCTCGATCGCTTGTGGTGTGCTCGTCCCTTCCGTTGACGGGAGGACGAGGCCAGTCGACGTCGGAGTGGCAGCAACGGTTCCGGTCGTGGCCGCGCCCGGCGAGACGGTCTGCTGGGTGTCAGGCTCGATCGCAGCGGTTGGCGCACCCGCGGGGAGTGCATCCGACTGAGGCTGAAACGGCGCCGTCGTCGGAGCCGGCGGCGTGACGACCGGCAGGTCGAGTGTGACCGCGACGGGATCGCGCGTCGGCTCGTCGGCGCTCGGCTGGCGCGGATCGGGCAAGGCCGGCTCGTCCATAGGCGTGCGGTGGAGCGGCAAGGTCTTGCCGGGGGCGGCACGTTCCGGCCGTCCGGTATGGCCTGCCGGCGCGAGTGGCGGCGGCGGTGGCGGCGGATCGGCGGGCGGTGCCTCCTCCGGCGTCAGCGCATCGAGCGTCGTCGCGAGCAGGGCGGTCGGTGGCTTGGGTCCGGCCTTGGCGTCAGAGGCCGGGTCGCCTTCGACGCCGCTCGGCGCCGGCTTCGCGCCTGCGAGCAGGGCGGCGAAACCGTCGCTCGCGCTCGCGCGTCCGGCCGCGGGCGGAGACGCGGCAACGGTCGGCGGCAATGGCGCGGCGGTGAGAGACATGGATAGGATCGCTTCGGGCATGGTTCGCCCGAGCAATCAGCAAGGATCGTGCCGTTTTGCCGGACGGCCCGGCGGAAGCGCTTCGAGCGCGCGGATCGCCTTCAGTGCGGCGGCGTGATCGGCGCGGGCGATCAGCTTCTCGACCGCGCTCTGGTCGCGCCGCGCGTCGCGGGTCGCGCCTTGGGCAACGGCCAGGCCGTCATGCGCCGCGGCGACGCGCGCCTGTGCGGCGTGCGCCGATTGGTGCAGCCGCTCGCGATAATGCGCGGCGGCGGCGAAGCTCAGCGAGTCTGCCGGGAGCGACGAGGGGGTGGGCGCGACCTCGTCCGCCAAGCGGGCGATGCGGTCGCGCAGCGCCAGCTCGCTTGCCACGCGATCGGCGGCGCGCGCTTCGTCGGCCTGGGTCAGGCCGAGCTGGAGCGTGCGGACGCGCAGGATGCGCGCCAGCTTCTTCGCGTCAGCCGGCATCGCTGAACACGCCGACAAGCTCGGTCACGGCATCGGGCAGGCTGACGATGTCGTGCGCGTCCTGGCGGATATATTCGAGGACCGCGCCATGCGCGGCGATCGCCGCGTCGATCGCCGGATCGGCGCCCGCGCGATACGCGCCCATAAGTACGAGGTCGCGGTTTTCCTCATAGGTGGCGAGATGGCGGCGCAGCGTCCGCGCGGCGAGGACATGCTCGCGCGGAACGATGTCGGTCATTACACGGCTGACCGAGGGCCCGACGTCGATCGCCGGATAGACACCGCGTTCGGCGAGGGCACGGCCCAGGACGATGTGCCCGTCGAGGATCGAGCGCGCCGAATCGACCACGGGGTCGTTGCCGTCGTCGCCATCGGCCAGCACCGTATAGATGGCGGTGATCGACCCGCCCGACGACACGCAGGTGCCCGCGCGCTCGATCAGGCTGGGCAGCATCGCGATGGCGCTGGGCGGGTAGCCGCGCGCGGACGCGGGCTCGCCGAGCGCCAGGCCGATCTCGCGCCCGGCATGCGCGACGCGGGTCAGCGAATCCATGATGAGGAGGACCTTCTTGCCCTCCGCGCGAAACGCCTCGGCGATGGCGGTAGCACGCAGCGCGCCGCGGATGCGCAGGACCGGCGAGTGGTTGGCGGGAACGGCAACGACGACGCTGCGTGCCCGCGCCTCGCCCGCAACCTTGGTCTCGAGGAAGTCGGCGACTTCGCGGCTGCGCTCGCCGATCAGGCCGATGACGATGACGTCGGCCTTGGCCGCGCGCACCATCATGCCCAGCAGCACCGACTTGCCGACGCCCGAGCCCGCCATGATGCCGACGCGCTGGCCCTGACCGATGGTGAGCAGGCCGTTGATCGCGCGGACGCCGACGTCCATCGGTTCGAGTACCCGCCCGCGGTCGAGCGGGCTCTGGAGCTTGCCGGCGAGCGGCCAGCGGCCCGCGCCGCGGATCGGGCCGAGCCCGTCGATCGGCTTGCCAGCGCCGTCGACCACGCGGCCGAGCAGCGCGGCGCCGACATCCGCCTCACCCGGCGGGCCGATCGGGCGCACGGGCGCCTGGGGCAGGAGGGCGGCGGGACCGCCCAGGTTCATGAGCAGCGTTCGGGGACCGCGAAAGCCGATCACCTCGGCCTCGATCCGGCTCGCCCCTTCGCCGATCTCGCACACGGTGCCGACCGGCAGCGACAACCCGACGGCCTCCATCAGCAGCCCGTCATAGGAGGCGAGGCGACCCGACACGCGCGGCTGCGGCACGAAGGCGGAGGCGCCGATCGCGCCCAGATAATCGTCGGCGAAGCGGGTCAGCATTTGGGGAGCGGCACCTGATCGATGGCCTGGGCCAGCTGTTCCAGCCAGCGCGCCGGCCCGTCTTCCACGATGGTCGAGGCGGCCTCCAGGCTGAAGGCGCCGCGCGCGATGGCGGCGTCGGCGATGGCGAACACGGTCTTGGGCAGGCGGCCCTCGACCAGCGTCACGTCGGCGGGATTGAGGCGAAGGATCGCGGCCTCCGCATTGTCGGCGAGCAGATCGGTAGCGGCGGTGACGCGCGCGGCAAGCCGCTCGCCGTCGATGCCGCTTTCCGCGACCAGGTTGCCGACCAGTGCCAGCACCGTCTGGCGCAGCCGCTGGGCGAAATTGTCGCGGTCGAGCCAGGCGGCGCCGGCGACGGCGCGGGCGAGCTGATCCATCAGCGCCATGTCGCGCGCGCGTTCGGCGGCAGCCTCGTCCAGTGCGGCGCGAAGCCCTTCGGCATAGCCCTCCGCGCGCGCGGCGGCCACGGGGTCGGCGACGGGCGTGGCGGGGGCGTCGAACGGGTCCCAGCCCTCGGTCGGGTTGGCGTCGCGGTCGGCGGGGCGGAAATGGCGCGGGCCGTCATGCACCACCACCGGCTCGGGCGCGGGGCGGCCGGGCGGCGTCGGCGCGAACCCGGGCGGCGGCGCGAAGGCGCGGCGAAGCGCATCGCCGATATCAGCGTGGCGCCCGGCAAAGCCCGCGGCAAAGGGCAGCGCGCCGGCGGTGAAGCGGCCAGTGCCGGCAAAGGCCTCAGACATAATCGTCCTCGCCGCCGCCCATCATGATCGTGCCGTCCTTGGCGAGCTGACGCGCGACGGCGATGATCGCCTTCTGCGCTTCCAATACTTCGGTGAGGCGCATCGGCCCACGCGCTTCCATCTCGTCGCGGATGCCGTCGGCGGCGCGTGCGGACATGCAGCCGAGGAAGCGGTTGCGCCCTGCCTCGTCGATGCCCTTCAATGCGCGGACGAGCTGGTCGGTCTCGACGCTGCGGATCAGGACGCCCAGATTCTTGTCGTCCATGTCGAGCAGGTTCTCGAAGACGAACATCGCCTCCTCGATCGCCTTGGCGACGTCGCGGTCGATCTTGGCGAGCTTCGGCATGACGCGCGCTTCGGTCGCCTTGCGCGCGCTCGACAGGATCTTGGCGGCGTCCTTGGTCCCGCCGAGCTGGAGCCCGGCGCCGGACTGCGAATGGCCGATCCGGCTGGACAGCGCGGCCTTCAGCGTCTCGATCGCCTCCGGCGTGATCGGGCCCAGGCGCGCGACACGGTGGAGGATCTGCGGCTGGAGCGCTTCGGGCAGGATCTCCAGCACCTGCGCCGCGACGGTGGGATCGAGATTGGCGATGAGGACCGCGGCGATCTGAGGATGCTCGGTCTCGATCAGCGAAGCGATCTCGCCCGCGTCGAGCCAGTCGAGCAGGTCGATCGCGCACGCGGCCTCTGCGGGCGTGATGCGGGCAAGCACGCTGTCGGCCTTTTCTGGGCCGAGCGCCTTGTTCATCATCCCCTCGATCTTGGGCCGGGGGTCGAAACCGATCGCTGTCCGTTCGCGGGCATGGGCGGTGAAGTCGTCGAGGACGTGCTCGACCTCCTCCTCGCTCACATCGGCGACGGCGAACATCGCCTTGCCGAGCTGACGGACCTCTTCGGGTTCGAGCTTCTGGAGGATGGCCGCGGCCTCCTCCTCGCCGACGAGCATCATCAGCACCGCGGCGCGCTCCACGCCGGAGAACTGGCGCGGGGGCTCGATCACTGAACGCCGTCCTTGATCATGTCGCGGACCGCCAGCGCGGCGCGGGTCGGATTGTCGCGGGTGAAGCCGCGGACCAGGCCGACGCGCTCGTCATAGCTGCGCGCGGATTGCAGCATCTCGATGCTGACCGGGACGGGTGGCGGTGCACCGGGGGCGGCGGGCTGGCCGGGCTGGCCGTCGTCCGCGACAGTCGCGGCGGCGCGGGTGCCCGCGGCGTTCGGCAGCGGCAGCGCGGCCTCCGGCTTGTCCTCGCCCTTCTTCTTCGACAGCGAGCGGACGATCGGGCGGACGCCGACGAACAGGACCAGCAGCGCGATGACGAGCGCGGTGGCGTTGCGCGCGGCCATCGGCACCCAGGCGGCATCGTACCATGCCTGCTTCTCGGCCTCGGTCACTTCGGACGAGAAGGGGCGGCTGATGACCGTCACCTGGTCCTGGCGAGCCTGCGAATAGCCGACCGCGGCGCGGACGAGGTCGTTGATCTGCCGAATCTCGGCGGGAGTACGCGGCTTGGCACCGGCGGATTCGCGCAGCAGCACCGCGACCGACAGGCGCTTGATCGCACCGGGCGCCGCGCGGCTGACCGACACTTCCTTGCCGAGGTCATAGCTGCGGGCATATTCCTCGCTCGCCTTGCCGCCGCCCTGGCTGTTGCCGGCACCCGGCTGGGTGTTCGGGTCGTTGGGGTTGGTCAGGCTGGCGGGGGCAGGGGGCGTGTTCGACAGCGCGCCGGGGATGCCGCCGGGCTGCTGGCCGGTCGCCTGCGGCGACTGCCACTGGCCCTGCTCGGCGCGGATCACGCCCTGCTTGTCATAGCTTTCGCGGGTCGCCTGGTTTTCGTCGAGATCGACGTCCGCCTGCACCTCGGCCGAGAAGTTGCCGGCGCCGACCAGCGGCGTCAGCAGCTTGGAGAGCTGGAGCCGGAACTTGTCCTCGACGCGCCGCTGATAGTCGATGCGTGCGTCGCCCGCGCCGGTGCCGGCCTGCGAATCCTTGGAGGAGAGCAGCGCCCCCATCTGGTCGACGATGGTGACGTCGTCGGCCTTCATGCCGGGGACCGAGCCCGCGACGAGGTTGACGATCGAGCGTACCTGGCTGTCCGACAGCGTGCGTCCGGGCTCCAGGCGAACGATGACCGATGCCGAAGGGCGCGCATTGTCGCGCACGAACACGGAGGCCTCGGGCGTCGCCAGGTGAACACGTGCGTCGATGACGGCGTCGATCTCGGCGATCGAGCGAGCAAGCTCGGTCTCGCGCGCCTGACGAAGGCGTTCGCCCTCGACCGCGCGGCTGACACCCATCGGCAGCTGGTCGAGAATGGCATAGCCGCCGGGCGCCGCCT
This sequence comes from Sphingomonas sp. Y38-1Y, assembly GCF_032391395.1. Classification (NCBI taxonomy): domain Bacteria; kingdom Pseudomonadati; phylum Pseudomonadota; class Alphaproteobacteria; order Sphingomonadales; family Sphingomonadaceae; genus Sphingomonas; species Sphingomonas sp. Y38-1Y. Next base: position 986,316 of record NZ_CP135916.1, read on the forward strand.
TGGGCAGATCCTGGCTGGCGAGCAGCATCCGCGCGCGGTGGAAATCGTCCTCGGCGACGGTGAGCGCGCCTGACTGGTCGATGTCCGACGCGATATTGGCCGCCGACAGCGCTTCGCTGACTGCGGCCTTGTCGGCGTCGCCGAGGCTCGGAAACAGCACGCGCTGCGGCGGCTGCGCGATCATCATCCAGGCGAGCGCCGCCGCGGCGATCAGACCGACGACGAACACCATTGGCAGCGCGCGCTTGACCGCGGGCTGCTGGAAGAGGCCCTGCGCCTGGCGCAGCGGCTGCGCGATGGCGGGGGGGAGCGTGGCAAGAGCGTTCGACATGGCGCGTTACACCGGCATGCTCATGATGTCCTTGTAGGCGGACAACAGCTTGTTGCGGACTTGCAGCGTGGCCTCGAACCCGACCGAGGCCTGCTGGCGGGCTAGCATCACCTTGGCGATGTCGATGGTCTCGCCGCGTTCATAGGCTGACGAGAGCTCGCTTGCCTGATGCTGCTGGGCGTTGACCTTGCCCAGCGCGCTTTCGAGCGTCGAGGCGAAGTCGGTCGCGGCCGGCGTGGTGCGCGCGGGTGCGGTGGTGGGGACCGCCACTTCCTGATTGGCGCGCGACAGCGCCTGGTTCTTCTCAAGGATCTGCTGGCGCATGGCCATGATCCGGTCGACGCCCATGGCGCCGCCGCCGATGCCGCCGACGCTCATGCCGTGGCCCGCCGATCAAAGGCCGGCTCGCCCTGTTCGCGAAGCCGCGCCAGGCGATAGCGAAGCGTCCGTTCCGAGATGCCCAGGCGGCGCGCGGTCTCGACGCGGCTGCCGCCGCACGCGGCCAGCGTGTCGCGGATGGCCTGGAACTCGTGCATCTGAACGATGTTCGAGAGGCGACCGGTGCCCCCGCTCGCGCTTTCGTCGTTGGCGACGGCGCGCGGCGCGGCGGGACGGTCGAAGATGACGTCGGCGGGCTCGATCCGGTCGCCGGCCGAGAGCAGCAGCGCGCGCTGGATCACGTTCTCCAGCTCGCGGACGTTGCCCGGCCAGTCATGGTTCTCGAGCTTCGCCAGCGCCTCGGGCGAGAGCCAGGGAAGCTGGGCACGGTCGCCGGCATGGCGGACGATCATCGCGGTCGCGAGCGCGGCGACGTCGGCGGGCCGGTCGGCCAGCGCACGCGTCGTCAGCGGGAAGACCGAGAGGCGATAGTAGAGATCGGCGCGGAAGCGGCCGGCGGCGACTTCGGCCTGAAGGTCGCGGTTGGCGCAGGCGATGACGCGGACGTCGATCTTCTCGGGCTCGGTGGCACCGATCGGCACGACTTCGCGCTCCTGAAGTGCGCGGAGCAGCTTGGCCTGGAGCGGCAGCGGCATCTCCGCGATCTCGTCGAGGAGGAGCGTGCCGCCGTTCGCCGCGCGGAAGAAGCCCTGGCCGCCCGAGGAGGCGCCGGTGAACGAACCCTTGGTATGGCCGAACAGCATCGCCTCGAGCATCGTCTCAGGGAGCGCGGCGCAGTTGATCGCGACGAACGGCCCGTCGCGCCGGTCGGAGGCGCGGTGGATCGCGCGGGCGAGCACTTCCTTGCCGGTGCCAGTCGGGCCGCCGATCAGGACGGTGATGTCGGAGCGGCCAACCCGCTCGGCCAGTGCGAGGAGCGCCAGGCTTTCGGGATCGGCGGCGACCGCCGCATCCGGGCCGCGCAGCATCGCCGCGGCATAGCCGCCGCCGGTCGCGGCATCGGCGGGATCGAAGCCGATCATCGCAGGCGCGCCGTCGCCGAACGGCCGGGCGATCTGGCGACCGCTGGCGACGACCATCGTGCGCGCCGGCACCGCCGCCATCTCACCCCCGGCAACCAGGAACCGATCGCCAGGCCGCGCCTGCGACTCGGGTTCGGCGATGTCGAGCCCGGCCGAGCGGAGCATCGACAGCAGCAGGTAATGGTCGCGCTGGACAGCGCGCGACGGGATGATCGACGACATTGAAAAGCCCCCTGTGACAAGGCTCCAATGCACTTTGGATAGTTAACGGCCGGTAAAATCTGCCGCTCCCGGCAAGAATTTTCCGCTCCTGTATTCCGCGTGCACATGCGGGTTTCGACTCCGCCCGCAAGCGCGAGGGGCGATCGATTTTTTTTGCTTAAGCCCGGCGCGTGGCGGTCGTTCCCCGGCATGACTGCTCGGCCCCGATCACTCGGGGGGGCGATGGGGCGGTCCGGGAATGATGGAGATCGGACAATGACCGTTATCGGAACGAACATCGGCTCGCTGCGGGCCGCCAATGCCGCCACCTCGGCGGGCGAAGCCCTCAAGTCGTCGATGGAGCGTCTGTCGACCGGCAAGCGCATCAACTCGGCCAAGGACGACGCCGCGGGCCTCGCCATCGCGTCGAGCATGACCTCGCAGATTCGCGGCATGGCGCAGGGCATTCGCAACGCTAATGATGGCATCTCGCTGGCGCAGACCGCTGACGGCGCGCTCAACGAGATGTCTAACATCCTTCAGCGGATGAGCGAGCTGGCGACCCAGTCGGCGTCGGGTACCTATAGCAACGACGATCGTGAAAATCTGCAAGCGGAAGTCACGGAACTGAAAAAGCAGATGCTCGTCATCGCTGATACGCAGTTCAACGGCGAAGACCTCTTCAGTGCAGCCGCTGGTGGCAGGCCCGTCGTGATCCAGGTTGGGGCGAGCGATACCGACCAGATTACCCTGAACATCGGCAGCCTCGATATGTCGGCCGTCAGTGGTGCACTTGGTGCCCAAGCCTCGCCGGGTCTGACTTCGGCTCTTCAGGCTGGCGATCCCAAGATCGGCAAAACGTACACGGTGACTGCCGAGGACGTGGCCTACGGTGCTCTGCTTGGTGGTGCGAGTGGTACCCCGACCGCAGCGACCTCTGCGATGATCGGGACCGATGTTACGCTGCGAGCAGATATGACCATGTACCAGCCTGCTGCCGATCGCGGGGTTGTAGGTGGCGTCAACATTTCGGATGCGGCGGGAGCAACGCAGGCGCTCGTAGATCTGAAGCAGGCGCTAAAGGACGTAAACACAACTCGCGCCTCCATCGGTGCAGGCCAGAACCGTCTCCAGTCGGTGGTCAACAACCTGACGACGAACATGACCAACCTGACCGACGCGCGCAGCCGCATCGAGGACGCCGACTTCTCGGCCGAGACGACGATGCTCGCCAAGCAGCAGATCCTGAGCCAGGCGTCGACCGCGATGCTGGCGCAGGCCAATCAGTCGCAGCAGGGCGTGCTCTCGCTGCTCCGCTAAGCGGACGGTTCCAGTACAGCGTACCCGGCGCCGCCGCCTCCCCCCTTCGACGAGGGCGGATGGCGCCGGCCCCGTCGGTCCCCCTGGACAGTGGATCGGCAAGGCGAGAACCCCGATCGGCCCCGGCCGGTCGGGGTTTTTCGTGCCGTTATGCGGGCCGTGCCGCCAGCATCGCGTGGATCTGTGCGACAACCGCGGCGCCCTCGCCGACCGCGGCGGCGACGCGCTTGGTCGATCCGGCGCGAACGTCGCCGATCGCGAAGACGCCGGGATGGCTCGTCTCCAACGGGAAGCCCCCGGCGCCGGTCGTGACGAAGCCCTTGCCGTCGATGTCGACGCAGCCGCGCAGCCAGTCGGTGTTGGGATCGGCGCCGATGAACAGGAACAGGTGGCGGATCGGTACCTCGCTTCGCGATCCGTCGTTCAGTCGCCGGACGGTCATGCCGCGCAGCCCCGCCTCGGCATCGCCCTCCAGCCCGACGATCTCGGTCCCGACATGGCAGGTGACGTTGGGCAGCGCCTCGATCCGGTCGATCAGATAGCGCGACATGGTGGCCGCCAACGGACGGCGGACATGAAGGTGGAGCCGCTTCACCTGCGGCGCAAGGAAGACGATCGCCTGACCCGCCGAATTGCCGCCGCCGACCAGCGCCACCTCTTCGCCGGCGCACAGCCGCGCCTCGATCGGGCTTGCCCAATAAGAGACGCCATGCCCCTCGAACATCGCGAGGTTGGGGATGTCCGGCCGGCGATAGCGCGCGCCCGAGGCGATGACGACCGCGCCGGCGTTGATGCGACAGCCGCTGCGCAATCGCACCGCCGGCGGCGCGTCGGTGCAGTCCAGCCGCTCGACGCCGATCGGCACGGCGATCTCGGCGCCGAACTTCAGCGCCTGGTTGAACGCGCGGCCGGTAAGCGCGCGGCCGGAGATGCCGGTCGGGAAGCCCAGGTAATTCTCGATCCGCGACGACGCGCCCGCCTGGCCGCCGACATTGCGCTCGTCGAGGACGACCACCGACAGCCCCTCCGACGCGGCATAGACCGCCGCCGCCAGCCCGGCAGGGCCGCCGCCGACGACCGCCACGTCATAGGTGGCGCCATCCTGGATCTCCGGCACGATGCCCAGGCACGTCGCGATCTCGAGCTCGGTCGGACGGCGGAGGAGCGAGCCGTCGGGACAGACGACCAGCGGCAGTTCCTCGGGCAGCACGCCCAGCCGTTCGACCAGCGCATGGCCCTCGGCATCGGTCGAGGCGTCGAGGACGCGATTGGGATAGCCACCGCGGACGAGAAAGCCCTGAAGGTCGAGCACGGCGCTCGAGTCCGGATTGCCGATGATGATCGTCCCCGCCTCGGCATCGTCGATCAGGTCGACCCGGCGCAGGATCAGCGCGCGCATCACGATCTCGCCGAGTTCGGCCGACCCGATCATCAGCGCGCGAAGATGCGCGGCATCGAAGGGGAGGGCGGTGCACCCCGCCGGACCCGCGCGTCCGCCGGCGAGCGCGGGACGGCCGGCGAGCTGATTGACCTCGCCGCTGAACTGGCCGGGTTCGTAGCGGTGCGTCACCGCTTCCCCGCCGATGCCGCGGCGGCGGACGATGTCGATCGCGCCGTCCAGCACCAGCCACGCGGGCGTGCCGGGCTCGCCGATCGAGAAGATCGTCGCGCCGGGCTCGAATTGCTGCGCCGGTCCGCTCGCGAAGCGGCGCGCGGTCGCGACCTGCGCGGCGCTCAGCACCGGATAGAGTTGATGCCGCCTCTGTTCGAGCTCGCTCATGCCGGTCCTCCGCCGCGCATCATGCCGCGGCGCAGCAGCGAAATCGAGGGGGCGGTTACACGCTCACGGGCTGCACGCCGCGGCCGGCATCGCCGAAGACGCGCAGGTAGCGGGCGATCTCCGCCGCATCGCCGGTGGCCTTCTCGGGATTGTCCGACAGCTTGACCGCGGGGCGGCCGTGGGCGCTCACCACCTTGCAGACGAGCGAGATCGGCGCGAGCGCATCGTCGCCGTCCGGGTCGCAGCCGCGAAAGTCGTTGGTGAGATTGGTGCCCCAGCCGAAGCTCGTCCGCACGCGCCCGTCGAAATGGCGATAGGTCTGCTCAATCGTATCGACGTCCATGCCGTCGGAAAAGATCAGGAGCTTGCCGCGCGGATCGCGGCCCTTCGCCTGCCACCAGTCGATGATCTGCTCGCCCCCGGCGATCGGCGGCGCGCTGTCGGGCCGAAAGCCCGTCCAGTCGGCGACCCAGGCGGGCGCATCGCGCAGGAAGGCCGTCGTCCCGAACGCGTCCGGCAGCGCGATCAGCAGGTTGCCGCCATAGATGCGGCGCCACTCGTCGAGCACGCGGTACGGCGCCTCAGCGAGCGTGGCGTCATCCTCGGCAAGCGCGGCGGTGACCATCGGCAGCTCGTGCGCGTTGGTGCCGATCGCCTCCAAGTCGGTGTCCATCGCCAGCAGCACGTTGGACGTGCCGATGAAGCGGTCGCCCAGCCCCTCCTTCACCGCCTCGACGCACCAGCGCTGCCAGAGGAAGCCGTGGCGCCGCCGCGTGCCGAAGTCGGAGAGGACGAGGTCGGGAAGCGTGCGCAGCCGCTCCACCTTGGCCCACATCCGCGCCTTGGCCCGCGCATAGAGGATGTCAAGCGCGAACCGGTCCTTGCCGCGCATCGCCGCGCGGGCGCGCAGCTCGTTGACGATCGAGAGGGCAGGGATCTCCCACATCGTCGTGTGCGTCCACGGGCCAGCGAAGCGCAGTTCGAACTGGCCGTCCACCGTCCTCAGCTCGTAGTCGGGCAGCTGGAAGTCGCGCAGCCAGGCGAGGAACTCGGGCTCGAACATCCGCGCGGTGCCATAGAAGCTGTTGCCCGCCAGCCAGATCAGCTCCTTCTTGCCGAAGCGGAGCGTCCGCGCATGGTCGAGCTGCGCGCGAAGCTCGCCCTCGTCGATCACATCGGCCAGCCGCACCGACCTGGTGCGGTTGATGAGCGCGAAGGTCGCGTGCGTATCGCGATGCAGCCGCCAGATGAGCTGGAGCATCAACAGCTTGTAGAAGTCGGTGTCGAGCAGGCTGCGAACGATCGGGTCGAGCCGCCAGCTGTGATTATAGGTGCGCAAGGCGATGTCGGTGAAGACCATCCGGCTCAGCCGTCGATCGCGAACGGGTCGTTGTCCGGATCGTCGTTCCAGACATATTCCGCCCGGGCGGCGGCCGCCTCTGCCTCGTCCCGGCCGTAGAGCGCTGCCACCAACGCCAGCGCCATGTCGGTGCCTGCGGAGACGCCCGACGACGTGTAGAACCGCCCGTCCGCGACCCAGCGTGCGCGTTTCTGCCAGTTCACTTGGGCGGCAAGGCCGGCGACCCAGTCGAACGCCACCTTGTTGGTCGTCGCGCGCCGCCCGTCGAGCAGCCCCGCCTTCGCCAGCAGCGCCGCGCCCGTGCACACCGATGCCGTCCAGCGCGCAGCCGCCGATCGCTCGCGCAGGAAATCGAGCATCGCGCCATTCTCGACCTCGCGCCGCGCACCCATCCCGCCGGGCACCAGCAGCACGTCAATCGCCGGCGCATCGGCAAAGCCGTGATGCGCGACCGTCTCGATGCCCTGCGACGATCGTGCCGGTCGGCCATCCTCCGTCACGACGACGAGACGATGACCGGGCAGCCGCCCCAGCATCTGCACCGGCCCGAACACGTCGAGCGTCTCGAACTCCGCGAACAGGACAATGCCGATCACCCGCTTCGCATCGTCGTCGCTCATCGCACCCTCGCTATCAGAGTCGGACGTAGCGGAAATACCACACCTCGTGCCCCTTGCGGCGTGCCTTGCGCTCGTAGCGTGTCTCGGGCCAATCGGCGGGGCGGGTGAGGAAGTCGGCGGCGCTCGTCGCCTGCCATTCGAAATCGCGGCGCTGGTTCATCACCATCATCGACCAGCGGCAATAGGTCGGATCGTCGGTGCCGAGGCGGAACTCGGCGCCCGGCTTCAGCTTGGCGGCGACGAGGTCGAGCGGGCCGTGATTGACCATCCGCCGCTTGGCGTGGCGCGCCTTGGGCCAGGGATCGGGGTGAAGCAGATAGAGGCGCGAGAGACTCTGGTCGGGCAGTCGTTCGAGCACTTCCAGGGCGTCGCCCATGTGCAGTCGGACATTGCCCAAGTCGCCGTCGCGAACGTGGCCGAGCGCCGAGACGACGCCGTTGAGGAAGGGCTCGCAACCGATGAAGCCGGTGTCCGGTCGCGCCGCGGCCTGGCCCGCCAGATGCTCGCCGCCACCGAAGCCGATCTCGAACTCGAGCGGGCGATCGTCGCCGAACAGACGCGCGGCATCGAGCGGGCCGTCCGCGGGCACGCTGATGCGCGGCAGCAGGTCCTCGACCAGCGCGGCCTGGCCGGCGCGCAGCTTGTGGCCCTGGCGGCGGCCATAGAGACGGCGGATCGTGGCGGGATCGTTCATGGGCTGGGGCCTGTGGCGTGGACGGGGGCCGATGTCGAGGGGGGCTTGCAGCCCGCAGGCGATCGGCTATCCGGCCGCCGCCCCGGCCCGCGCGAGTCGCCCGGTGTCATCCCCACGATCCACGCTTTCCACAGGCGCGCCGCACGATTTGCCGCTTGGCGCGACTCGGCGCGCATGAGACGCTTTGCAGGTAGCCGGAGCAAGGCGGTTCGAGAAATCGAAGCAAATCGAAACGGTTATGCGAAGTCGGCGGCGTCGCGCAGGTGCCTTTGGGAAACCGCGAGAGGCCAGGACTTCGGGCGAACGAAGCGATGGACGCGGCATGATGATCGGACCTTCGGTCGGATCGGAAAGCCGGGACCGAAGCAGAGAACGCAAACCGCCGGACGGCGACGCTCCCTTGGGAGCCAAGCGGAAGGGCGGGCCGAAGCGGCCAAAGCCAGGCGCCCTCGGGCAAATGGCGGATGGCGGCGGAAGCACAGGCGGCAGGCGGTACCCCTGTCGTTGGCCATCGAGGCCGGAGCGCGGGCACAGCAAGCACCCTGGTGCGCGCAGGATCCCGCATCCGGCCCCGGTGACCGGAGCCCGGCGGCACGACCCGACAAGGGAAGGAAGCGGGGTTTGAAGGGGCTGGCGGCGACGCCGGCCCCTTTTGCCGTGCCCGCGACCTTTTTTTTCGACGCGTCCCCCTTCCATCGCGCCCGCGCCGCCCAAGATAGCCGCCGCAATCCTTCCCCTGGAGGCGGACATGAAGACGAGCGGCAACACCATCCTCATTACCGGCGGCGGTTCGGGCATCGGCGCGGCGCTGGCGCACCGGCTCGCGGGCGCGGGCAACACGGTGATCGTCGCCGGGCGCCGCCAGTCGGCGCTCGACGAGGCGATCGCGGGGCACGAGAACATGCACGCGCTGACGCTCGACATCGAGGATGCCGCGGCGATCAAGGCGTTCGCGGCCGAGGTGATCGCGCGCTTTCCCGCACTCAACGCTGTCGTCCACAATGCCGGCATCATGCGCTTCGAGACCGTCGATGCCGCGCGCGACCTGTCCGATGCGGAGGCGACAATCACCACCAACCTGCTGGGGCCGATCCGGCTGACCGATGCGCTGATTGATCATCTGGTGGCGCAGCCCGATGCCGCGATCGTCACCGTGACCTCTGGCCTCGCCTATGTGCCGCTGGTTGCGACGCCGACCTATTCGGCGACCAAGGCGGCGGTGCACAGCTACACCGTCAGTCTGCGTGAGGCGCTGGTGGGCAAGGTCGAGGTGATTGAGATCGCACCGCCCGCGGTCCGCACCGAACTGACGCCC